>DATBSZ010000001.1:0-2016 GCA_036559525.1 Burkholderiales bacterium
ACGTCGGTGTCGGTCGGCTTGGCGCGCAGCGGCCGGAAGTCGAACTTCTGCTCGCTGTAGGCGGCAAGCGCGCTCGCGTAGGTGCGCACGAGAAGCGTCTTGAACTCCTCGGTGAGGCGCTTCTTCTGCTCCGGGGTGCTCTTGTTCCAGTTCTGCCCCATGGCGAGCGCGGTCATCGCGGTGAAGTTGAAATGCGGCAGCACCTTCGCCTCGATCACCTCGACCAGCTTGGCGCGGCTGCCGGACTTGATGTCCTTGTCCTTCGAGATCAGGTCGATGACCTCGAGGGTCACGCTCTTCACCAGCGCGTCGGGCGCGGTGTCCTGCGCCGGCACGGGGAAAGCCAGGGCAGCCAGGCTGAACAGAAAAATTCTCATTCTGTATTTCATTCGTATTTCTCCCGCGGCGGGCTGCCATCGTAGATCAGGCTGCGCCGGCGCTGCAGATAGGCGTCGCGCTGGAACACGTACTTGTCGAGCGCCGCCTCCTCGAGGATGCGGCCCGCCTCCAGCAGGTCGGCGCGCGTGTTGACGAAGTACACGCCGTAGAGCGTATTGCGCAACGCGATCGGCCGCACCTCGGTCAGCGGCGCCACCCACCAGTCGATCGCGAGGCCGGCGCCGTCACGCACGGTGCTCGAGCCGAGGAACGGCAGGATCAGGTACGGGCCGGACCCGGCGCCCCAGCGGCCGAAGGTCTGGCCGAAGTCCTCGTTGTGCTTCTCCAGTCCCATTTCGGAGGCCACGTCGTGAATGCCGAGCAGGCCGAACGTGGTGTTAAACGTGAAGCGCGCCCAGTCGTTGACACCATCGACGAACTTCCCTTGCAGGAAGTTGTTCACGCCGATGAAGATGTCCTGGACGTTGGAAAAGAAGTTGCCGACGCGGCTGCGGATTTCCTGGTGCAGGACCTTCACGTAGGCGCGCGCCACGGGCTGCGCCACGTACACGTCGACGGTCTCGTTGAAGCTGTAGATGCCGCGGTTGAAGCCCTCGAAGGGGTCGCGCGGATCGCGCTCCTCGCCGCTCGAGGTCGCGCATCCGTTCGCGAGGAGCAGCAGCATCCCCGCAACAACCCGCGTCACGGTGCCCTCATTTTTCTTGAGGCTTGCCCTCGGCCGCCTTGTTGAACAGGAACTGGCTGATCAGGTTCTCGAGCACCACCGCCGACTGCGTGAGGCGCACGCGGTCGTTGTGCTTGAGCATCACGCCGTCGCCCCCGGCCTCGAGCCCGACGTACTGCTCGCCGAGGATCCCCGAGGTGAGGATCTTGGCGGTGGTGTCGCGCGGAAACTGGTAGTGGGCGTCGATGGTCATCCACACGATCGCCTCGTAGCTCTCGTTGTCGAAGCGGATATCGGCGACGCGGCCCACCACCACGCCGGCGCTCTTGACCGGCCCGCGCACCTTGAGGCCGCCGATGTTGGCGAACTTGGCCTGCACCGCGTAGGTCTCGCCGGTGGAGAAGGTGGCGAGGTTGCCCACCTTCAGCGCGAGGAACAAGAGCGCCGCGAAGCCCACCGCGACGAAGATTCCGACCCAGAGATCGATCATCGAGCGGTTCATGTCAGTGGCTGCCTCCGGTGAACATCAGCGCGGTCAGGACGAAATCGAGCGCGAGGATCGCGAGCGACGAGGTCACCACGGTGCGCGTGGTGGCGCGCGACACGCCCTCGGCGGTGGGCACCGCGTCGTAGCCCTCGAACACCGAGATCCAGGTGACCGCGACGCCGAACACCACGCTCTTGATGACGCCGTTGAGAATGTCGTTGCGCAGGTCGACCGCGGCCTGCATCTGCGACCAGAACGCGCCGGGGTCGACGCCGATCAGCTGCACGCCGACGAGGTAGCCGCCGAAGATGCCGGCGGCGGAAAACAGCGCCGCGAGCAGCGGCATCGAGATCACCCCGCCCCAGAAGCGCGGCGCGACCACGCGCGCGATCGGGTCGACCGCCATCATCTCCATCGCCGAGATCTGCTCGGTCGCCTTCATCAGGCCGATCTCGGCGGTGATCGC
>DATBSZ010000002.1:0-18292 GCA_036559525.1 Burkholderiales bacterium
AGAGCCGCCTCCTCGGAGCGCTCGGGCGCGCCAGTGGGCCGGTGCTCGACCTCGAGGAGCTCGCCGCGCACCGCGGCTCGGTGCTCGGCAACCTGCCGGATCGCCCGCAGCCCTCGCAGAAAATGTTCGAAAGCGCGCTGCTCCAGGAGCTCTCGAATCTTCCGGGGGAAAGGCCGGTTTTCGTCGAAGGCGAATCGAAGAAGATCGGCGAGCTCCAGGTGCCCGAAGCGCTGATGGCGCGCATGCGCGGCTCGCCTTGCGTTGTCCTGGAAACGGCGCTCGAGGCCCGCGTCGACCTGCTGCTCGACGAGTATCGTCACTTCGTCGCCGACCGGAGCGCGCTCGACCGGCAGCTCGACTGCCTCGTCGCGCTGCACGGCCGCGGCAGGATCGCCGAGTGGAAGGCGCTCGCCGCGCGCGGCGAATGGCGCGAGTTCGTCGCGCGCCTGCTGGTCGAGCATTACGATCCCGCGTACCGCCGCTCGTCGCAGCGCAACTTCATCCATCTCTCCGACGCCGTGAAGGTGTCCGTCTCCAGCGCTGACGAAGCGGCTTTCGCGCGCGCGGCGGGCGCTTTGCTGGGCGCAAGCGCTGCCGTAGCCGCGTAAGAATGAGTCGCGTTTGGGTCCTGGTCGCTGCGCTGCTGGCGCCTGGACTTTGCGCAGCGCAGACGGCGTCGCAGCGGCTCGACCGGCTCGCCGCCGAATCGCGCGAGCGCGAGCTGGATCTGTTTCCCGTCGGCGAGATTTTCAGCCGCGGCGCCGGGCCGCGGCAGGACCGCTTCGAGCAGATCTTCACCGAGGAGCATCGCGCGCGCCAGCGCGCGCATCACCGCCGGATCCTGAGCGAGCTCGGCGGGATTCCCGTTGCCGAGCTGGGGCCGAGCGAGAAGCTCACGCACGAGTTGCTCGGGTGGCGCGCGCGCAACTCGCTCGAGTGGCTGACGCATCCGTTCCACCAGCATTCGGCGCTCAATCACATCGACGGCGGGATTGCCTTCGGCCTGGTGAGGGTGGTGCAGACGCAACCGTTCAGGAGCGAAGCCGACTATCAGGCCTGGTTCAGGCGCCTGCGCCACTATCCCGCGTTTTTGCAAGATGCCGAGCGGCTGCTGCGCGAGGGCATCGCGAGCGGCGTGACGACGCCGCGCGTGCTCGCGGAGCGAGCGCTGTCGCAGCTTGAAGGGCTCGCGAGCGAGGACATGGCGAAGAGCGCGCTGTGGAACCCCATGCGGCAATTCCCGGCGTCGATGGACGCCGACGCGCGTAAGCGGGTCGAGGCGGAGTACCGCCGGCTGCTCGCCGACGAGATGGTTCCCGCGCTTCGCCGCTTGGCGGCGTTCGTACGCAACGATTACCTGGCGAAAGCGCGCACCTCGGACGGGTTCGGCGCGCTGCCGAACGGCGCGGCGATGTACCGGTACGCGGTGCGCGTCAATACCACCACGGAGCTCACGCCCGACGAGATCCACGAGCTCGGCCTGCGGGAGGTGAAGCGCATCCAGCCGAGCTTCCTCGCCGCGGCGAAAAAGGCAGGCTACGACGGCGCGATCAAGGATTTCAGGGCTTGGCTGCGGGATAACCCGCGGAACTTCCCGTTCACCTCCGGCGACGAGGTGATCGCGCACCTGAACGCGATCCACGCGCGCATCGTGCCGCAGCTGCCGAAGCTCTTCGGCCGCATGCCGAAGGCGCGCTTTGAGATCCGGCTCACCGACCCGGCGATCGCGGCGGGCACGCCGGCGCAATACTACTGGCCGACCGACGACGGCCGGCCCGGGATCTTCGCCATGCCTGTGGTCAACGCACGCGACACCTCGATTTTCGGCCTCACCGCGCTGCTGGTTCACGAGGGCATGCCGGGCCATCACTTCGAGAGTCTCAAGCTCGAGCTCAAGGCGCCGGAATTCCGCCGGCGGCTGTCCATCACCGCCTTCAGCGAGGGCTGGGCGCTGTACGCCGAGTCGCTCGGCCATGAGCTCGGCGTCTACGACGAGGCGCTGGCGCTGGCCGGCCGCTATTCGTTCGAGCTGTGGCGCGCCGGCCGCCTCGTGCTGGACACCGGGCTGCACGCGCGAGGCTGGACGCGCGAGCAGGCGATCCGCTACTTCATCGAGGAATGCGGCATGACCGAGGACGCCGCGACCAACGAGGTGCTGCGCTACATGGTGTGGCCCGGGCAGGCGCTCAGTTACAAGATCGGTGAGCTCACCATCCTGGATCTGCGCGCGAAGGCCGAGAAGCGCCTGGGCAAGCGCTTCGACCTGCGCGCCTTCCACGACGCGATCCTCGAGGAAGGCCATCTTCCGCTCAGCATGCTGAAGAGCCGCATGGAGCCCTGGATCGATGCGCAGGACAAGAAACGCAATCTGTAGCCTGGCGCTCGCCCTCGCCTGTGGCGCGGTCGCGGCCGCGACCCTGTTCCATCACATCCACAACGCGGAGTTCCTGCACGACTATCCGAATCTTCCGGCCTGGCTCTCGCGCGCCGGCGTCTATGCGGCCTGGCTGATTGCGACGGCGATCGGCGTGATCGGCTACCGCTTGCGTCATCGCGGCTTGCTGGTTCTCTATGCCTGTTACGCGCTGGATGGCCTCGTCCACTACGCGTTGGCGCCGATGTCGGCGCACACGCCGATGATGAACACTACGATCTGGCTCGAAGCGGCGGCCGGCGCGGCGCTGCTCATCATGGTTTTTCGACGGAGGACCGAATGAACACGCAGCGTCTCGTAGCGTGAGAGCGCGGCTTTATCCGCTCGCGCTCTGGTTGCTTCCCGGGACTGCCTTCGGCTCGGACCCGACGGGACTCTTCGTGCTTCTCTTCGGCATGCCTGCCGTAGCGGCGGCGGTCGTCTCTCTGCCGATTTCCTGGTGGGCACCAAAGCTCGGCGCCGCCGTGACCGGATTGCTCCTTGCCCTGCACATGCCGCTGGTATGGTGGGCGAACGACGTCGGCTACCTGAAAAGCGCCGGCGGTTGGATCTATCTTTCGCTCTCGCTGACCGCGATAGCCCTGATGATTTCCATCGCAAGGCTCAGCCGAGGCCGGCCATCACCTTGATGTGCTGCACGGCGCTGCGGCCGAGCGCCGAGAGCGCATAGCCGCCTTCGAGCATCGAGACCATGCGGCCCTTGGAGTGGCGCTCGGCCACGCTCTTCAGCTGCTCGGTGACCCAGCCGTAGTCGGCGTCGGTAAAGCGCAGCATCGCCATATCGTCCTCGGCGTGCGCGTCGAAGCCGGCGGAGAAGACAATCAGCTGCGGCGCGAAGTCGTCCAGCGCCGGGATCCACTCCGCGCGCACCGCCTCGCGGAATTCCTTCGAGCCGGCGCCCGCGGCGAGCGGCACGTTCACCATGTTCGATGCCGGGTTATCGGTGCCGCTGTAGGGATAGAACGGGTGCTGGAAGGTCGACGCCATCAGCACATGCTCGTCGCCTTCGAAGATGTCCTCGGTGCCGTTGCCGTGGTGCACGTCGAAGTCGATGACCGCCACGCGCTCGAGCCCGTGGGCTTCCAGCGCATGGCGCGCGGCCACCGCGACGTTGTTGAAGATGCAGAACCCCATCGGCCGCGCGCGGCAGGCGTGATGGCCCGGCGGGCGGACCGCGCAGAATGCGCTGCCGGCTTTTCTTTGAAGGACTAAATCGACGGCGAGCACCGCGGCCCCGGCGGCGCGCAATGCCGCCTGCAGGGTATGCGGATTCATCGCGGTGTCGGGATCGAGGTGCACGGTGCCCGAGCGCGGCGCGGCGTCGCGGATCGCGCGCACGTAGTCGGGCGGGTGC
This sequence comes from Burkholderiales bacterium, assembly GCA_036559525.1. Classification (GTDB taxonomy): domain Bacteria; phylum Pseudomonadota; class Gammaproteobacteria; order Burkholderiales; family SG8-39; genus SCGC-AG-212-J23. The sequence continues at coordinate 3,789 of DATBSZ010000002.1, forward strand.
ACGCGGGCGAGCTGCTCGTCGGTGGCGAGCGGCGCTTCGAAGCGCGTCAGATGCTGCCCGACGCCCGAAGCGATGAGCTGGTCCTCGATCGCGGTGAGCCGCGCCGGGCGCTCGGGATGATGCGCGCCCATGTCGTGCTTCAGGCAGTCCGCGTGAGTGATAAAGGCGGTTGTTGTCATGCAAAGGCGGAAGTAGTCACGCGATTTCATCATAGCGCATCGAGTACAATCGTCGCATGCTCCTGAAGGCCGAATTTCCGCAGCCGAGCGTCGCGTCGTCGCCGATCGACCGCGTCGTAGACGCGGCGAGCGAGATCATTCTCGGCAAGGAGACCCAGGTGCGCCTCGCGCTCGCCTGCCTGCTCGCGCGCGGCCACCTGCTGATCGAGGACCTGCCCGGCGTCGGCAAGACCACGCTCGCGCACGTGCTCGCCCGGACGCTCGGGCTGCACTTCCAGCGCATCCAGTTCACCAGCGACATGCTGCCCGCCGACATCCTGGGCGTGTCGATTTACGAGCGCGACAGCGGCAACTTCAAGTTCCACCCCGGCCCGATCTTTGCGCAGGTGATCCTCGCCGACGAGGTGAACCGCTCCACGCCGAAGACGCAGTCGGCGCTGCTCGAAGCGATGGAGGAGCACCAGGTGACCGCGGAGGGCGAGACGCGCAAGCTGCCGGCGCCGTTCTTCGTCATCGCGACGCAGAACCCGTCGGAGCAGGTCGGCACCTTTCCGCTGCCCGAGTCGCAGCTCGACCGCTTCATGATGCGCATCGAGCTCGGCTACCCCGACCGCGACGCCGAGCGCGCGCTCCTCTCCGGCACCGACCGGCGCGACCTGCTGGCGACGCTCGACCCGTGCATGACGCCGGCCGAGCTGATGGAGCTGCAGTCCGGTGTGCAGCGGATCCACGTCGCCCCCGCGCTGCTCGACTACGTGCAGGCGATCGTCGAGTACACGCGGCGCTCGCCCGAGTACGTGACCGGGCTCTCGCCGCGCGCGGCGCTCGCGCTGGTGCACTCGGCGAAGGCCTGGGCGCTGCTCGAAGGCCGCGACAAGGTGATCCCGGAGGACGTGCAGGCGATCGTGCCCGGCGTCGCCTCGCACCGCCTGCGCCCCGCGCACGACGGGACCCGGCGCGTCGACGTCGGCGCGCAGCTCCTCGCAGCGGTTCCGATCCCCTGAATGGCCGGGGTGTCGCGTTCCGGCAACGCATCGCGCGCAACGCTGATTCGGTAGAATCCGCCGCTTCGTGCAGCCCGGTCCCCCGCATCCGCTGAGTACGCCCACCCACTACTCGCTCGAGGTCAACCCGAGGATCCCCAAGCGCCTCGCGCGCCTGCAGGAGCTTGCCAACAACCTCTGGTACAGCTGGGATCGGCCGACGCGCTCGCTGTTCGCGAAGCTGAATCCGGCGCTGTGGGACGCGGTCGGGCACAACCCCAAGGCAATGCTCAAGCGCATCGACGAGCAGCGCCTTCTCGACGCGGCGGCCGATCCGGCATTCCTGGACAGCCTCAACCGCGTGCTCGCGGCGTTCGACGCCTACCATGCAGAGCCGCCGTTCAAGCAGAACTCGGGCGGCTTCCGGCCCGAAGACCTGGTGGCGTACTTCTGCGCCGAGTTCGGCGTGCACGAAAGCCTGCCGCTGTATTCGGGCGGCCTCGGCATCCTCGCCGGCGACCATTGCAAGGCGGCGAGCGACTTCCAGCTGCCGTTCATCGCCATGGGCCTGCTTTACCGGCAGGGCTACTTCATCCAGACGATCGACGGCGAGGGCCGCCAGCGCGCCGATTACCACGACTCGGACTTCGACGACCTGCCGATCGCTCCGGCGCGGCGCGACGACGGCTCGGACCTGCGGGTCGAAGTTCCCTTCCCCGGGCGAAAGGTCATCGCGAAGGTCTGGCAGGCGAGGGTCGGCCACGTCACGCTGTATTTCCTCGACACCGACCTGCCGGAGAACAGCGAGCGCGACCAGAACATCGCCCACCGCCTCTACGGCGGCGACCGCGTCACGCGCCTGGAGCAGGAATTCGTGCTCGGCGTCGGCGGCGCGCGCGCGCTCGCCGCGATGGGCCACAAGCCCACGGTGTGGCACATCAACGAGGGGCATGCCGCCTTCCTCGTCCTCGAGCGCGTGCGCGGCCTGATGCACGAGGGGCTCGACCTCGACGCCGCGGTGGAAGCCGTCGCCTCGAACACGGTGTTCACCACGCATACCCCGGTGCCCGCCGGCCACGATCACTTCCCCGAGACGGCGGTGTTGCCCTACCTGAAGGCCGCATTCGGCGAAGACCATCTCGCCGCGCTCGGCCGCGCGCCGGCGGGCGGCGACTTCAACATGACCGCGCTTGCGCTGCGCGGGTCGCGCTACCAGAACGGCGTGTCGCGCATCCACGGCGGGGTCTCGGCGCGGCTGCTGAGCGACTTCTGGCCGCAGGTATCGCCGGAGGAAAACCCGATCGGCTACGTGACGAACGGCGTGCACGTCGCGACCTTCCTCGCGCCGGAATGGAGCGAGCTGCTCGACCGCTTCCTCGGCGTGGGCTGGATGCACCGTCTCGGCCATCCCGGCATCTGGGAGAAGATCCGCGGCATCCCCGACCACATGTTCTGGAGCGTGCGCCAGGACATCAAGGCGCGCCTGTTCCACATGATCCGCCACCGCATGGCGCTGCAGCACACGCGCAACCACGGCAGCGAGTCGCACCTCGAGCGCCTGCTGCGCTATGCCGACCCGGTCAACCCGAACGTGCTCACGATCGGCTTCGGCCGCCGCTTCGCCACCTACAAGCGCGCCACGCTGCTCTTCAACGATCTCGACAACGTGCGCCGCCTGCTCTCCGACCGCACGCGCCAGGTGCTGTTCCTGTTCGCCGGCAAGGCGCACCCGGCCGACGAGCCCGGGCAGGAGCTCATCCGGACGCTCGCGCACATGTCGCACCAGGGGGAATTCACCGGCCGGATCCTGTTCATCGAAGGCTACGACCTGCACATCGCGCGGCGCCTGGTGTCCGGCGTCGACGTGTGGCTGAACAATCCGGTGCACCCGCTGGAAGCCTCGGGCACTTCCGGCATGAAGGCGGGGATGAACGGCGTGGTCAACCTCTCGATCCTGGACGGCTGGTGGGATGAGGGCTACGACGGCGAGAACGGCTGGGCGATCAAGCCCGCCTCGCCGCAGCTCGATCCGCACCGCCGCGACAGCGAGGAGGCGCGCACGCTCTACGAGATCCTGCAGGACCGCGTGATCCCGCTGTACTACGACCGCACCGAGGGTGGCTATTCGCCGGGCTGGATCCGCATGGCCAAGCGCGCGATGGCATCGATCCTGCCGCGTTACGACGCCTCGCGCATGCTCGGCGAGTACGTCTCCAAGTACTACATCCCGGCCTCGCGGCAGGGCCACCGCTATGCGCAGAACGGCTACGAGGCGGCCAAGACCGTTTCAGCCTGGAAAGCCAGGGTGCGCGCGGCGTGGAGCGGCGTCGCGGCGCGCCGCCTCGACACGCCTAAGACGCGCATCCAGTTCGGCGAGTCGCTGCCGGTCGAGGTCGCGGTCAAGCTGAACGGCCTCGCGCCCGGCGACGTGTTCGTCGAGCTATTGCTCGCGCGCGGTGCGCGCGAAGGCACGCCGGTGCAGCACACGCATGAATTAAGCGATGCTGGCCCGCTGTCCGACGGGGAGCACCGCTTCAGAACCGAACTCAAGCCCGGCCTCGCCGGCCGGCTCGACTATCGCATCCGGATCTTCCCGCGCAACGAGCTCCTTACGCATCCGTTCGAGCTCGGCCTGCAGTGCTGGGTCTAGCGAGCAGCACCACCGAGCGCGCTTCCAGCGCATAGCTGTTCCCGGCAAGGGTGGGCTGGGGACGCGCCGTGTCCAGAAGCACTCTCCACGAATCCTCCGGAAGGCTGAATTCGACCGCTTCGTGGTGCGCGTTGAGAAGCAGCAGCAGGTCGTCGTCCACGATCGGCGCGCCGCGCTCGTCGCGCTCGGCGAGGCGCTGGCCGTCCATCAGGCACCCCAGGCAGCGGGCGAACGGCAGGTTCCAGTCCTGGTCGGTCATCTCGCGCCCCTCGGGCGAGAGCCAGCCGGTGTCCTCGGGCTTGGGATACGTGCGGCGCCGGAACGGGGGATGGGTTTTTCTCAGCGTCAATAATTTCGCCGTGAAGGCGAGCAGGTCCCGATCCGCCGCTTCCCAGTCGACCCACGACACTTCGTTGTCCTGGCAATAAGCGTTGTTGTTGCCGCCCTGCGTGCGGCCGAGCTCGTCGCCCGCGACGAGCATCGGCACGCCGTGCGAGAAGAGCAGCGTCGCGAGCAGGTTCCGCTTCTGTTTTTTTCTTATTTCAAGAACAGAACGATCTTCCGTCGGGCCCTCAACACCGCAATTCCAGCTTCGGTTGTCGTCGGTGCCGTCGCGGTTGCCCTCGTGGTTGGCCTCGTTTCGCTTGCGCTCGTAGCTCACCAGGTCCTCGAGCGTGAAGCCGTCGTGCGTGGTGACGAAATTGATGCTCGCGGTGGGGGCGCGGCCGCTTCTCCCGAAAAGGTCCTTGGATCCCGCGATGCGCGAGGCGAGCTCGCCGATCGTGCCGTCGTCGCCGCGCCAGTAGGACCTCGCGGCCTCCCGGTACTTGTCGTTCCATTCCGCCCAGCCGGGCGGGAAATTGCCGAGCTGGTAGCCGCCTTCGCCGAGGTCCCAGGGCTCGGCGATCAGCTTCACCCGCGAGACCACCGGGTCCTGGCGCACCGCGGCGAGGAACGCGACGTTGCGGTCGTAGTCGGCCTGCGTATTGCGCGCGAGCGTGGTGGCGAGGTCGAAGCGGAAGCCGTCGACGTGCATCTCCTCCACCCAGTAGCGCAGGCTGTCCATGATCAGCGCCAGGACCACGCGGTGCGCGGCGTTGAAGCTGTTGCCGGTGCCGGTCGTGTTGAGGTAGCGCCGCGGATGCGCGGGGTCGAGCCGGTAGTAGATCGCGTTGTCGATGCCGCGGAAGCTGAGCGTCGGCCCGGTGTGGTCGCCTTCGGCGGTGTGGTTGTAGACCACGTCGAGGATCACCTCGATGCCGGCGGCGTGCAGCGTCTTCACCATGGTCTTGAACTCGCCCAGCGTACCGCTCGCGGAGTAGCGCATTTCCGGGGCGAAGAAGCCGATGCTGTTGTAGCCCCAGTAGTTGCGCAGGCCGTGGTGCAGCAGCCGGCGCTCGTCGAAGATGGCGTGGATCGGCAAGAGCTCGACCGCGGTCACGCCCAGGTTTTTCAAGTGGGTGATCACGGGGTCGGTGGCGAGGCCGGCATAGGTACCCCGAAGCTGTTGCGGCACTTCGGGGTGAAGCTGCGTAAACCCCTTTACGTGCAGCTCGTAGATCACCGTGTCCTGCCACGGGGTGCGCGGCGGCCGGTCGTCCCCCCACGTAAAGGCCGGATCGACGACCTGGCCGCGGCCCCGCTTGACCATCTTCGCGTAGGGATCGAGCAGCAGCTTGTTGTGGTCGAAGCGGTGACCGCGATCCGGCTCGTGCGGACCGTGCAGGCGGTAGCCGTACAGCAAGCCGGGCCGCGCTTCAGGCAGGTAGCAGTGCCAGACGAAATCGCTGCGCTCGCGCACCGGCACGCGCTCGATCTCGCGGCGGCCCTTGGGGTCGAACAGGCACAGCTCGACGCGATCGGCGTTCTTGGAGAACAGCGCGAAGTTGACCCCGGCGCCGTCCCAGGTCGCGCCCAAAGGATAGGGTCGGCCGCGCCAGACCGCGCGCGGCGCTACCAGAGCTCGTGCGGGCGCCTCCACTGCGCCCGATTATGCAGAAATAATCCGGCTTGGCTGGATCAGGTGGCAACCGTTGGTCCGCCAACTCCCGTCCCGCTGGCGCTGCATGGCGTAGTACGCGACCCAGACCGACCCGGAGCGGTCGGTGACCTGGACCTGCTGCACCACGTCGCCGCTCATCACGACGAGCTGCAGGAACGACACGCTGGCGGGGCGGTAGACCGCGCGGTAGCCCATGCGCACCGCGTCCAGGAAACGCTCCGGGGTTCCGAACGTCCGCTGGACGCCGGGAGACACCAGCGCGAAGGCGCTGCGCGCGTCGTCGCGGCGGAAAGCGTCGATCTGGCGGTGGATCACCGCGCGGATCTCGGCGACGTCGGCGCCGGTGACCTGGCCCTCCGCAGCCGCCGCTGGAAACGGCAACACCAGCGCCAGCGCGACCAGCCAGGCTCTCAGCATTCAGATGCCCCGCGCATTGGCAGCGACCTTCAGCGGCAGCTTGCGGTCGCGCAGCACCTGCTCGAGGCGGCTGCGCTCGGACATGACCTTGTGGGCGTACTGGGCGGAGTTATCGCGCCAGGCGCCGTTGTAGAACTGCAGCCCCGCCTCGAGCGTGCCGGTGCGGTGCACGTATTCCTGCAGGATGCGCGCGCCGACGTGGATGTTGCTTTCGGGGTCGAAGACCGCGTCCTCGCCCCCCGCCGCGCGCAGCTTGTCGAGGTGGTACTTCGGGATGATCTGCATCAACCCCTTGGCGCCCATGCCGCTTTCGGCAATCGGATTGAAGCGCGACTCGATGGAGATGACCGCCAGCACGAGGAGCGGATCGAGCCCGACCTCGAGCGCAGCGCGGTACGCCGCGGCGACCATGCGCTCGGTCGCCGCGGCGGCGACGAAAAAGCGCCTCGATACGTGCTCGGCGAGCGCCTGCTGCGTCGCATCGAGAGGCTCGGGTGCAGTCGCCGCCGAAAGGTCATCGCCTTCGGCCGGCGCGCAGGACACGATCGGCGCGTCGGGGGCGACCGCATCAGGCGGTGCCGCCGCAATCAGCAGCGCTCCGGCGGAAAGGATGGCGAATGTCAGGATCTTGTTGGGATTGGGGACGGCCATGAGCTCACCCAGCGGTGTGCCGAATGGTAGGGCGCGGGGAGAAGACATATCTATCGCCGCGACTTGAATTTCCTGTCGCGCGGCGACTACACGCGCTCCCGCATTGACTACATCGGGATACAAGTCCAGCCGATAGTGGCTTCCGCTACCGGCCAATATCATGTCGCCGTTACTCGACCAACACCAACTCCTGCTTACGAAGAAAGGCCAACAAGCATGAATATCGTCGCGATGGTTCTGGCAGGCGGTGAAGGCACGCGACTGTATCCGCTCACCGCCGAGCACGCCAAGCCGGCAGTACCTTTCGCGGGCGGCTACCGCCTGGTGGACTTCGTGCTGAGCAACCTGGTGAATTCGCGCATCTCGACGATCTACGTGCTCGCGCAGTACAAGCCCGAATCGCTGATCAAGCACGTCGCGGATGCGTGGTCTCCGTGGTTCGCGGACGGCGACGGCTCGGTCAAGGTGCTGCTGCCGCGCTCCAACACCCTAGGCGGCCAGTTCAAGGGCACCGCCGACGCCGTCTACCAGTGCCTGGACCTGCTCCAGGCGCACTCGCCCGACCTGGTGGCGGTGTTCGCCGCCGACCACGTGTACCGCATGGACGTGCGCCAGATGGTCGCGTTCCACCGCGAGAGCCGCGCCGATGTCACCGTTTCCGCCGTTGCGGTGCCCCTCAAGGAGGCTTCGAGCTTCGGCATCCTCGCGACCAATCCCGAAGGCCGGGTCACCCAGTTCCGTGAGAAGCCCAAGGATGCGGCCCCGCTGCCTTCAGACCCCTCCCGTGCCTACGCCTCGATGGGCAACTACCTGTTCGATCCCGATGTTCTGGAGCAGGCGCTGCACGAGGCGCGCCGCGCCGGCGAAACCGACTTCGGGCGCGACATCCTGCCCCGGCTGTGCGGGTCGCGCCGCGTGTACGCCTACGATTTCGCCGAGAACCGCGTCCCGGGCCTGCAGGAGCACGAAGAGCGCGGGTACTGGCGCGACGTCGGCACGCTGGCGGCGCTCGCCGCCGCCCAGCAGGACGCGATGGGCAGCCAGCCGCGCTTCAATCTCTGGAACCGCCGCTGGCCGATCCGCGGCGAGTTCGACGCCGCCCTGCTTACCCGGATCCGGTCCGTCACCGCGGGCGTTCCGTGGCAAGCCGCGAGTAGAGCTGAGCGTACTGGCGAGCGGCTGCCCGCCAGCTGAAGTCGCGCCCCATCCCCGCGCGCTGAACCTCGCGCCAGCGCGCGGGCTCGCGCCACACTGCAATTGATCTTCTGACTGCAGCCGCCAGCGCCGCGGGTTCCGCCCGGTCAAACAGAAATCCCGTCTCGCCGTCCACGATCGTATCGACCAGCCCGCCGGTCGCGCGCGCCACCGGCGGGGTCCCGTAGCGCTGGCTATACATCTGGTTCAACCCGCAGGGCTCGAAGCGCGAGGGCATCAGGAAAATGTCGGCGCCGCCCTCGATGAGGTGTGCGAGCTCCTCGTCGAAGCCGGTCGCGAGCGCGATGCGCCCCGGATGGCGCGCCGCCGCCGCGGCGAGCGCGCCCTCGAGGCTGCGCTCGCCCTGGCCGAGCACCGCGAGCTGCGCGGGCAGCGCGGCGAGCTCGTGCGCCGCGGCCGCGACGAGGTCGATGCCCTTCTGGTGCGTGAGGCGGCCGACCAGGCCGATGAGGAGCTCGTCGCTGGGCTCGAGGTTGAGCCGGCGTTGCAGCGCGCGCTTGTTCGAGGCCTTCCTGTCCAGGCTCGAGGCATCGAAGGGCTGAGCGAGATGCGGATCGCTCGCCGGATTCCAGGCGTCGGTATCGATGCCGTTCAGGATTCCGCTCAGCACCGCATGGCGCTCCCTTAGAAGCCCGTCGAGGCCGCAGCCGAATTCCCCGGTCTGGATCTCGCGCGCGTAGGTGGGGCTCACCGTGTTGATGGCGCCGGCGTTCACCAGCCCGCCCTTGAGGAACGAGATGCGGCCGTGGAACTCGAGCTGGTGCATGGAGAACGATGGCTCCGGCAGGCCGAGGCGCGCGAGCCACGAGCGCTCGAAATTTCCCTGAAACGCAAGATTGTGAACCGTGAGCAAGCTGGGTCTTTGAGAATAAACGGGCATCAAAGCGGCCGGCCAGTCGTTGCAGTGGACCACGTCGTACCCGTCGGCCAGCCGCGCCGCGACCTTCGACAGCAGCCCGAAGCGCAGCGCGTTGTCCGGCCAGTCCTGCCCGCCCGGATCCTGGTAGATGCCTTCCCGCTGGTAGAGCGGCGCGCAATCCAGCACCAAAAGCGGGTTGTTTTTCAAGACACGACAATCCAGGCCGAGCTCGCTGAATCGGGCGACCTCGGTCGCGTCGCCGATCTGCCGCAGCACCTGCGCATATCCCGGCAGCAGGACGTCGACCTGCACCCCGAGCGCGCGCAATGCCGGCGGCAGCGCGGCGCTGACGTCGCCGAGCCCGCCCGCCTTCGCGAGCGGCGTGCATTCGGGGGTGACGAACAGGACGCGCATGAGCGTCCGATATTACTGACCCTGGAAAAAAAAGACCCCGGTAGGGTGCCGGGGTCAGTTGCCTACATACGCACGAAGGGAGGGAGGTGCGTATGCAAGGGGAATAAGGGTCTAGCTGGTCGTCTTGAAGTCCCTGTTCACCGGAATCTCCAGACAAGCCGCGCCGTTCAGCACCTTGGCGCCGAGCGCGCGCGCCAGGGCCGGCTGCAGCTTCGGCGACTCGAGCTCGATCAGGCACGCGACGCGCGCCGCGCCGCGGTTGTGGGTCAGGCGGAATGCGTGCACCGGGCCGTAGGGCTCGCACATCGACAGCACGGCCCTCGTCAGCGCGTAGAAATCGCGCGCTTCCCCCAGCTTTTCGGCGACGTCGGGCTTCATTCCGAACGATGCTATTGCCCGCCCCGGGGGGGCGGCTATCCCAAAATGCGTGAACCTGCTGTAGTGCCGCAACTACAGGATCAGTGCCACCGTCGCCGCGGTAAGACAGGTGGCCAGGGTGCCGGCGGCGATCGACTTTATCCCCAGGTCCACGACTTCGCCTCGCCGCTCCGGCGACATGGTGCCGAGGCCGCCGATCATGATCCCGAGGCTGCCGAAATTGGCGAAGCCGCACAGCGCATAAGTGAGCAGAAGCCGGCTGCGTTCGGAAAGCTCCGTCATCTTTGCCAGATCGAGAAAGGCGACGAGCTCGTTGATCACGGTCTTCGTCCCGAGCAGCGACCCGGCCGCGCGCGCTTCGCTCCATGGGATGCCGGCGAGCCAGGCGAGCGGCGCGAGCACCCAGCCGAGCGCGCCCTGCAGTGTGTAGGGGGCGATGACCAGGTTGACGAGCGCGACCAGCGCCACGAACACCACCAGCATCGCCACGATGTTGAGCAGGAGCTGCGCGCCTTCGAGCGTGCCGCGCGTGAGCGCGTCCATCGCTCCGGAGGCTTCGGATTTCAGCACCAGGTCCCCGCCCGTCGTGGTCTCGGGAGGAACCATCAGGAACGCAATCACCAGCGCCGCGGGCGCCGAGAGGATCGAGGCGATCAGAAGGTGCGCCACGGCGTCGGGCTGCGTGCGGCCCAGGATGCTGCCGTACAGGAACAGCACCGTGCCCGCGATCGATGCCATGCCGCCCGCCATGATGGCGAACAGCTCACCCCTCGAGACGCGCGCGAGATACGGCCGCACGAAGAGCGGCGCCTCGACCATGCCGACGAACACGTTGGCCGCGGTCGACAGGCCGACCACGCCGCCGACGCGCATCGCCTTCTCGAGCAGGAAGGAGATCGCGCGCACGATCGCCGGCAGCGCCCGCCAATAGAAGAGCAGCGCCGAGAGCGCGCTGATCACCAGGACCAGCGGCAGCGCGCGGAAGGCCAGGACGAAATTCGACGCGGGATCCGAAACGGCGAACGGTGTGCTCCCTCCTCCCAGGTAGCCGAACACGAGGCTTGTGCCCGCCTGCGTGGCGCGCTCGAGAACCAGCAGCGCATCGTTCAGCTTAAGGAACGCGTCTTTCACTAGAGGTATCTTCAGGAAGATCACCGCGAGGAGGACGAGAAGCGCAAGGCCGGCTGTGACGGCCCGCCACGGGATCGCGCGCCGGTTCTCGCTGGCGAGCCAGGCGAGGGCGAGCAGCCCTGCCATTCCGGTCAGGGCGTGAATAGAATCGGACACGCGTGGAGTCTAATCGCGAATTTCTGGTCGCCTGCCTGTGCGCCGCCTGGTGCGACACCTGCGTCGCCTACCGCGCCGGCTTCCTGGCGATGGCCGAGCGCTTCCCGCGCGCCGAGTTCCGCTGGGTCGACATCGAGGACGACGCCGAGGCGGTGGAGGACATGGACGTCGACAACTTCCCGACCATCCTGGTGCAGCGCGGCAGCGAGACGCTGTTCAACGGCGTGATGCTGCCGCATCACGAGCACCTGGAGCGCTTGCTTCAAAAAATCATTGTTTGAAGTGGGAAGCGATAGTCCCCTGAATCGCCTCCGCGGCCGCGCGCGGATCCTTCGCATCCCGGATCGGCCGCCCGATCACGATGTAGTCGGCACCGTTGGCGAACGCCTGCGCCACGTCGACTGTGCGCTTCTGATCATCCGTGGGGTTTCCCACGGGTCGAATTCCGGGCGTGACGACGAGCAACCGGTCCTTGAACTCGGCCTTCAGCGCCTTCGCCTCGAGGCCCGAGGCGATCACGCCGTCGCAGCCGCTCTCGGCCGCGCCGCGCGCCCGCGCCAGCACCAGCTCTTCGACCCTCCTGGTCGAGCCCATTTCCTGGAGATCGCGATGGTCGAAGCTGGTCAGCACCGTCACTGCCAGGATCTTCATCGCGCCCTTCTCGCGCGCGGCCGCCTCCATTACCGAGCGGTGGCCGTGCACGGTGAGGAAGGTTGCGCCGCGCGCGCGCAGGTTGGCCACCGCGCGGCGCACGGTCTCCGGGATGTCGTAGAGCTTGAGGTCGGCGAATACCTTGCAGCCGCGCCCGGCGAGCCACGTGAGAAGCTCGAAATAGCCTTCGGCGGTGAAGAGCTCCAGCCCGATCTTGTAGAAGCGCACCGCGTCGCCGAGCTTCTCGGCGAGGGCGCGCGCCTCCTTCGCGCTCGGCACGTCGAGCGCGACGATCAGGCGCTCGGCACGGGGGATGGAGGTCATTTCTTCTCCTTATCCTTCGTGGCGAAGTCGCGCAGGCTGCGCTTCAGATCGGCATCTCCGATCCCCCAGGTCTCGGCATCGAATGCAAACGAGCGGTAGAGATCGGCCACTCGAACGGCGTCCGCGTCGCGCGCCAGCACCCAGCTGTCCTTGTCGGTGCGCACCGCCCAGCCGAGCCGCGCGGCGCGCTCCAGCGCCGCCTCGCAGCGGTGCGGCATCAGGCGCACCTGGTTGCTGATCTGGGCAAGGCGCACCGGGCCGCCCTTTTCCTGCGCGCGCGCCAGCACCGACAGCACGGCGAGCGCGTCCATGAAATCGCGCCCCGGAATCGGCTTGCCTTCCGCGAAGCGGTACGCCGGCAGCATCGCGGTCAGCGTGGCGCCGGCGAGCACCACCACCCAGGACATGTAGAGCCAGACGAGGAAAATCGGGATCGTCGCGAACGCGCCGTAGATCAGCGTGTAGGTCGGAAAACGCGCCAGGTAGATCGCGAAGCCGCGCTTCGCGAACTCGAATGCGACGCCGGCGAGGATGCCGCCGATCAGCGCGTCGCGCGGCTTGACCGCCCGGTTCGGCACGAGGACGTAGAGCAGCGTGAGCGCGATGCAGGTAAACAAGAACGGCAGGATCCCGAGCACGATGTCCGCGACGATGCTCAGCCTGAGCCAGCCGAAGGACGCGCCCACCGCGAACGAGGTCATCGACAGGCTGCCGCCGATCAGCACCGGGCCGAGCGTGAGCACCGCCCAGTACATCAGTACCTGCTGCAGTAGCGGCCGCACCCGCTGCACGCGAAACAGGCGGTTGAGCGAGATATCGATCGTCGTCATCAGCATCACCGCCGTGACGATGAACACCCCCATGCCGATCGCCGTCAGGCGCCCGGCGTTCTTGGTGAACGAGGTGATCTGATCGGCGATCGTGTCGATGCCGCGCGCGTCGGGCAGGAAGTTCTCGAGCACGAACTCCTGCAGGGCGCCCATGGTCTGGTCGAACACCGGGAAGGCGGTCGACACCGCGAGCGCCACGGTGAAGAGCGGCACGAGGGAGAGGAGCGTGGTGTAGGTCAGGCTGCCCGCGGTCTGCAGGGCGCGCTCCTCGTAGAAGCGCCAGAACACAGCGAGGCAGAAGTCGGCGAAGCCGCGCCAGGTGTTCTTCTCCATTATCCTTTTATGATACCGCCGTGGCCGAGATTCTCGTTCTCTACTACAGCGTCGGCGGCTCGGTGAAGCGCATGGCCGAGCTCGTCGCCTCCGGCATCGAGCGCGTGCCCGGCGCCACGGCCCGCGTGCGGACCGTTCCCAGGGTTTCCACCGGAATCGAACCCCAGCCTGCCGTTCCGGATGCCGGACCTCCCTATGCGGAATTGCGCGACCTCGAGGAATGCGCCGGCCTCGCGCTCGGCAGCCCGACGCGCTTCGGCAACATGGCGGCGCCGCTCAAGCACTTTCTCGATGGCACCGCGCTCCTCTGGCAGCGCGGCACGCTCGCCGGCAAACCGGCGTGCGTCTTCACCTCCACCGCGAGCCTGCACGGCGGCCAGGAGACCACGCTCGTCTCGATGATGCTGCCGCTCCTGCATCACGGCATGCTGGTGATGGGCCTGCCCTACACGCTCGCCGAGCTCAACGCCACGCGCACCGGCGGCACGCCCTACGGCGCGAGCCATTTCGCCGGCGTCACCGACGACCAGCCGATCACCGACGCCGAGCGCTCGCTGTGCATCGCGCAAGGCAAGCGGCTCGCCGAGATTGCGCTCAAGCTCGGCAGGTAATTCAGTGCGCAAGTGTGCCGCGGCCGGCGGCGTATACTGAGTAGATGAGCACGATTGATATCGCGAAATTGAGCCCTGAAGAGCGGTTGGAGTTGCTGGAACGGCTCTGGGACAGCCTATCTCCTGAGGCCATCCCGATGACTGACGCTCAGAAAGAGGAGCTTGATCGACGGCTCGACGAGCTTGATCGCGAAGGCCCGGTCGGCATTCCCTGGAATGAAGTTCTCGACCGCATCCGCAATCGCGCGCTCTGATGCAGTTAGTTGTCCGCCCGGCTGCGGCGGCGGACATTGATGAAGCATTTCTTTGGTACGAAGATCAACGCCCGGGCTTGGGCCAAGAGTTTCTAGCGGCGGCACAGGCAGTGATCGATGCCATTGCCAAGCACTTCCGGGTTTACGAGGAGGTTGTCGTGGTGGTCGCATGCATGCATGGTCGCCGCAGTCCGAGGCGATGGCAGGTGCGCACGTGATGGCTAACAACGCGGCGGAGTACAGGTTTGGCTGAGGTCGAGTCCGTCATCGGCGACAAGATCAAAAAGGAAATTACCGAGATCGAGCACCGCACGGATCGGTGCCACGCAAGACGCAACAGCGTGTTGCAGTGGATACCAAGAGCGATGACCAATGCGCGCGTCCTTTTTTGCGCCAGCCTGATCCTCGCGCTGTTCGGACCGCTCATGGCGCAGGCGCAGCCTGCAAAGACCTGGCGCCTCGGCAT
>DATBSZ010000003.1:0-17071 GCA_036559525.1 Burkholderiales bacterium
GACGGCAAGCTCGAGGTGACGGCGACCGGCAACGCGGACACCCCCATGGCGCACGGCCACAAGTGCCTGCTGACCGTCGACGTCTGGGAGCACGCCTACTACGTCGACTACCGCAACGAGCGCGAGCGCTACGTCTCGGCGATCCTCGAGCGCCTGAACTGGGAATTCGCCGAAAAGAACCTCGGCTAGGGTTTAGCAGAGAGGATTTTCCCGACTTGCGGGCGGCCGGTGCTCCTCGGAGAATCGGCCCCCGTGAGGGGGAACGGGAACGAAGAACAGCAGGACTTTGCCGCCAAGCTGGCGCTCATCGAGAGCGAGGCGTACCTGGCGGCGGAGAGCCTGCCGCCGAGCACCGTCCGCGACCGGATCCAGCACATCGCGGTAGTCGCGCAGCTGCTGAAGGCGCGCCTGAACGTCACCTCCCTGACCATCCTTCCTCCTTCGCAACAACCCAGGCGCTCGAAGACCTGAGCGGAACCTGAACCGCTAGTCAGTCGGCGACGGCCGCGAATAGCAGGGCAATCAGGGTGCCGAGCCCGGCCGGGATGCCGTAGCGCTCCCAGCGCGACACCGCGTTGCCGGCGATGATCTCCACCGGCACGGAGGTCAGCTCGAGCACCCGGTTGGTCGTCGAGCTCTCCACCAGGCGCGTGAGGGAATTCTTGCGCGCCGCGCTGAGGACGATGTGGTCGCAATGCAGGCGGTGCGCCGTCGCGGTGATGCATTCCGCCCTGTCGCCGATCTCCATGTGCACCGCATAGGGAATGCCGAAGCCGTCGAGGATCTGGCGAACCGGCCGCAGCGCCTTTTCCGCCTCGTCCTGGTGGTAGTCGCGCACGTTCCTGCGGCTTAGGAAGCGCGTGATGTAGCTCGTGAGCGGCGGCTGAACGTTGAGCAGGTGGATCTCGATCGCGGTGTTGTTCATGAACTGCCGCACGACGTGCCGCACCGCGAACTCGCAGTTGCGCGAGCCGTCGACGGGAACCAGGACCTTGAGCATGGCGTTCCCTCCCGGGGCTTCCAGCGGAAAGACGGGTTGCTCGGATTGCCTGCGCGCGCGGCTGCGGAAGTAGAACTTGAGCAGCTCCATTGCGATCGCCGAGGCGAAGAAGAACGGCGCCATCATCAGCCAGTCGTCCAGCGTGAGCGGCACCGTGTCGAAGAACGGCTGCAGGAACGGCACGTAGACCACCATCAGGACGAGCAAGAGCGACGCGCCGACCGCCCACACCATCCAGCGGTTGGAGAACACGCCGATCGAGAAGATCGAGTGGTACTCGGAGCGCGCCGTGAAGGCCCGCACCAGCTCCGAGACGCACAGCGTGACGAAGGCGAGGGTCTGCGCCGCCTCGAGATGGCCGGGGTAGCGCTGCAGCCCGAGATAGAACACCGTCAGGATGGCGATCGCGTCCACCAGCGCGATCACGCCGATGCCGATCGCCATGTCGCGGTTGATCACCGGCTCCTTCGGCGGCCGGGGCGGGTGCGACATGATGTCCTTGTCGCCTTTTTCCATCCCCAGCGCGAGCGCCGGCGCGCCGTCGCTGACGAGGTTCAGCCACAGCAGGTGGACCGGCCGCAGCGGGATCGGCATGCCGAACAGCATCGCGCCGAAGATGATCAGGATCTCGCCGACGTTGCAGGCGAGCAGGAAGTACACGAACTTGCGGATGTTCGAGTAGATGATGCGTCCCTGCTCGATCGCGGCGACGATGCTGGCGAAGTTGTCGTCGGTGAGGACCATGTCGGCGGTCTGCTTCGACACGTCGGTCCCGGTGATGCCCATGGCGACGCCGATGTTGGCGCGCTTGAGCGCGGGGGCGTCGTTCACGCCGTCGCCGGTCATGGCCGCCACGTGGCCGCTCGCCTTCATCGCATCGACGATGCGCGTCTTGTGCTGCGGCGAGACGCGACAGCACACCTGCAGCTTGTCGGTGGACGCCGCGAGCTCGGCATCGCTCATGCGCTCGATCTCGGGACCGGTCAGCACCAGCCCGCCGGGCGTGAGGATGCCGATCTCGCGCGCGATGGCCTCGGCCGTGTCCTTGTGGTCGCCGGTGACCATCACGCTCTTCAGCCCCGCGCCATTCGCCACGCGCACCGCCTCGATCACTTCGGGGCGCGCCGGGTCGATCATGCCGAGCAGGCCGATGAAGGTGAGGTCCTTCTCGACTGTGCCCGGCTGGGGATTCTCGGGCACGGCGTCGAGCGGGCGGACCGCGACGCTCAGCACGCGCAGCGCGTGACTGGCGAGGTCGCGGTTCTGGTCGAGGATTTCCTTCCTCAGGGGGTCGGTGATCGGGACCGCCTGACCGTTTTTCATCACGTGCGTGCAGAGGTCGAGCACCACGTCGGGCGCGCCCTTCACGAACGCGAACGGCTTGCCCTCGACGGCGTGGATCGTGGTCATGCGCTTACGCTCGGAGTCGAACGGGATCTCCTGAACCCGCGGCATGCTCTTCTCGAGCTCGGCGCGCTGCAGGCCGGCCTTCACCGCCACTACGGCCATGGCGCCTTCGGTCGGATCGCCGATGATGCGCCCCTGGTCGAGCACGGCGTCGTTGCAGAGGAGCGCCCCCTGCAGGAGGAGCTTCGCATCCGGGTCGGCGGCCGCCTCGAAGCGCTTGTCCTCGAGCAGGAAGTGCCCGCTCGGGTCGTAGCCTTCGCCCGTGACCTTGAAGCGCTTGCCGCCGCTCCACCCCTGCACCACGGTCATTTCGTTCTGCGTGAGCGTGCCGGTCTTGTCCGAGCAGATCACGGTGGCGCAACCCAGCGTCTCGACCGCGGGCAGCTTGCGGATGAGCGCGTTGCGCTTGATCATCTGCTGCATGCCGAGCGCGAGGCAGATCGTGACGATCGCCGGCAGGCCTTCCGGGACCGCGGCGATCGCGAGGCTGACCGCGGTCATGAAGAGGTTGATGATGTCCTTCTGCTCGGCCCGCAGATACTCGACGAGCCCGAGGCTGAAGATTTCCGTCAGGCGGGTGTCGCGGAACAGGCCGTAGACCAGCACCACCGCGCAGATCGCGATGCACGCGGTGCCGAGCACCTTGCCGAGCTGCTGCAGCTTCTGCTGCAGCGGCGTGTCCTCGGCCTCGAACGACTGGATCATCTCGGCGATCAGGCCGATCTGGGTGTTCATCCCCGTGCCGGTCACCAGGCCGCGGCCGCGGCCGTAGGTCACCATCGTGCCCATGAAGGCGGAGTTCTTGCGGTCGCCGAGGGGAATCTCCGGGTCGAGCACGGCCCTGGCGTTCTTTTCCACCGGGACCGACTCCCCGGTGAGGGAGGCTTCCTCCACCTTGAGATTCACGCTCGAGACCAGGCGCAGGTCGGCCGGGACGTAGTTGCCGGCTTCGAGCAGCACGATGTCGCCCGGCACCAGCTCGCGCCCCGGAACCGTGACCTGGTGGTTGTCGCGGAGCGCCTGCGCGTTCGGCGCGGCCATCTTCTTCAGGGCGGCGAGCGCCTGCTCGGCCTTCGATTCCTGGATCACGCCGACGATGGCGTTCAGCACCACGATGCACATGATCGCCACCGAGTCGACCCATTCGCCGAGCGCCAGCGCGATCAGCGCGGCGATGATCAGGATGATGACCAGGTAGTTATTGAACTGGTCCCCGAGGAGCGCGAGGAACCCGGGCCTCGGTTTCTCGGTCAGCTCGTTCGCGCCGAACTTCTGCAGGCGCGCGCGCGCCTCCTCGCCGGTCAGGCCGTGCTCGAGGTGCGCCTGCAGAGCAGCGACGACCTGGTCGATCGGCTTGGCATGGGCATGCGTGTCCTGCATATGACCTCCCGCGATTGGCGACGCGGGAACTATGCGGCGGTGCAGCGGCGAAGGAAATTTGAACCTTGTGATGCAGAGCATTACGTTTCGTAATGCCCAGGGGTTCTTGAAAGCCGGCCGTTTCGGTGCTATTACTCTCCTACCCCAAAGGGGAGTAGCTTGGGCGGCCGCCCGGCCGCCGTGGCGCGATCGTCAAGAACGGGCTGAAAGCCCCGGTCGCGTCGGCATCGCCGTCGAATGCGATGCGAGCGAGACCTTTGCCGAAGAGGCGAAGGACTCACTCGAGGAGCGATGCCATGACGCACACGCCGGACATCCGACGCTACCTGAAGCACGGCACCTTGCCGCAACTACGCGCGTTCGAGGCGAGCGTGCGCCTGGGAAGCTTCACCCGCGCCGCCGGCGAGCTGCACATGGCGCAAGCCACGGCATCGGTGCAGATCAAGAAGCTCGGCGAGACCGTGGGGCTCGCGCTGTTCGAGTACGTCGGCAAGCGCATTCGCCTGACCGACGCCGGCGAGCGGGTGTACGCCGGCTGCGGCGAGGTGTTCCGCGCGCTTTCCGACATGGAGCGGGGCCTGATCGGACTGCGCGGCGCCGCCTGCGGGCATCTCCAGGTCGCGGTGCCGTCGAGCGCGCGCTATTTCGCCGGCCGGCTGCTCGACGCCTTCCTGCAGCATAACCCCGACGTTCAAGCCTCGCTGCAGGTCCGCGACCGCATCGCCCTCGCCGAACACGATCTCTGCATGCTGGTCGAGCCGCCGCCGGGGCAGGAAGTGGTCGCGCAGGCGCTAGTCCCGAACCCCCTGGTCGTCCTGGCGGCGGCCGATCACCCGCTCGCGCGGGATAGGGACATCCCTTTCGAGCGGCTGCAGCACGAGCCTTTTGTCATGCGCGAGCCCGGGTCGCCCACGCGCATGCTCGTGCTGCGCTTCTTCGCGCGCCACGGCATCGTCCCGAAGAGCCGCATCGAGTTCTCTTCCGACGAGGCGGTGCGGGAGGCGATCTGCGCCGGGCTGGGCATCTCGATCCTGCCGCGCTATGCCGTGGGCATGGACCCGGCGCTCGCGCGCCTCGCGTGCCTGGACGTTCAGGGCTTCCCGCTGGAGGCGCACTGGCACTTCGTCTACCCGGTGGGCAGGCGTCTTTCCGCGGCCGCGCGCGCATTCATGGACTTCTCGCGCGCCGAAGCGAAGAGCCTGTTTCGCGACTGTCTGCGCGAAGCGAACTAGCTCAGACGGCGGCGAGGGGCGCGCGGGGGTCGAAGTCGCGCCAGGCGCCGTCGGCCCACTCGCCCTCGGCCCGGCGCACGTCGCGCGCGCTGTGGCCCCTGAGGATCTCGATCGCACGCCTCTCCGTGCCCGCGCGGTCGACGTTGATCGCGATCATGCGGCCGCCGCGCGGCTCGACCGGGTGCTCGACCGAGGCGTCGGCGCGGTGCCCGCCGCGCACCCGCGCCATCGAGCCGGCGAACGAGCCGACATAGGCGCCGAGGCCTGCGCCGAGGGGGATCACCACCAGCCCGAGGTCGCCCGACACCGCCCAGCCGGCGGCGGCGCCGAGCACGGCGCCGACCGCGGCGCCGATGCCGGCGCCGATGCCCGCGGTGCTCGAGCCCTCGCTCGACGACGAGTCGCCGCCCAGCGGCGTCATGGCGTGCTGTCCCGGCGGCGAGACGTAGAAGGCGTCGATCTCGGCGCGCTGGAAGCCTGCGCGCTTGAGCTCCTCGAGCGCCGCGTCGGCGTCGATGGTCCGGTCGAACATTCCACAGATGATGCGGGACATTTAGGGCCTTCCTTTTTCTAGGCGCGGTTATCGGCGCGGCGCACGTCCACGCTCGGCATGCGCATCAACGCTCGGTACTTGGTGATCGTGCGGCGGGCCACGCGCAGCCCCTGCTGGGCAAGCAGCCTCGCCAGCTCGGCATCCGACAGCGGCGAGCGCGGGTCCTCGGCGGCGATCAGCTCCTTCATCACCGCGCGCACCGCGGTGGCCGAGGCCGCGCCGCCGTTCTCGGTGGCGAGGCGCCGGGAGAAGAAGTGCTTGAACTCGAACAGGCCGCGCGGCGTCGCCATGTACTTGCTGTTGGTGACGCGGCACACGGTCGACTCGTGCAGGCCGAGCTCGCCCGCGATCAGTTTCAGGGTGAGCGGCTTCATCGCCACCTCGCCGTACTCGAAGAAGCCGCGCTGGCGCGCGACGATCGCGTCGGCGACGCGCTGGATGGTGGCGAAGCGCTGCTCGATCGAGCGCAGCAGCCAGCGCGCCTCCTGCAGGTGGCGCGCGAGCGACTGGTTGGCGCCGTTGCGCCCGCCGATCGCGTCGGCGTAGCTGCGGTTCAGCCGCAGCCGCGGCAGCGACGCGGGATTGATGAGCGCCACCCAGCGGTCGCGGTTCTTGCGCACGATGACGTCCGGGATGACGTAGCGCGCCTCGTTCGCGCCGAAGCGGTGGCCCGGGCGCGGATCGAGCGAGCGGATGAGCGTGCGCGCGGCGTGCAGCTCCTGCTCGCTGCAGTCGATCGCGTGCTGGAGACGGGCCCATTCGCGGTTGCCGAGCAGGCTGAGATGGTTCGTCATGGCCAGCGCCGCGGCGCGGCTCGGGGTTTCGGCCGGGAGGTTCTCGAGCTGAAGCCTCAGGCATTCATCCAGGGAGCGCGCTCCCACTCCCGCCGGGTCGAGGCTCTGCACGAGCTTGAGCGCTGCGGCGAACTCCTCCGGCAGCACGTCGTGCTCCTTCGGCAGCAGCGCGGCGAGCTCCTCGAAGCTCGCCTTGAAATAGCCGTCGTCGTCGAGGCTGTCGATCACCATCTCGGCGAGCGCGCGGTCGCGGTCGCCGACGCGCGACATGCGTAGCTGCTCGCGCAGGTGCTCCTGCAGCGAGGGCTGCGCTTCGGACGCGCCGCCCCACTCGTCCTGCTCGCGCTCCAGGGCCGCGCCGCCGCCCGAGCTCTCCTGCGGCAGCATGACGTCCCCGACCGGGCCGTCGCCGCTTTTCGTTCCCGGCAAAACCGCCGGCGCGTCCGGGTTCTCCTCGAGGAAAGGGTTGGCGGTGATCGCCTGCTCCATTTCCTGCGCGAACTCGAGCGCCGACATCTGCAGCAGCCGCAGCGCCTGCTGGACCTGCGGTGTAAGCGTGAGGTGTTGCCGCAGACGTAATGCGATTGCCGGGGCCATGGTTTTCCTTTCCCGGCAAAGTCTGCAAAGGGTATGCCAGCGCGCTTGCTCCTAAGGGCGCACGGGATTTGGCTGTAATACTTGCGCCGCGCGCGTAGCTATTACCCTTCCGGCCTGCGCCTTGCAGGCGGGCTTCGCATCGCAAACATCATCACTAGCGCCGTACCACGCTGACGGTGCCGTCGGGCTCCATATAGGCGCTCGCGACCTGGCGCACGTCGTCCACGCCTTTTTCGCGCAGCTTCGACTTCAGCTCTTCTTCCGTCACGAACTCGTGGCGCAGGTTGCGGTACAGGATGCGGCCGTCGTCGACCAGCAGCAGCGGCGGCGCCTCGAGCCACGACTGCAGCGCAGGGACCTTGAAGTTGAGCCAGTCGATGAGCCAGCTCCAGCCGATGATGGTGCCGATGAGGATCGCGCCCTCGGTCACCGAGCGGTACTCGCCCGCCATGCCGTTCTGGGCGGCGTCGGCGATGATCACGAGGACCAGGATGTCGGCCATGCCCACCGCGCCGATGCGCCGCCGCACCACCACGCGGAAGATGAGGAAGAGGAACAGGTACATCGCGGTGCCGCGCACGACGAGCTCGAGCGGCGACACGGTCAGGCCGAAGATCGCGCCCCAGTCCAGGCTCACGGCCGCGCTTCTCCTTCGTAGCTAACGGGGAAATACCGCCGCAGGCGCGATGCGGTGGGGAGGGGAGGAGACGCAGCCACGCCCGGGCGGGTGTTCCCCTCATGCATACCGCGTGCCTGCTTTTCAGCCGACGCCAGGGGACGACGCGGCCCGCGGCTTTTTCGGCCGAACTTGCGCAGCGGTCCGCGTCGCCGCGACCGGAACCGCGCCGCCTTCGCCTTCCCAGACTTCCAGCTTCTTTTCCGTGAGACGGTTTTTGCTCTTCTCATTCAAGAAGATGAAAAAGTGGCGGGCGCCGCAGGCGACGCCGGCGAGCGCGGCGATGGTCAGGATGGATCTCATGGTGTCGGGGTGGTACGCAAGTTGCGTGCCGTTCTTACATCCCCTTCTTGTAAGCCTTTCCAATGCCCCATCTGCTGCTCGTAGACGACGACCCCGAAGCGCTCGAATGGCTGTCCGAGTTCGCCAAGGCCGAAGGGTTCACCGTATCGCAGGCCGATTCGCTGCGCGCTGCGCGCATCCACATGTCTCGGCTGCAGCCCGACGTGCTGCTGACGGACCTGCAGCTTCCGGACGGCAAGGGCGTCGAGCTGGTCGCCGACCTCGAGCAGCGCGAATCCACCGAGGTGGTGATGATTACCGGTCACGCCAGCGTCGAGAGCGTGGTCGAGGCGCTGCGCCTGGGCGCGAGCGACTACCTGGTGAAGCCGGTCGACACGGAGCGGCTGAAATCCATCCTGCGCCGCGTCCCGCGTACCGGCGAGCTGCGCGCCGAGATCGGCGAGCTGCGCGACGAGCTGCGCAAGCTCGGCCGCTTCGGCCACATCCTCGGCTCCTCGACGCCGATGCAGAAGCTCTACGACCAGCTTGGTCGTGTGGCGCCGACATCCGCGACGGTCCTGCTCACCGGCGAGAGCGGCACCGGCAAGGAGCTCGCCGCGCAAACCATTCATGATTTGAGCAGAAGGAAGAAGGCGCCGTTCCTGCCGCTCAACTGCGGCGCGGTGTCGCCGCAATTGATCGAGAGCGAGCTCTTCGGCCACGAGAAGGGCTCGTTCACCGGCGCCGACCGGCAGCACAAGGGCTACTTCGAGCGCGCGCACGGCGGGACGCTGTTCCTCGACGAGATCACCGAGATGCCGCAGGAGCTGCAGGTGAAGCTGCTGCGCGTCCTCGAGACCGGGACCTTCACGCGCGTCGGCACCACCTCGCCGATCAGCACCGACGTGCGCGTGCTCGCCGCGACCAACCGCAGCCCCGAGGGCGCGGTCGCCGACGGCAAGCTGCGCGAGGACCTCTACCACCGCCTGAACGTGTTCCCGATCGGCATGCCGCCGCTGCGCGAGCGCGCCACGGACATCGAGCTGCTCGCCGAGCATTTCCTCGGAATCCTCAACAGCCAGGAGAGCGCCACCAAATCGTTCGCCCCCGCGACCGTGGCGGCGCTCTACGCGCATAGCTGGCCGGGCAACGTGCGCGAGCTGAAGAACTACGTGCAGCGCGCCTTCATCCTGGCCGACGACGTGATTGATTCGAATTTGGCACCTACAGTAGTAACTCAACAGGAAAGCGCCCCGCTGCTGTCGGTGCGGGTGGGCACCACGCTCGACGACGTGAGCCGCCGCCTGATCGAGGCGACCCTCGCCGAATGCGGGTCGAAAAGAAAGGCGGCCGACATGCTCGGCATCAGCCTGAAGACCCTCTACAACAGGCTCGCGGCCTACAAGACCGAAACCGGCGAAGAGCGCGACGCCGCATGACGCCGAAGCGGCGCGACGAGTCGCGCGTGAAATCGAACTACCTGCGCCGCCGGCGCGTGGCCCAGGCCGCCACCGATGTGACGCGCGGCCTGAAAGACACCGAGCGGCGCGGCATCCCGAACGACGTCCCGGCGCCTCGGCGGCGGCGGGTATAGCAGTTGCTTTTGCAACACCCGAAACCCCCGAACCACTGAACCAACGGAGATCCCCATGGCAAGTACCCCGAGCAGCAGCACCCAGAAGCACATCGAGCGCGCCGGCGACAGCGCCCACGACGTCGTCGACCGCGTCGCCGAGACCGCGAGCTCCTACGCCGAGCGCTTCGGCGAACGCGCCGATGAGCTGCTCGAGATGAAGGACAACTGGGTGGAAGGCGCGCGCGAGTACGTGCACGAGCACCCGGTCGCGGCGCTGGGCATCGCGGTCGCCGCGGGGTACATCCTGAGCATGCTGATGCGGTCCCGCGATTAGTGTGAACAGTTTGCAGCAGCCGCGGCCGCGTCCCCCGGGCCTCGGCGAGCTGGTCGGCAGGCTTCTCGGCGAGGCGCGCAGCCTCGCTGCCGATTTCGCCGAGCTCGCCGTGCTCGACGCGCGCCGCGCGGCGATCCGGCTGTCGTGGCTGCTCGCCGCGGTGCTGGTGGTCACGGTGCTCGTCGTCACCACCTGGATGGCGCTGGTCGCCGCCGGGGTGATCCTGATGCTCGGCCAGGGTGCCTCCTGGATAATCGCGCTGGCGGTCGCCGCCGTCCTGAACCTCGTCGGCGCTGGCGCGCTGGCGTGGTGGATGTTCGCGCTGATCAAGGAGCTGCCGTTCACGGCGCTGCTGCGCCAGCTGCGCGGCGACGCTCCGCAGAAACCCCAATGATTCCTCCCGACAGCGAGATTTTCGAGGTCGAGCAGCGCATCGCCGCTCGCCGTGCCCAGGTGAAGCGGCACGGCCGCGAAGCGGGCACGCGCGCGTTGCAGTCGCTCGCTTCGCCGGCGGCGCTGATCGGCGCCGCCGCGCTCGGCTTCTTCACGGCCACCGCGTTCGCCAGGCGCCGCGAGAAGCCGAAGCATCCGGAGCGGCGCAAGAGCGACCACACCAAGGCCGCCAAGGCGACCGGCCTCGCCGGCGTGCTGCTGCCGGCGGCGATGTGGTTCGTGCGCGCGCAGTGGGGCTCGCCGGTGCGGCTCGCGCAGGTGATGCTCGAAAAATTCCAGCATCGAAATGCGCCGACGTCGCTTCGCGGCGACACGCGGCGTGACACGAGACGCATCGCTGCCCCGTAGCTATTCGGGCGATATTCATTGACCCTCGGGGGCGCTAGTCTCGCCCCGATGGAAATTCTGTCGCGCCTGACCCGGAGCGCGCACGCCGCGTTCGGCCTGGTCGCGGCGCTTGCCGCGATGGCGCTGTGGGGCTGGGCGGTCCATGTCCCGGTGCTGCGCGATCTCGGCGCCGACTTCGCGCCGATGTCGGCCGCGGCGGCGTTCGCGTTCCTTCTGATCGCCGGGAGCTTCCTCGCCGCCGAGCGCGGCCGCCAGGCTTCGGCGTATGTCGCTGCCGGGCTCGCCGCGGCGCTCGCGATTGCCGCGCTCGTCGAGCACTACCTGGCGCTGTCCCTGAACCTGCAGATCGCGCCCGCGGCGAGCGTCACGCTTCTCGTGCTCGCGCTCGTGACCCCGCTGCCGCGCGGCGCCAAAGCCCTCGGCGTCCCGCTGCAGGGCGCCGCCGCGGCGCTGATCGGCGGGGTGGCGTTCTTCGCGCTGCTAGGGCTCTCGCTGCGCGTCCTGCGTTTCGACATTCCCGCGCCGCTGCTCGGATTCTCGGCCCCGGGCGCGCTCGCCGCGATGCTGGCGGCGGCCGGCCTCGCCGCCGCGCGGCCCACCGTGTGGCTGCTCGAGACGCTCGCCGGGCGGCGCACCGGCGCGGTGGTGACGCGCTGGCTGCTGCCGGCGGCGTTCATCGTGCCGCTGGCGGTCGGGTGGACGCGGCTGCTCGCCGAGCGCGAAGGGCTGTTCGGCGAGGCGGTGGGCATGGCGCTCTTCACCACGATGATGATCGCGGGCTTCGGCGCGCTGATCCTGTGGGTGGCGCGCACCCTCGACCATCACGAGCGCAAGCGCGCGCAGGCCGAGGAGCAGGCGGGCGAGACGCGCGAATGGCTGCAGGTCACGCTGGCGGCGATCGGCGACGGCGTCATCGCCACCGACCGCGCGGGGCGCGTGCGCTTCCTCAACGCCGCCGCGCAGCGCCTGACCGGATGGCGCGCGGCCGAGGCGGCCGGGCGGCCGCTCGACGAGCTGCTGCAGCTCTTCGACGAGCGTAACGGCGCCGCGCTCGCCAGCCCCCTGAATTCCTGCCTCAAGACGCGGAGCATCTCGGCCGCGAACGGGGAGCCGGCGCTGCGCGCGCGCGACGGCAAGGTGCATCCGGTGCACGCCAACGCCGCGCCGATCGTCGACTCGGGCGATGGCATCGCCGGCGCGGTGCTCGTGCTGCGCGAGGCGGCGGCGCAGCGCCAGGCCGAGCGCGCGATGCGCGAGGCGTACACCGAGCTCGACGAGCGCGTCGTGCGCCGCACCGCCGCGCTGGAGCGCGCCAGCACCGCGCTGCGGGAGCGCAACGCGCTCCTGAACGCGATCACCACCAGCACGCCCGACCTGATCTTCGCCAAGGACCGCGAGGGCCGCATGCTGATGGCGAACCCGGCGTGGCTGACCGCGGTCGGGCGCGTGCGCGAGGACGAGCGTCCCGAGGTGACCGGCCTCGACGACAACGAGCGCCTGGTGCTCGAGGCCGGCGAGACCATGATCCTCGAGGAGAACGTGGCCGAGCGCACCTACCTCGCCACCAAGTCGCCGCTGCGCGACGAGCACGGCCGCGTGATCGGCCTGATCGGCGTCGCCACCGACATCACCGAGCGCAAGCAGGCGCAGCGCGACCTGGAGAAGCTGGTGGTGGCCGAGCAGCGGCTGCGCGCCGAGGCCGAGCGCGCCAACCGCGCCAAGGACGAGTTCCTCGCCATCGTGTCGCACGAGCTGCGCTCGCCGCTCAACGCGCTGCGCGGCTGGAGCCACCTGCTCGCCACGACACGCCCTCTGGAACAGCCCCTGGTTGAAAGGGCTTCGAAAGCCATCAAGCGCAACGTCGACCACCAGACGCGCCTGATCGACGACCTGCTCGACACTTCCAGGATCGTGAGCGGCAAGCTGACCATCGAGCGGCGTTTGGTGAACCTGGTCGAGATCGTGCTCGCCGCGCTCGACGCGGCGCGCCCGGGCGCCGCGTCGAAGAAAATCGACCTGCGCTTCACGCCCGACGACGCCAGCATCATGGTGGTGGGCGACGGCGGCCGGCTGCAGCAGCTCATCTCCAACCTGCTGTCCAACGCGCTGAAGTTCACCCCCGAGCGCGGCGCCATCGCCGTGCTGCTGCTGAAGAACGCGGAGCGCGTGCAGCTCCTCGTCAAGGACAACGGCATCGGCATCGCGCCGGAATTCCTGCCGCACGTCTTCGACCGCTTCACCCAGGCCGACACCTCCGCCGCGCGGCGCGCGGGCGGGCTGGGGATCGGCCTGGCGCTGGTGCGCCACATCGCGCTCCTGCACGGCGGCCAGGTGCGCGCCGACAGCCCGGGCGTCGGCCGCGGCTCGGCCTTCACCATCGAGCTGCCTGCCGCGCCGGCGAGCGCGCTGCGCGCGCCGGCGCCGCGTCCGGAGCGCCGCGGAACGAACGAGGGCGCCCTCGGCGGCGTGCGCATCTGGATCCTCGACGACGACCCCGACGCGCACGAGGTCGCCTCCCTCACCCTGCGCCAGAGCGGCGCGCTGGTACAGAGCGCGCACTCGGCCTCCGAGCTCGCCGCGATGCTCGAGCGCGCCCTGCCGGCCGAGGGTCCCGACGTGCTCCTCGTCGACCTCGCCATGCCGGGCGAGGACGGCTTCGAGGCGCTGCGCCGCGTGCGCTCGCTCGAAATGGCGTCCGGCTCCGAGCGCTACATCCCCGCGCTCGCGCTGACCGCGTTCACCCAGGTCGAGCGCGAGAAGCTCGTCGCCGCGGGCTTCGCCGACCGCGTCGACAAGCCGATCGACGCCGACAAGCTCGTCGCCGCGATCCGCAGCGCCCTGCACGAGAACCGCCGCAACGCCATGCGCGCCGCCTGAATTCGGGGACGGAGCCCTAATTGGTTCGGGCTCCGTCCCCGAACTAGCGTAGAAACTGCGTCAGCTTGGCGAGCCCCGCACGCGCATTGGCGCCGAAGCGCTTCGAGGACGCCTGCACGAGCGGATCGTCGCTGCGGCGCCGCAGGCCGCGACCGATGTTGAGCCGGGCGCGCTCGAGCCAGTCCGCGATGTCCGGCTCCTTTCCCCACAGGTAGTCCGCGTTCATCCCGATGAGCGTGCCCCGGACCCAGTCGAGCGACACCTGCGGCAAGGGGTTCGGCGGGCAGAGGCGGTTCTTCTCGGCGATGTCGTCGCGCGTCGCTTCGAGGAAGCCGACCATCGCCGCGTTGAAGGGGACGAGGCCGGGCCGGATCGGCTGCAGCGTGATGCGGTCGTTCGCGAAGATGGGAATGCCGGGAGCGGGATTGAGGCCGCGCGCGGCGCAGTGGACATGCAGATGGTCCGGGCTCGTCGCGACGGTTCCCTGGTCCAGCAGAATCGAGTCGCGCTCGACGCGCCGCACGTATCCGAGCCGCACGACGTTCTCGATGCGGGCGAGCTCTGTGATTTCGCCCGCGGTCACGGTGGCGCTGGTGTACTTGGCGGGCTTGGCGCTGCCGTCGACGCGGAGCAATTGGCCCGCCGCGTTGAGCCGGCGGAACAGGTCGTCGAGCGACGTCGCTTGCGCGGCGGCTTCGAGCTGGAGCGAGAGCCCCTCGATGAACTTGCCCACCTGCTCCCCGCCCTGCAGGAACACGCGATTGGCGAGCCAGGACTCGCGCGGCTGGATCCAGCGGATGTCGCCGGGCGGGACACCGATCTCCAGCAGCCACAGGCACGCGTCGATCGCCGTCTTGCCGGCGCCGATGATCACGTAGCCCCGGGCCTGCGGCGCCATCCGGGGAAGATCGTTGACGGGCACGCAGCGCGCTCCTTGCGCGACCTCGAACGGCGGCGGGCAGCTCGCGGGCACCGAAGGCTGGAGATAGGCGGCGTCGACCCGCTTCTTCTTCACCTTCACTTCGAATCGCTCGCCCGAGACGCGCGACACGAACCGGTGCTCGCCGACGTAGTCGCACATCGGGAAGTAGCGCACCTGACCGGAGGGCAGCAGGCGCTGCTGCATGACGCGGTCGTAGTACCCGCAGATCTCGGCGCCGCTCGCCCGCTCATACAGGCCCTGGTTCAGCCCGTGGCGGTCGATCGTATCGCCGCCGAGCGGCGTGGAGTTCACGCCGTAGTACGCGGAGGGCTGGTGCAGGCGCAGGAACGGATAGCCCTCGTTCCAGTGGCCGCCCGGCGCGTGGCGCCGGTCGACCATGATGACCTGTGCCTTGGAATCGGCGATCAGCGAATCCGTGAACGCCATCCCGGCCGCGCCGCAGCCGACCACGAGGTAGTCCGCTTCGAGGGTTCGCGTGCTCATGATTCGCTTGAGGTTAGCGCGCCGGCTCCCGCAGACTACTTCGAGCAGGCGCCATAGAACCCGCACCCAAGAAGGAACGTGATGACGATCGTGGTCAGAAGACCGGCGACGAACAATCCTGCGCTTGCCGCCAAGCGATGCCCATGGGAAGGATAGGCGATGGCTTGAACGAAGCACACCGCTGCGGCAGACGGCAGGCAGAGCGTTGCAAGCGTTATGTCTGGCGTTTTCCGCGTGACTGACGAAGGTGTGAAAGCGTAGTGCGTGAGAGCGATGGAACCTACAGCAACGACAACGAGTGCAGCCAGCCATACGGTGCGCGGTGTCGGACGCCACATAGCGATACCTGCAGTCTAACGTTCGCGTTGAAGGGCGCGCGACCACGGACGCAAACTGAGCGCGTGTTGCTTGTTTGCGTATCCGCTCTCGAACGCATGGCTAGGCGCCACGCTTCGCTCTCCCGAGGTACCGACGTGCCGCTGCTGAATCAATGAGCGGGTAAAGATCGAAATGAGCAGGAATGATGTCTGCCCAGCCATTCAGCAGCGCGTGTAACTCTTCGTTTGACCTCACATCAAATAGTGCAACCGCGCCGCGCCCGGTGCGTGCGTGGACAAGGCGACATTGCCTCGACCTTAGCTTTGGATCAATCCAGCGCCAGAATTTCCTTCTGCTTGCCAATACGGTCGATGGGCGCTCCGGCCGCGGGGTGCTAATGACTAGAAAGAGCACGCAAACCTCCCCATCCGTTCGGCCGTCATTGTTTGTGGCACCTAACGTTCCGGTTCAGCGGCGGGCCGCGTGGCGGACCGTCCGCTGCAACCGGTTGTTAGCATGCACGATTCCACAATCCGAAGCGCCGCCGCATGCGCCAGGACACCCCGATAGGATGGCGCTGCGTTGGCGACGTCCTTCGCTACGGTCGTTCGCCCGCCACCCACAGGAAGACGTTCTCGTAACGGACAGTTCCATCCGTACGCGTGTGGGCACGGTCTGCATCCGCGTAGACGGCACGAACCGCGGCCTCCCCGCTGTGCGCGATGGCCGCCTGGTTGACGCCGGCGCTGGCATTTCCGCGCCACGATGCCTCGGCGCTGGGGAAGACAAAGGGACAGGCGACCTCTCCTTCCTCCACGACACGCAAGCCTGCCCCCTTCAGAAGGGCCGCTAACGCTCCCGGCTCGGACAAGGCTCCCGGGTGCGGAGGTGGAGCGCCGGGCGGCGGGGGCGGCATGAGCGGCCCGAGCGCAGGCATCACGGCGGTTAGAAACTCGCACCGGTGCGGCGGTCCCCAAGCGGTCACGATGAGCCGCCCGCCGGGCCGCACCACGCGGACGAGCTCGCGCATGGCAGTAGCCATGTCTTCCGCATAGAAGAGACTGTTCACCGCCGTGACCGCGTCGAAGCTGGCGTCGGCGAAGGGCAGAGCTTCCAGATCGCCCTCCCGCACATCGGCTGTGGGCAAACGTTGCCGCCCTATGGTAAGCAGCCCCGGCGAGGCGTCGAGGGCGGTCACCTGCGCGCCGCGTAGGTTGGCCAGCAGCGCGAGGAGTCCTGCGCCACACCCGGCATCGAGCAGGCGCGTGCCGGTGGTCACACGGCCGGCATCGAGGGCCGCGCCGAAAAGCGGCAAGCACACCTGCTCCACGTAGGCCGCCCAGTCCTGAGCACGCGCCCCCCAAAGTTGACCTTGAATCGTTGCGCTACCCATAAGCACGTCCTTTCTCTATGGTGATCCAACTCCAAAGGCATGCTTCGAGACGCGTTGGTGCATGCTAACGTCCGGCTTCAGGCGCGCGCCGCTCGCGGCGCGGGATCTTCCCCTGATTTCATTGACACCCGGCTCCTCGAGCCTGCTGTTCGAACGTCGCAGGCGACACGTAGTCCAGTGACGAGTGCACTCTAGCGCGGTTGTAAAAGGGCAAGTAGTCCTTCAGCACAGTCCGGATCTCCTCGTCGTCATCGAAGCTACGGCCATGATAGACGTCGGTCTTCATGGAATGGAAGAACGACTCGATGAACGCGTTGTCGGTCACTTTACCCGGTCGGTTCATGCTCTGTGTGATGCCTAGCTCGGCAGCGCGCTCCTTGAAGGCGCCAGCCGCGTACTCAATGCCCCGATCGGTATGGAACACC
>DATBSZ010000004.1:0-13424 GCA_036559525.1 Burkholderiales bacterium
CTACAACGTGAACGAGGATTTCAGCCAGGCGAACGACCTCGCAAGCAAGCACCCGGAGAAGCTGAAGGAGCTGCAGGCGGTCTTCATGAAGGAGGCGGTGCGGAACCACGTGCTGCCGATCGACGACCGGCGCGCCGAGCGCTTCAACCCGGCGATCGCCGGGCGCCCCGACCTGCTGGATGGGCGCAAGACCCTGACGGTCTACCCGGGCATGACGGGCATGCTGGAAAACGCCTTCATCAACGTAAAGGGCGTGCGCCACACCATCACCGCAGAGGTAGATCTGAAGGACGCAAGAACGCAGGGCGTGATCATCGCGCAGGCCGGCTACTTCGGCGGCTGGGTGCTGTACATGAAGGACGGCAAGGTGCGCCACGAGTACAACTTCTTCGGGCTGGAGCGCACCAACATCGCCAGCTCCGAGGCGCTTGCTCCCGGGAAGCAAACCATCGTCTACGAGTTCATCCCGGACGAAGCCAAGGCCGGGACCGGCGGCAGGTCGATCCTGCGCGTCGGCGGTAAGCAGGTCGCCGAAGGGAAGATCCCGAAGACCCAGCCGTTCGTGTTCTCCGCGGATGAAGGCACCGACGTTGGGCTCGACGGCGAGACCAACGTGTCCACCGACTACAAGCAGGGCAACAACGCCTTCACCGGCAGGATCGGCAAAGTGACGGTCAGCGTGGAATAGCCGGCCATGAGAGCACTCGTCGCATTCCTGTCGCTGCTCACGCTCGCGGCGAACGTCCACGGCGCCGATACGCTGCCGTCGTGGAATGAAGGCGCGACCAAGAGCGCGATCGTCGACTTCGTCGCCAGGGTGACGAAGAAAGGCGGCAAGGACTACGTCCCCCCCGCGCAGCGCATCGCCACCTTCGACAACGACGGCACGCTCTGGGCGGAGCAGCCGCTCTATTTCCAGTTCCTGTTCGCGCTCGAACGGGTGAAGGCCATCGCGCCGCAGCACCCGGAGTGGAAGGACAAGGAGCCGTTCGCTTCGCTCCTCAAGGGCGACCTCAAGGGCGCGCTAGCCGGCGGCGAGCATGCGCTGCTGGAAATCGTCGCCGAGACGCATTCCGGGATGACGACCGAGGAGTTCGACCGCATCGTCGCCGACTGGCTGCGTACGGCGCGGCATCCCAGGTTCAAGCGTCCGTACAACGAGCTGGTCTACCAGCCGATGCTCGAGCTGCTGCGCTACCTGCGCGCGAACGGCTTCAAGACCTACATCGCCTCGGGCGGCGGCGTGGAGTTCATGCGCGTGTTCGCCGAGCGCGCCTACGGCATCCCGCCCGAGCAAGTCATCGGCAGCTCGGGCAAGACGAAGTTCGAGCTGCGCGACGGAAAACCGGTGCTGGTCAAGCTGCCGGGGCTCGACTTCCTCGACGACAAGGAAGGCAAGCCGATCAACATCCAGAAGATCATCGGCCGGCGGCCGCTCGCCGCGTTCGGCAACTCCGACGGCGATCTGCAGATGCTGCAGTGGACCTGCGCCGGCCCGGGCGCGCGCTTCTGCCTCTTCGTGCATCACACGGACGAGGCGCGCGAATGGGCCTACGACCGCGCCTCGCACATCGGCCGGTTCGACAAGGGCCTCGACGAGGCGCGCGCCAAAGGCTGGACGGTTGTAGATATGAAACGCGACTGGAAAGTCGTTTTCCCATTTGAGAAGAAATAGGAGGCAAGAATGAAGCGAGCTCTCGCATTCCTCATAACGGCGGGCGCCGCACTGCTCTTCGCCGGCGCGGCCGGCGCGCAGCAGGCCAAGCGGCCGAACATCGTCGTGATCTTCGGCGACGACATCGGGATGTGGAACGTCGGCGCCTATACGCACGGCATGATGGGCCGCACGCCGAGCATCGACAGCATCGCCCGGGAAGGAATGCTGTTCACCGATCACTACGCCCAGCCGAGCTGTACCGCGGGTCGGGCGGCGTTCATCACCGGCCAGCTCCCAATCCGCACCGGAATGACGACCATCGGCATTCCCGGCTCGACGCGCGGCATCCAGAAGACCGACCCGACGCTTGCGACCGTGCTCAAGACGCAGGGCTACGCCACGGGGCAATTCGGCAAGAACCACCTCGGCGACCGCAACGAGTTCCTGCCTACGGTGCATGGCTTCGACGAGTGGTTCGGCAACCTCTACCACCTCAACGCGGAAGAGGAGCCGGAGCAGCTCGACTACCCCGGCCAGAAAAACCCCGAGTACCTCAAGCGCATGGGGCCGCGCGGCGTGCTGCACGCCTGGGCCACGGACAAGGACGACTCGACCACCGACCCGAAATTCGGCCGCGTCGGCCGGCAGCGGGTCGAGAACACCGGGCCGCTGACGCGCAAGCGCATGGAGACCTTCGACGCCGAAGTGCTGGGCCATACCCTCAAGTGGCTGGACGGCGTCAAGGACAAGCCGTTTTTCCTCTGGTTCAACACCACGGCCATCCACATTCATTCGCATTCGCCGCGCAAGTACATCCAGATGGCGGTGGACGAGGGCCGTGGGGAAGAAGACGTGGTGCGCGCCAAAATGATCGAGCACGACGAACAGGTGGGCGCCATCCTCAAAAAGCTCGCGGACCTCGGCGTCGCCGACAACACCATCGTCATCTACACCACCGACAACGGCTTCGAGTTCATGCTGTGGCCGGACGGCGGCTATGCGCCGTTCCGCGGCGAGAAAGGCAGCACCTGGGAAGGCGGCGTGCGCGTGCCGTTCCTCGTCAAGTGGCCCGGCAGGATCAAGCCCGGCAGCGTGTCGAACGGCATCCAGAACCACGAGGACGTGTTCGCCACCCTGGCGGCGGCGGCGGGGTTGCCCGACCTCAAGAAGGAGCTGATGGCCGGCAAGAAGATGGGCGCGACGAGCTACAAGGTTCATCTCGACGGCTACAACAACCTCGCCCACTGGACTGGCGCAAGCGAGAAATCCGCGCGCCGCGAGATCTTCTACTACGACGAGACCGACCTGATGGCCCTGCGCGTCGACGCCTGGAAGATGCACATCGGAGCGAAGAAGGAAGGCATCTGGTGGAACGAGAAGCACTACCCCAGCGTGCCCTACCTGTTCAACCTGCTGATGGATCCGATGGAAAAGATGGACCAGGAGTCCCACGAGTGGGGCGCGGCGGCGCGCAGGTTCTTCGCTTCAAAGATGTGGGCGCTAAACTCGTCGGCGCCGTTCATCCAGGCCCACCTGAAGACCCTGATGGACTATCCGCCGAGCCAGGGCGCCGACACGCTGAGCATGAAGCGGGCGCTGGACGAGGTAATGCGCAAGCTCGAAAAGCCGCAGACCGCCCGATAGCCCGCTTCCAATGCGTACGTTGAAGAACGTTCTTGCGGCGCTCTGCCTGATTGCTGGACCAGGGCTGCTCCAGGGTTGCGAGGGCATGGAAGTCAAGCCATCGTCGGAGTTCGGCTACCAGCGAAACTGGCACCCGCCTGCGTGAGGTGATAAAAGGCGGCTAAGAGGGAGCGCATGGCCGAAGAAGCCGCCGCAGGGTACCTGGCTGGGCGCATCGACGCGGTGCGCGAGCACCTGTCGTCGCTCGCCGCAGCGGCGCCGCGGCTGGGCGCCGAGTTCGGGAAGGTGGGCGACGAGCTGGCGAGGGAATGGCAGACGCGCGCGCCGGGCTCGATCCTCGCCCTGATCGCCGCCTGCGTCCTCCTCGGCTACCTGGTCAGGGCGGGTTACCACTACTGGGTGCGGGGCGCCGAGGTCCGGGACGCCACGGTGCGCGAGCGCCTGCGCTCGATCGGGCTGCGCTTCGCCCGCGAGGTCGGCGGCGTCGCCGCGTTCGCCATCGGCAGTGCCGCGGTAGTGCTCATTTTCGAGTGGCCGGCGCGCACGCGCGAGGCGGTGCTCGGCTTCCTCGCCGCGTTCGTCGTGGTGTGGCTGGTCATCGTCGCCAGCCGCGCGCTGCTCTCGCCGCGCGAAGCGCGCCTGCGCATCCTGCCGGCAAGCGACCCCGAGGCGGCGTTCTGGCACTCGCGCATCGTCCTGTTCGCGAGCTGGTTCGCCTTCGGCTGGGTGATCAAGAGCTGGCTGCTGCTGCTCGGCATGGACCTCCCGGCGCTGCGCCTGGTGATCTACGCGCTCGGACTCGGGCTGCTCGCGATCGCGATCGAGGCCTTCTGGCGTCGCTCGCGCCTGGCCGCCCTCTATTTCGTGCTGCTCTGGGTGCTCTGGTCGATGCGGGCGTTCGGCGCGCTGTGGCTGGCGGTCGTCGCCGCGGCGCTTCCGGTAGTGATGCGGCTCGTTCAGCGCGGCGCGGACCACGTTCTGCGGCCGCCGGGGACGGCCGCGGCCGAAGCCCGCGGGGTCGCGGCGGCGACGATCGGGCGCGCCCTGCGCGCGCTGGCGATCATCGGCGCGGCGTACCTGCTGGTGGACGCCTTCGGCCTGGACGTCGACGCGCTCGCCGCGTCCGATGCGATGGGGATGCGGCTCGCGCGCGGCGCGGTGCACGCGCTCGTCATCGTCCTCATCGCCGACGTCGCGTGGATGGTGTGCGCAGCGCTCATCGACCAGAAGCTGGCTTCTGTTCGAACCTCCACGTCTCCGGAAAACGAGCATCGCGACGGTCGCCTGCGCACGCTCCTGCCGATCGTGCGCGGCACGCTCGCCGTGGTGCTGATCGTGATGACCGCGCTGATGGTGCTGTCGGCGCTCGGCATCCAGGTCGGGCCGTTGCTTGCGGGCGCCGGCGTGCTCGGCCTGGCCGTCGGCTTCGGCGCGCAGACCCTGGTGCGCGACATGTTCAGCAAGTTCTTCTACCTGCTCGACGACGCGTTCCGCATCGGCGAGTACATCCAGAGCGGAAACTACAAGGGCACGGTCGAGCATCTCGGCGCGCGCTCGATCCGCCTGCGCCACCACCGCGGGCCGGTCTATACCATCCCCTACGGCATACTCGGCGCGGTGCAGAACATGAGCCGCGACTGGGTGATCGACAAGCTGCAGATCGGCATCACCTACGACAGCGACCTGGAAAAGGCGAGGAAGCTGATCAAGAAGATCGGCCAGGAGCTGGCGCAGGACCCTGCCCTTGCGCCAAACATCCTCGAGACGCTGAAGATGCAGGGCGTAGAGGACTTCGGGGATTTCGCGATCAAGATCCGCATGAAGATGATGACCAAGCCGGGCGAGCAGTTCGTAATCCGCCGCAAGGCCTTTGGCATGATCAAGAAGGCTTTCGACGCGAACGGTATCAAGTTCGCCTATCCGACGGTGCAGGTGGCGGGCCCGGCCGAGGGCGCCGTCGCGGCGGCGGCGGCCCAGCAGGCGCTGAAGCCGGCCCCCTAGAGGAATATCGTCATGCTCCGCATTGTCATCGTCGCAGCGACGCTCGGTCTCGCGAGCACCCAGGCCGCGGCCCAGGCCTGGATCGGCCTGCTCAAGAACACGCCCGCCGAGCGCTTCCAGGAGGACGACCTGCAGATGTTCCTCGAGCACGCGCGCAAGGCGCTGAACGAGGCGCCCGACAACCAGCCGGTGAGCTGGGAGAACCCGAAGACGCGCGCCCGCGGCGATGTCACCGTGATGAGGAGCTTCGAATACAAGGGGCTGCCGTGCAAGGAGCTGCGCGTGCGCAACGAGGCCCAGGGCCGCAAGGGCGACAACACCTTCAACCTGTGCAACGCCGACGGCAAGTGGCGCCTGCTCAGCTCTTCACAGCTCAAGAGCAAAAAATAGCTTTCGATCCGAGGTAGCCAGCGAGCGGTGGGAGTGGGGCAAAATGCCTCCATCACCCCCGCTCGAGACTACGTGATTGCTTAGACGCTGCGTCCGCGCGGCCGCCGTTGCCTGCGCCGCGCTCGCCTGCGCTGCCGCGCTGGCGCAGGAGCCCGGCTCGACCGGCCCGAAATACCGCCTGACGGTGGAAGCCCCGACCAAGGAGCTGCGCGAAATGCTCAGCAAGGGGCTGCAGCTCTCGCGCTGGCAGGATGACCGCGAGATGACGCCGGAGCTCCTGCGCCGCCTCGCCGACGAAGGGGTGCGCGAGGCGCGCGAGGCGCTCGCGGCGCAGGGATACTTCGCGGCGCTGGTCAGCTTCTCGCTCGACCGCGACCGCGAGCCGTGGGCGCTGACCCTGCACGTGCAGCCCGGTCCGCGCACCGTGGTACGCACAACGGAGATTCTTTTCACCGGCCCCGGCGCCACCGACCCGGAGGCCGCCGGGCTGTTGAAGCAGGTGCGGCGCGACTGGCTGCTGCGCCCGGGCCAGCCGTTCACCCAGGAGGCGTGGAACGAGGCGAAGCGCGAGGTCGTAAAGAGCCTCTCGTCGTGGCGCTATGCCGCCGCGCGCCTCGCTTCGAGCCGTGCGCGAGTCGATCCGGAAACGAGCAGCGCGGCGCTGGAAGTCACGCTCGACAGCGGGCCCGCGTTCGTCTTCGGCGGCGTCGAGGTGCGCGGGACCAAGCGCTACCGCGAAGAGGTCGCGGGGCACTTGAGCCCGGTCGAGCCCGGCGCCACCTACGACCGCCAGGTGCTCGAGCTCTACACGCGGCGGCTGCTCGAGACCGGCTATTTCGCCAGCGCGCGCGTCGACATCCTGCCGGAGGGGCGCGAGGGCGGCGCCGCGCCGGTGCGCGCCTCGGTGATCGAGGGCAACTCGCAGCATTTCGAGGGCGGGGTGTCGTACAACACCGACGCCGGGCCGCGCCTGGAGCTGTCGCACCGCAACGTGGATCTTTTCAACACGGCGTGGCGCGGAAAGAGCGTGCTGCGGATCGACCAGCTTACCCAGGAGGCGAGCTACAACCTCGACTCGCCGCCGCGCCGCGGCGCCACCTGGTGGACCGGCACCACCGGCGCGAAGCACTCGATCATCCAGGAGGAGGAGAACACCGAGCTCTCGCTCGGCGTGGCGCACAACTGGGCCGGGTGGGGCTCCCCCACCGCGGTTCTGGTCTCGGCGGTCGCCGAGGAGCAGCGCATCAGCGGCGAGGCGGCGGACCACCGGCATGCAATCTATTTCGGCATCCGCATCGGCTTCCGCGACACCGACGACATCGTGCTGCCGCGGCGCGGCTACTTCGGGCAGGTGACCGCGGGCGGCGCGCCCGACGAGCTCTCGACGCGCGGATTCCAGCGCGGCACCGCGCGCATCACATTGATGCATTCGCTCGGGCGCAACGACGACCTCTTGCTGCGCGCCGAAGGCGGCATCGTGGTGGCGCGCTCGCGCCAAGGCATCCCGTCGACGTTCATGTTCCGCACCGGCGGCGACCAGACGGTGCGCGGCTACGCATTCGAGAGCTTGGGTGTGCGCCAGGGCGACGCGGTGCTCGGCGGGCGCTACCTCGCCATCGGCAGCGTCGAGTACACGCACTGGTTCGCGCCCGCCTGGGGGCTCGCCGCGTTCGTCGACGGCGGCAACGCCTGGGACACGGGCGACTACCACCCGGTGTTCGGGTATGGCATCGGCGGGCGCTTCCGCACCCCGATCGGCCCGGTGCGCCTCGACGTCGCCTACGGCGAGGAGGAAAGGAGCTGGCGATTGCACTTTTCAGTGGGTTTCGTGTTCTGATGAAGCATGAGGTGGCTGAAGTGGCTGCGCTGGCCCCTGCGCGGCGCGGTGGCCCTGGCGCTCGCCGCCGCGGCCGTGGTGGTCTGGGTCCTCGGCACCGAGGGCGGCCTGCGCTGGGCGCTCGGCTTCGTCCCGCCTGAGATCGAGCTGGAAGCGCCGCGCGGCGCGCTCTGGCGCACCGTCTCCTTCGATCGCGTCGCCTTCCAGGGCAGCGAGGCGCGCAGCGTAGCGCTCGAAGTCGACCTGCTCGCGCTTTTCAGCGACACCATCGCGGTCGAGTTCCTGCGCATCGATAGCCTGACCTTGCGGCGACCCGAGGGGTCCTCCGAGAAATCGGAGACCCCCCTGCCGTTTCGCATTCGCGTCGCCGATGCGCAGGTGAAGTCCCTGGTCTTTGAAGGCTACGAGATCCACGACCTGCAAGCCGAGTACTCGGGCAGCGCTTCCGGCCATGAAGCGCAGGCGTCGTTCTCTGCTGCCGGCGCGCGCGCACGCGCGAAGGTTGTTTTTGATAAAGAAATTTCAATTGAAGCCGACGTCAAGGCGATCAACCTCGCGGTGATCGATCCCGGCCTTCCCCAGACCGCGCTCAACGCAAGCCTGACCGCCCGGGGGTCGACTTCGGCGCTCGCCGGAACACTCACGGTCGCCAATCCGAACCCCGGACCGATCGACCGCGAGCGGCTGCCGTTTTCTCGAATCGCGGCGGCGTTCGGAACCGATTTCAAGCTTCTGACTTTGGAAAAGCTCAATGCTCAGCTGCACCCGGCCGGAACGGTGCAAGGAAAAGGCAGCGCGAGCCTCGAGGGCGCGAAGTTCGACATCCGCATCGCAGCCCTCGATCTGCGCGCGCTCTACTCGAGCCTGCGTGCCACGCACCTCGCGGGTGCGCTCGAGCTCGACCTCGCGCGCGAGCGCCAGCGCGTGAAGGGAACGCTGACTCAGGAAGACATGAGCCTCACCGCGGACGCTGAGCGCAAGGGCGACGACGTCGAAGTGCGCGCGCTACGCGCGCTTGCCGGCGACAGCGAGGCGAGCGGAAGCGGCCGCATCCACCTCGGCGAGCCGCTACGCTTCGCGGCCGATCTCAAGCTCACACGCTTCAATCCTGCGCGCTTCGGCGACTATCCCGAAGGCAGCATCAATGGCACCGTGCAGGGGAAAGGCGATCTCAACGGCCGCGGGTCGGGGCGCTGGGAGATCGTCGACAGCACGCTCTTCGGCGAGAAGCTGGCGAGCCGCGGCGCCGCCACCCTGGTGGGAGAGCGAATCGTCGCCGCGGATGCCTGGGCGACTCTCGGCGAGAACCGCGCCACGGCAAAGGGCTCGTTCGGCGGGCCGCAGGATCGCGTGGCGTGGACGCTGCACGTACCGGATCTCGCGGCGCTCGCTCCGGACTTCGGCGGCGAGATCCGCGCCAGCGGCACAGCGACCGGCACGTGGAAGCAGCCGAGCGTGGTGCTGGACGCCCAGGCGACGACGCTGCGCCTCGCCGAGGCGCTGGTCTTCGACCGCGCCACCGTGAAGGCTTCGGGAACGCTGGAACGCCATGAGGGCAACCTCACAGCGAAGAACGAGGAATTCGATCTCAAAGCAACCCTGCGCGGGGGCTGGCGGCAAAACGCGTGGCGCGGCGAGATCGCATCGCTGACAAACGCGGGCGCCTATCCGCTCGAGCTGAAGACGCCGGCCGCGCTCGAAGCGGGCGCCGCGCGCGTGGTGCTCGGGCGCTTCGAGGCGGTGCTTGCCGGCGGCCGCGCGGCGGTCGAGTCGGTGCGCTGGGAAGAAAAGCGCCTCACCTCGAGCGGCCGCATCAGCGCCCTGCCCGCGCAATGGATCCTCACCGCGCTCGACGTCGACAAGGTGAAGGGCGACCTCGCGCTCGACGGCGACTGGGAGCTCGCCTCCACGCCGCGGCTGAACGGCCGGGTCGCGGTGCGCCGCGCGGGCGGCGACCTGGCCATCGGGGAGGTCGCGATGGAGCTCGCCAGCGCCTCCGTGCAGGCGACGTTCACTGACGATCGCGTGGAAGCGACCGCCGAAGCGGTTTCGCGGCTGGTGAAAGTCCAGGCGAAAGGCACCGCGGCCGGGCTCACGCCCGACTCGGCGCTCGCGCTCTCCGCCGAGATCGAGGCCGCGGAGCTGCGCAGCCTGACCGAGCCGCTCTGGACGCAGGCGCGCGTATCCGGCCGCGTGGGCGCCTCGCTCAAGGTGGAAGGAACGCCACGCGCACCGGTTGTTTCCGGAACCCTGCGCGGCGACGCGCTCGGGGTCGAAATGCCGGTGTGGGGCGTCGCGCTCAAGGATGGCCGCGTACGCGCCGAGCTCGACGCCAACCGGCTGCTCGTCAAGGAAGCGCGCATCGCCGCCGGCGACGGCAGCTTCAGCGCAAGCGGCACGCTGCCGCTTGGGGGCGATGGCGCCGCGTCGCTCGATTGGCAGGCGCAGCAGTTCCGCGTGCTCTCGAGGCCCGACCGCCGCCTGGTCGTCTCGGGCAAGGGCGTCACCACCTTCGACGGCAAGCGCTTCGGGCTGGTGGGCGAGCTGCGCGCCGACAGCGGGCGTTTCGAGCTCGCCGCCGATACGCTGCCGACGCTCGACGACGACGTCGAGGTGGTCGGCCAGAAGGCCGACGAGATCCGCCTCACGACACGCAAGCAGGGCCCGCTGCCGCTCGACCTCGACCTCAAGGTCGACCTCGGCAACCGGCTGACCGTGCGCGCCTTCGGCTACGACGGCGGCGTAGCAGGCAAGCTGCGCGTAGCGACCAATCCGGCGGGCGAGCTGATCGCGCAGGGCCGCATCGAGGCGGTCAAGGCGCGCTTCCGCGCGTACGGCCAGGAGCTCCAGGTCGATCCGGGCATCGTCATCTTCGACGGCCCGTTCGATAGAGCGGGCCTGGACATTACCGCCTGGCGCCGGCACCAGCAGGTCGAGGCCGGAATCAGGCTCACCGGCACGCTGCAGACCCCGCGCGTCGAGCTGATCTCCAACCCGCCGGTCGCCGAAAACGAGAAGCTCTCCTGGCTGGTGCTCGGGCGCGCGCCTACCGACGCGAACGGCGCCGACCTGGCGGTGCTCCAGGCGGCGGGGGGCGCGGTGTTCGGCCGCGGCGGCGACGAACCGTTCAACCGCAAGTTCGCGCAGCGCTTCGGTTTCGACGAGCTGACGGTGCGCAGCTCGAGCGAGCTGGCGAGCAACGTGGTGGCGCTCGGCAAGCGCTACTCGGACAAGGTGTACTTCAGCTTCGAGCAGGCGATCGGCACCACCACCGAGTACCTGGTGAAGCTCGACTACGCGCTCACGCAGCGGGTGTCGCTACGCGGACAGACCGGTACTACGAGCGGCGTGGGCCTTTTCTACCGGTATTCCTGGGATTAGCGCCGAACGCTGACGTAGCCTTTTTCCCGCATGCAGAGCTGGAACTGCTGCGCTTCGCGCACCTCGCGGTCCTCGCGCATATCGTTCGACATCACGGATTGCGCGCTGAAATCAGGGGCGCGTGCCTGGAGAGGCGGCGGTTGCGCGAGACGCGCCTGCTCCCGGCACTGCTGAGTATCCAGGCTGGTGGTGGACTGGTCCGCGCCGGATTTTTCCCACTGCGCGACGGGAGCGGCGCAGGCCGCGAGCGCGAAAACGGCAAGCCAAATGGGCGTTGATTTCATGGCCCATTCCAGCACATTCCCCGGCCGGAATCTATCGTCCGAGCTGCACCACCGGGACCTTGAGAAGCAGCGCGACGAGCTGCGCCTGGCGGCGCACGCCGGTCTTGGAGAAGATGCGATGGAGCTGCGAGCGGATCGTCGCCACGCCGACGCCGGCATGGCGGGCGTGCTCCGCCGCGGTGCGCCCCATCAGGAGGCCGATGGCGAGCCGCGCCTCGGCGCGCGACAGCCCGAACAGCGCGGAGAGCAGCTCTTCGCTCGGCAGCGCCGGCGCCTCGGT
Source organism: Burkholderiales bacterium (assembly GCA_036559525.1). GTDB lineage: Bacteria > Pseudomonadota > Gammaproteobacteria > Burkholderiales > SG8-39 > SCGC-AG-212-J23. Next base: position 11,475 of record DATBSZ010000004.1, read on the forward strand.
GTTGAGGATCCAGACCGCGGCGCGGCTCGCGCCGCCCGCGGCGCCGCCGAAGTACACCGGCGCCACTACCATGCGCAGCCAGCGCTCCGGCGGCGTGCCGGGCTGCGGCAGGCACAGCCCGCTCGGCTGCAGCCCGTCGCAGGCGAGGCGGATCGCCTGGGCGAGCGCGTCGCGCACCTTGGCTACCTTGGCCGACAGCGTGCCGGCCGTGAGCGTCAGCCCGCCGTGCCCGCGCGCGAGCAGCGTCGAGGCGACGCAATTGCGATACTCCACCCTGCCCTCGTCGTCGGCGATGAGCAGCGCGCAGTCCAGCATGTCGAGCACGCGTTCTAGCATTACCGGCAGGGCTTTGCTGTTATCGTATTGCCCGGATGCCGGGCGGTAAGGGGCGCCAAACATGGCATGATCTGATGACTGGTTCATCCATCAGATGATGGAGGCGCGACGCGACTCGCGCCGCGCCGATTGCGCCGCCGGGAACAGTCGGCGGAAAAATGGGCGCGGAATGTTCCGCGGGGAACGATTGCCATGGAGAGGCGTCGCGAGTTCGGGCGTATTCGCAGCACCCTTGCCGCGAGCTCGCATTTCCAGGCGCTGGAGGGCGCGGATCTGGACCGGCTGGCCGAGCTCGGCCGGCTGCAGCGTCTGCGCAACGCCGAGCGCGCGGCACCGGCCGGCACGCGCGACCGCTTCTGGCTGATCCTGAGCGGCGCGGTGCGGGTGAGCAACGAGACCCCCGGCTCGAAGGAATACGTGTATGCGGTGCTCGGGCCGGGAAGCTACTTCGGCCTCGCCACCGCGGTGGACGACACGCCGTTCACCTACGACGCGCGCGCTTTCGGCGCGACCGACCTGGCGGCGTTCCGCGGCGACTCCCTGGCGTCCATGGTCGAGGAGCGGCCGCGCGTGTGGCGCCACGTCTCGGAGCTGCTTTCCCGGCGGCTGCGGCTCGCGCTCGCCATGCTGCGCGACAACAGCGTCGCTCCGCTTCCCGAGCGCATCGCGCGGCGCCTGCTCGGCCACGCTCTGAGCAGCGACCTGCGCGGCGCCGCGCAGGTCCCGGTTCGCATGACCCAGGCCGACCTTGCGCTGATGCTCGGCTCGAGCCGCTCGCGCACCAACGCGGCGCTCAAGACGCTCGAGCGCAGCGGCCTGGTCCACGCCGGCTACCGCGGCATCACGATCCTCGACGTTCCGGCCCTGAAAAGGCTCGCCGGCCCCGGGGTCACTGCGTACTAGCGATCCAGATCCCCAGCGCGACCGCGGCGATCCCGATCAGGAGGCTCGCGCCGATCGGCTCGCCGAGCAGCACGGCGCCGAGAGCCGCAGCGGCGATGGGACTCACGGTGATCGTGTTCGCGACCCGCGTCGGCGTCGCGCGCTCGAGCGCGTAAACCCAGAGGTAGAAGCCGAGCGCGCCGGCGAACACCCCGAGGTACAGAACCCCCGCCCATTGCGCGGGCCCGAACGCCGCGACCGCCGCGAAGCCGCCGCTCTGCAAGACCAGAAGCGCATTGAAACCGCCGCCAAAGGCCATCCCCGCGGTCGCATAGCCGAGCGGGCTCGAGCGTTGCATGAAAGGGCGCGACAGCACGTTGTAGAGCGCCATCGAGAGCATGCCCGCGGTCATGATGAGGTCGCCGCGCCAGGCCTGCGCAGGCGCCTCGGCCAGGCCGGCTGCGAGCGCGAGCGCAACCCCGCTCATAGCGACAAGCACGCCGACGCTCTTCCGCACCGTTAATTTTTCTTTTTCCAAAAGCGCGGCCACGATCATGGTCAGCAAGGGCAGCGTGGAAATCGCGAGCGCGCCGCGCGCCGCGGTGGTGTACACGAGCGCCTCGGCGTACACGACGAAAAAAGCGCCGTAGAACATGACGCCGAGCGCTGCGACGCCGATCCAGTCGCGTCCGCGCGGCCAGCGGCAGCGCAGAACCAGTGCCACCGGCAGCA
>DATBSZ010000005.1:0-43523 GCA_036559525.1 Burkholderiales bacterium
AGGCTGCCGAGCAGGTTGGGCATGACCGTGACCGGCTTGCCGGCGTGCAGCACCAGCCGCTCGCGGATGCGGATGCCGATGCGGCGGCAGAGATCCTCGAAGTCGGTGATGGTGCAGTGGTGGATGTTGGGGGTCTCGTACCACGGGTAGGGAAGGGTCTCGGAGACCGGCATCTTGCCGAGCGCGATCTGCAGGCGCGCGCCCCAGTGGCCGAAGTTCGGGAAGCTGACGATGCCCTCGCGGCCGACGCGCAGCATCTCGCGCAGCAGGAATTCGGTGCGGTGGATGGTCTGCAAGGTCTCCGAAAGGATCACGCAGTCGAACGAGCCGTCGGCGAAGAGCGAAAGCCCGCTCTCGAGGTCCACCTGCAGCACGTTGACGTCGTTCGCGACGCACGCGAGCACGGCTTCGTCCTCGATCTCGACGCCGTAGCCCGGCGCCTCGCGCTCCAGCCACAGCGAGCGCAGGAGCGCGCCGTCGCCGAGCCGAGGTCCAGCACGCGCGCGCCTTGCGGTACCCACTTCACGATCGCCTCCTGATCGGGCCTCACAGGTCGATATTCGCGAAGTAGGAGCGCAGCGCCGCATGGTAGCGCGGGTCTTCCAGGAGAAACGCGTCGTGCCCGCCCGGAGCGTCGAGCTCCAGATACGAGACGATGCGCCGGTTGTCGAGCAGCGCGCGCACCATCTCGCGCGAGCGCGCCGGCGTGAAGCGCCAGTCGGACTTGAACGACACGACGAGGAACGCCGCCTTCGCGCGCGCCAACGCCTTCGTAAGGTCGCCGCCGAAGTCGGCCGCAGGGTCGAAATAGTCGAGCGCCTTGGTGATGCGCAAATAGGTGTTGGCGTCGAAATAGCTCGAGAACTTGTCGCCCTGGTAGCGCAGGTAGGACTCGACCTCGAAGTCGATGTCGAAGTCGAAGCCGGGCTGGCCGCGCCGCAGCACGCGGCCGAACTTCTCCGCCATCGCCTCGCCCGAGATGTAGGTGATGTGGCCGATCATGCGCGCGATGCGCAGGCCGCGCACCGGCACCACGCCCTTGTCGTAGTAGTGCCCGCCGTGGAAATCCGGGTCGGTCATGATCGCCTGGCGCGCGACCTCGTTGAACGCGATGTTCTGCGACGTGAGCTTGGCGGCCGCCGCGATCACGATCGAGTGGCGGATGCGCTCGGGGTACGACAGCGTCCACTGCAGCGCCTGCATCGCGCCGAGCGAGCCGCCGATGACCGCGGCGAAGCGCTCGATCCCGAGCCGGTCGGCGAGTCGGCGCTGCGCCTCGACCCAGTCCTCCACCGTGACCACCGGGAAATCCGCGCCCCAGGGCTTGCCGGTGGCGGGATTGACCGACGCTGGGCCGGTCGAGCCGAAGCAGCTGCCGATGTAGTTCGAGCCGACGACGAAGAAGCGGTTGGTGTCGAGCGGCTTGCCGGGGCCGACCAGGTTGTCCCACCACCCGACATTGTCTTTTTCTTTTTCATAGAAGCCTGCCACATGGTGGGAGGCGTTCAGGGCATGGCACACGAGCACGGCGTTCGACTTTGCCGCGTTCAGCGTGCCGTAGGTCTCGTACGCAATCTCGTACGAAGGCAGCTCGGCGCCGCCGCGCAAATGCAGCGGCTCGCTGAAATGCGCCTTCTGAGCGGTTGCAGCGCCGACCGAGGATGGATCGTGTGGAGCGTTCACAGTCTCTTTAGCGGTATTTATATGTTTACGACGCGGCAGTAGCCGCGTGGGCGCCCGCAAGCTGACATCAAATCGGCGCCGGCGCATTATAGCGGCAGCCCAAGGAGGAGTCATGAGACCCATTCTTGCAATAGCGGCCTTGCTGGCGTCGAACGCGGTGACGGCGAGCGAGCTGGTGGCCGAGCGCGTCCAGAAGCTGACCCGCGCCGTGCGCTGGCAGCCGGTGGCGGAAATTCCGGTCGGCTTCAAGACCCACCACCCGCAGGGGATGGCGAAGATCGGCGACACGTTCTTCGTTTCCTCGGTCGAGATCACGGTGCCGACCAAGCGCTTCCCCGAGCTCAAGGACGGCTACGACCGCGACACCGGCGAGGGCGTCGGGCATCTCTTCAGGATCGACGCCAAGGGCAATCTGCTCGGCGATCTCAAGCTCGGCGAAGGCTCGATCTATCACCCCGGCGGCATCGACTACGACGGCCGTCACCTCTGGGTCGCGGTGGCCGAATACCGGCCGAACAGCCGCTCGATCATCTACCGCGTCGATCCGCAGACGATGCAGGCGACCGAGATGCTGCGCTTCGCCGACCACATCGGCGGCATCGTGCACAACACCGACGATCGCACCCTGCATGGCGTGAGCTGGGGCTCGCGCCGCCTGTACAAGTGGACGCTTGGCCGCGACGGCAAAGTGACGAATGCGGGCGCACCGCCGGAGAAGCTGCGCAGGCCAAACCGCTCGCACTACATCGACTACCAGGATTGCCACTACGTCGGCGGCCGGCGCATGCTGTGCTCGGGCCTGAACAATTACCGGATGAAGGCCGATGGGCCGGCCTTCCCGCTCGGTGGACTGGAGATCGTCGACCTTAAGACCGACCAGGCGGTCTACCAGGTGCCGGTCGAGCTGTGGTCGCCGTCGGGCAAGCCGATGACGCAGAACCCGTTCTGGGTGGAAGCGACCGACAACGGCCTGCGCGCCTACTTCATGCCTGACGACGACAAGTCGACGCTGTTCGTCTTCGAGGCTGCGGTCAAATAAGGTAAGTCGCCGACAACGTCAGTCCGCGGCGCGCGCCGCGCCGGTGTCGATCAGGGCTTGTATCTTGTCGTTCGAGAGGCCGGCTTCGGCCAGAACCTCGCGCGTGTGCTCGCCCAGGCGCGGCGCATGGCGCCGGTACTCGGGCTTCGATTCGGACCACTCCGAGGGCACGGCGAGCATGCGGATGCGCCCTTCGCTCGGGTGGTCGACGAGCTGGAGGTAGCCGATGGCGTTCAGGTGCGGGTCGGCGACGATGTCGTCCAGCGAGTTCATGCGCTGCACCGGGATGTCGCCGCGCTCCAGCGCTTCGAGCCAGAACGCGGTGGGGCGCTGCTTCATCTCTTCCGCGATCATGGCGTACGCGGCCTGGTAGTTCTGGCTGCGCGCATCGTGGGTGGCGAACTCCGGGCGCTTGAGCATCTCGGGCCTTCCGATGATGTCGAAGAACGACTTCCACTGCTTGTCGTTGTAGATCAGCGCGCAGACATAGCCGTCCTGGGTCTGGTACGGCCGCCGGTCGGGCGTCAGGATGCGCAGATAGCCGGGCTCGCCTTTCTGCGGCTCAAAGGTGTAGCCGCCGAGGTGGTCGGAGAGCACGATCTGCAGGAGGTGCTCCCACATCGGCACGTCGACGCGCTGGCCTTTGCCCGTCTTCTCGCGATGGTAAAGGGCGGCGCTGACCGCGCTCGCGACCTGCTGCCCGACCGAGCGGTCGGCGACGATCATCGGCGCGTAGCGCGGCTCGGGCGCGCCCTGCTTCTGCAGCAGCCACGGCAGCCCCGAGGCGCCCTGGATCATGTCGTCATAAGCGGCTTTGGCGGCATAGGGACCGCGCTGGCTGTAGCCGAAGCAGCCGACGTAGATGATCTTCGGATTCACCTTCTTCACTTCTTCATAGCCGAGCTTCAGGCGCGTCATCGCCTGCGGCCGGATGTTGTAGACCAGCACGTCGCTTCGTTTCGCAAGCTGCAGGCACGCTTCGCGTGCAGCGGCTTGCTTCAAATCGAGCGCCACCGAGCGCTTGTTGCGATTGACGTTGAGGAAAATCGCGCCCATCCCCGGGTTGCGGAACGGCCAGGCCTGGCGGATCACGTCGCCTTCGAGCGGTTCCACCTTGATCACGTCGGCGCCGAAGTCACCGAGGATCTGGGTCGCGTAAGGACCCATCACCACGGTGGTGAGATCGAGGACGCGGACGCCGTGCAGCGGGCCGCTCATGCGTCGATCACCATCTCGAGCAGCGCGTAGGACAGCGTTTTGCCGTGCGGGTCGATGGCGAGCGAGGTCGTGACGCCGCTGTCGAGCGCGCGCTCGCAGACGAACTGCAGCGCGTGCAGCCCGGGCACCTCGAAGCGGCGCACCTCGCCGCCGACGAGGTGGGCGAGGTGGCGCTTCACCGCCTGCGCGGTAACCTCACGGCGCAGCAGCTCGTAGTCCTCTTCGCGATAGGGAAACAGGGCCAGCGTCAGCGTGTCGCCCTTGTCGCCGGCGCGCGCGTGCGCCAGCTCATGCAGCCTGCGCTTCACGGTCCTCGTCCAGCAGCGTGACCTTCGGCCGTACCCGCGCGCGCTCGAGCAGCAGCGACACCACGCCGATGCGCTCCTGGGCGTGGCGGCGCACCCCGCCGCCCCCCGCCGGTCCGTTGATCCACAAGGCCTCGACTTCGGCGCCGACGCGCTCGGCGAGCTCGCGGGTCGCGGTTCGTGCCGCTACGCGCAGCCTCACTTCATAAGGTAGCGAATGCGAAAAATCGGTGCGATGCGCGCTGTCCATGCCGATCAGGTCGACGCGCAGGTCGGTGACGTCGTCGCGCAGCCGCTCGCGCACGATCTCGCCCGCGAGCCGCGCGCGCTCCACCGCCTTTGCGCCGGCGTAGGAAATCTCGCCTTCGCCGACGAATCCCGCGCGGTAGCCCACGCTCACCTTGTAGGTCGGGGTGCGCGGGCGGCCGCCGGCGCCCCGCACGGCGACCCGGTCCGGAGCGGACTCCTGCAGGGAAACCGTGCTGAAATCGGCGACCACATCCGGCGTGATATAGCCGCCGGGATCCGTCACCTCGTAGAGGAGCTGCTCCTTCGCGGTGCGCAGCGTGATGGCGCCGCCCGTGCCGGCCACCTTGCCGAGCACGCCGTTGCCCTCCGCGTCGACGTCGCACCAGGGAAAGCCGAGCTGCGCCAGGTTGGGCACGTCCTTGAGGCCGGGCTCGGCGAAGTAGCCGCCGGTGACCTGGCCCGCGCATTCGAGCAGGTGCCCGATGGCCGTGGCGCGTCCGAGGCGCGGCCAGTCGTCCAGGCGCCACTTGAATTCGTGCGCCAGCGGCGCAACGAAGAGCGACGGGTCGGCGACGCGGCCGGTGATCACGACCTGCGCGCCGCTCGCGAGCGCCGGAAGCATCTCCTCGGCGCCGAAATAAGCGTTGGCCGACACCAGCGCGCCGTATTCGGACAGCGCCGCGCCGCGCGCCTCGATGGTGCGCATGCCGGGCTCGAGCAGCGAGAGCACGTCGTCGCCGCTGAGCACCGCGATTCTGACTTTCAGTCCAAATTCACGGGAAAGAGCCATGACGCGGCGCCCGGCGCCAAGCGGGTTCGCCGCGCCCATGTTGGTGACGATGCGGAAGCGGTGGCGCACCGCGAGCGGCAGCAGCGCGCGCATGCGCGCCTCGAGCAGCGGGTCGAATCCCGCCGCCGGATCGGCGAGCTTGCGCAGCTGCGCGAGCGCGATGGTGCGCTCGGCGAGGCATTCGAGCGCGAGGTAGTCGAGCTCGCCCTGCGAGGCGAGGATCACCGCGGGCTCGAGCCGGTCGCCCTGGAATCCGCTCCCCGCACCAATCCGGATGCTATTCAGGCTGGATTCCGGCATCTTTCGCGAGTCTTGCGAACTTCGCGATCTCGGAGCGGATGAAGCCGCCGAGCTGCTCCGGGTTCATCGGCGCGACGTCGGTGCCCAGCGAAGCGAAGCGCGCTATTACTTCCGGCTTGGCCAGGGACTTGGCGGTGATGTCGTGCAGCCGCGCGACCACGGCTGGCGGCGTGCCCGCCGGCGCCACCAGCGCGAACCAGGCGATCAGCTCGTAGCCGGCAAGCTCTTCGGCGATGGCTGGGACGTCGGGCGCGAGCGCGGAGCGCTTCTGCGAGGTGACGGCGATGCCGCGCAGCTTGCCGCCCTTGATCTGGGCGAGCGCGTTGGCCAGGTCGGCGAAGGTGAAGCTGATCTGGCCGCCGAGCACGTCGGTGATCGCCTGCGGCAGGCCCTTGTAGGGCACGTCGATGAAATCGATCTTGCCCATCGAGCGCAGCATGGCCTGCGATACCTGCGAGCCCGCCGAGCCGTAGCCCGCGGAGAGTTTGCCGGGATTGGCTTTCGCATGAGCGAGAAGCTCCTTGAGGTTCTTCGCCGGGAAGTCGGGCCGCACCATGATCATGAAGGAGATCGTGCCGAGGCGCGCGACCGGCGCGAAGTCCTTCACCGGGTCGTAGTTGAGCTTCTTGAACAGGCTCGGGTTCGCGGCGAGCGGCGTGTTGGTGCCGACCATGAGCGTGTAGCCGTCGGGCGCGGCGCGCGCCACCTCGGCCGACGCGATCGAGCCCTGCGCGCCGGGCTTGTTCTCGACCACGAATGGCTGGCCGAGCGACTCCTGGAGCTGCTGGCCGACCACGCGCGCGACCTGGTCGGTCGCGCTGCCGGCCGGGAACGGCACCACCAGCTTGACCGGCTTGGAGGGGTAGGTCTGAGCGTGGGCGAGCGGAATGGCCAGCGCAACGAGAAGAGATGACAGCCATTTCATGAAAATGCCTCCTAGGCGTTGAGTTTGGCGAGCAGGTCGCGCGTTTTCACCGGGTCGCTCGCCCGCAGCACGCGCTGCGCGAGCGCCTGCACCTCGGCGAGGTTGGTGCGCAGGATGCGCTCCTTGATCGCCAGGAGCTGCGACGGGTGCATCGAGAAGTTGCGCAGGCCCAGGCCGAGCAGCAGGCGGGTGAGCTGCAGGTCGCCCGCCATTTCTCCACACACCGCGACTGGCACGCCACCCCGCGTCGCCGTCTGGATGGTGCCGGCGACGAGCGTCAGCACCGCGGGGTGCAGCGGGTCGTAGAGGTGCGCGACCGAGTCGTCGGTGCGGTCGATGGCGAGCGTGTACTGGATCAGGTCGTTGGTCCCGATCGACAGGAAGTCGAGCCTGCGCATGAACATCGGCAGCGCGAGCGCCGCGGCGGGGATCTCGATCATGCCGCCGATCGGGATGTCCTGGTCGTAGGGCTGGCGGCGCTCGTCGAGCTGCGCCTTGGCCTGGGCGATGAGCGCGAGGGTCTGGTCGATCTCGTGGGCGTGCGCGAGCATCGGCAGCAGCATGCGCACTTTCCCGTAGTGCGAGGCCCGCAGGATCGCGCGCAGTTGCGTGAGGAACATCTGCGGCTCGGCGAGGCACAGGCGGATCGCGCGCAGGCCCATTGCCGGATTGGGCATGGTGTGCGAGCCCTCGCCGCTGCCGTTCAGCGCCTTGTCCGCGCCCAGATCGAGCGTGCGCAGCACCACCGGCCGGCCCTGCATCGCCTTCGCCACTTCGCGGTAGGCCTCGAGCTGCTCCTCCTCGCTCGGCAGGTCCTTGCGATTGAGGAACATGAACTCGGTGCGGAACAGGCCCACGCCTTCGGCGCCGGCCTCGAGCACCTCGGGCATGTCCTGCGGCAGCTCGATGTTGGCGTAGAGCTCGATCGGCGTGCCGTCGACCGTGGCGGCGGGCGTGGACTTGAGGCGCCTGAGGCGCTTCTTCTCGGTCTTGAGGTCGGCCTGGCGCCCGCGGTACTCGGCGAGCACCAGCGGATCCGGATTGACGATCAGCAGGCCCTGCGTGCCGTCGACGATCAGCGTGTCGCCTTCGGCGATCGTCTCGCGCGCGTGATGCAGGCCGACGACCGCGGGAATGCCGAGCGAGCGCGCCACGATCGCGGTGTGCGAGGTGACGCCGCCGACGTCGGTGACGAACCCGCCGAAGCGGTGGCGCTTGAACAGGATCATGTCGGCGGGCGACAGGTCGTGTGCCACCACAATCAGCTTCTCCTCCTCCGAGATCGCCGGCGGGCTCAGGGTCTGGCCGCCCATCAGCGCCTTGAGCACGCGCTCGACCGCCTGCTGCACGTCGGCCTTGCGCTCGCGCAGGTACGGGTCGTCGATCTCCTCGAAGCGCTCGACCAGGCGCTCCATGTGCTGCACCAGGGCCCATTCGGCGTTGGCGCGGCGCTTGCGGATCGTCTCGCGCGGCGCCAGCGCCAGCGCCGAGTCGTTGAGGATCATGCGGTGCAGGTCGAGGAAGGCCTCGAACTCGGCCGGCGACCCGGACGGGATGTGCGCCTTGAGCGCGGCGAGCTCCTCCTGGGCGGCGAGCATCGCGCGGTCGAAGCGCATCACTTCGGCGTCGAGCGCTTCCGGCGCGACTTCGTAGTGCGCGACCTCCAGCCGGGCGGTCGAGACGAGGTGGGCGTTGCCGACGGTGATGCCGCTCGACACGGGGTACCCGTGAAGAACGAAATTCATTCTCCCTCGCCGAACTTGTCTGCGATCAGCTTGGTGATCGCGGCGATCGCCTGCTCGGCGTCGGCGCCCTCGGCCTCGATCAGCACCGAGGTGCCCTGGCCGGCGGCGAGCATCATCACGCCCATGATGCTCTTCGCGTTGACGCGCCGGCCGCTGCGCGAGATCCAGATCTCGCACGGGTAGGTGCCGGCGAGGTGGGTGAGCTTCGCCGCGGCGCGCGCGTGCAAGCCGAGCCTGTTCACGATCGTTGCCGAGACGCTAGGCATCGCAGCAGCGGTCGTTGTTCATGTGCACCACGCCTTCGGCGCCGCCCGAGAGCGCGCGCTTGACCGCGGCGGACAGCGATCCGTTGCGCCCGGTCAGCACGCGCAGCAGCATCGGCAGCGAAGCCCCCGAGACCCCCTCGATGCGGCCGTCCTCGAGCAGGCGCGACACCACGTTGCCGGGGGTGGCGCCGAAGATGTCGGTGAGCACCAGCACCCCGTCGCCCGAATCGAGGCTCTCCATGAGCTCGCGCGCGCGCAGCACCAGGTCGTCGACGTCGTCGGCGCGCCAGACGCTCAGCGTTGCCACCTGCTTCTGCTCGTCGCCGAGGATCTGGCTCGCGCTCGTGAGGAGCGAGGTGCCGATGTCGCCGTGCGAGACGATGAGAACGCCGATCATCGGAGCTTCTTTTCCAGGGCATCGAGGAACATCCCGGAAACATCGAACCCGGTCTGGTCCTGGATCTCGCGGAAACAGGTCGGGCTCGTCACGTTCACCTCGGTCAGCCAGTCGCCGATCACATCGAGACCCACCACCAGCAGGCCTCTCTTTGCCAGCACGGGTCCCAGGGCAGCCGCGATCTCGCGGTGCCTCGCGGTGATCGGCTGGGCCACGCCGCGCGCCCCGGCGGCGAGGTTGCCGCGCGAGTCTCCCGCCTTCGGGATGCGCGCGAGGCAGTGCGGTACCACCGCGCCATCGATCAGGAGCACGCGCTTGTCGCCCTGGGAGATCTCCGGGATATAGCGCTGCGCCATCACGCTGCGGCGAGCGCCCTGGCTGATGGTCTCGACAATGACGTTGCGGTTCGGGTCGTCGGCGCGCACGCGGAACACGTTCTCGCCGCCCATCACGTCGAGGCGCTTCACCACGATGTCGCGCTCGCTGTCGACGAATGCCTGGATGCGCTCGGGCTCGCGCGATACGAGCGTCGGCGCAGCGAAGCGCGCGAACTCCGCGATGGCGAGCTTCTCGTTGTGATCGCGGATCGCGTCGGGCGCGTTATACACGTGCGCGCCTTCGCGCACGGCCTGCGAAAGCAGCCAGGTGCTGGTCACGTATTCGAGGTCGAAGGGCGGATCCTTGCGCATCAGCACGGCGCTGAAGTCCGCGAGCGGCCGCTGCGCGGTCTCGTGGGGGCGAAACCAGTCCTCGTCGTTGTCGGCGAGCGAAATGCGCAGCGCCGCGGCGCCGACGCGGCCCTGCAGCCAGTGGAGGCTCGCCTGCTCGCACACCCAGATGGCGTGGCCGCGCTTCTGCGCGGCACGCATCATCGCGACGGTGGTGTCCTTGTACGCCTTGAGCGAATCAGGCGGGTCGATAACGAAAAGGAATTCCAACCCACCCTACTTGCTTTGCGAAACCATGAACTCCACCGCGGCGCGGATCTCTGCGTCGCTCAGGGCCGGGTTGCCGGCTTTCGGCGGCATCGCGCCCTTGCCCTTGATCACCGACTGCACCATCGCGCCGGTGCCGGTCTTGATGCGCGGCGCCCACGCTTCCTTGTCGCCGAGCTTCGGCGAGCCCGCGACCGACTGCTGGTGGCAGGCGAAGCAGATCTTGTCGTAGACCGCCTTGCCGTCGGCGGCGTGGCCGGCATGGGCCGGCGGGGGTTTTTCTTTCGGAGCGGCCGGCGCCTTGAAGCTGCCGCCGGCGAGGTTCGCCATGTGCACCACCGCGCGCCGGATTTCGTCGTCGGTGAGCGAAGGATCGCCCGCCTTCGGCGGCATCGCGCCCTTGCCCTTGATCACCGACTCCACCATGGCATTCAGGCCGTGCTTGAGGTGCGGCGCCCAGTCGTTCTTGTCGCCGATCTTCGGCGCCTTGGCGACGCCGGCCTGATGGCACGCGGAGCACGTCGCCTGCACGATGGCTTCCCCGGAACGCGCCCCCGGCGCGGCGGCGGGCGCGCCGATCTCGAACCGCGCGACCGGCTGGATACGCGCGGCGATCGACTCGGCGGTGAGCGCCTGCGGATCGGCGCTGGGGCGGCTCAGCACGAGCTGCACCAGAAGAAGGATACCGATGATCGGCACCAGGAACGCAAGCAGGATCACGACGATCAACTGCTGCGGGGTCTTGATGAACGACTCGTGCTCGTGCGCTTCCACGATTGGCTTTTCAGTCTTGTAAAAACGGAATTCTAGCTTGAAAGCTAACGCGTGGACGCGGAAGGGAAAACGGGCTATCCTGCGCGTCCGTTTTTTTAGAGCGCCCGTAGCTCAGCGGATCAGAGTATTGGCCTCCGAAGCCAAGGGTCGTGGGTTCGAATCCCGCCGGGCGCGCCACACTTCCCCGGATTTCCCTCAACGCACCGCGCGCCGCACGAAATCGGTCAACCGGCTTCGCAGCGCCCAGTCCTGCAGCGATTGAATATGGCCGGCCGCCGGCACGATCCAGAGTTCCTTCGGCTGTCCCGCGAGCTCGTAGAGCTGGCGCGAGTGGTGCGGCGGCACGATGCCGTCGCCCTCGCCATGGATCAGCAGCAGCGCGACCGGGCTCACGGCGCCGACCGAGCTGCGCGGCGAGTAGTCGTTGTCGACGGTCAATGCCGGCAGCCACTGGAACGGCCACGTGAGGAAGAAGCCGGCCATTTTTTCCGTGACGATGAGGCGGTAGTCGGCGAACGCGCTGTCGGCGATCACCGCGCGCACGCTCGAGCGATGGGCGCCTCGCGCCGCGTAGTGGATCGCCAGCGCGCCGCCGAGGCTCTGACCGAACAGCACGATGCGCCTGGGATCGACGTCGCGCCGCTCGAGCAGGGCGCGTAGCGCCGCGTCGATGTCGAGCTGCACGCCGGCCAGCGACGGCGCGCCGCTCGATCTTCCATAGCCGCGGTAGTCGAGCACGAGGACGTTGAAGCCCTCCGCCGGCATCCAGGCGACGGCGGCGTAGTGCGTGCTGATGTTTTCCGCGTTGCCGTGAAGGAATAAGACCGTGGCCTGCGGTGTGCCGCGGGCCGGCAGGAACCAGGTGAATAGCTCGACGCCGTCGGCGGCGCGCAGCGGCAGCACCTCATACTCGAGACCGGCACTTGCCGGCGTGTCGACCAGCACGCGCTGGGGCTGGAAGAAGGTGTTCGTGCAGCCCGCCGTGAGTGTGACGAGCAGCACAAATACAACGCGCGTGAACGGGGTTGGCACCGCGCGAATCGTACGCCTTGACAGTGCCCGTCCGCGCGCCAAGAATGGGCCACGTTCCCGTCCCCAGTGGAACGCAACTTAGGGAGAACTCGAAATGAAAAAACTCGTAGCAGCCGCGGCGATCGCCGCGCTGTTCCCGGCAGTTGCCCTCGCGCAGCAGAACAACGTTGGCAGCTGTGGCTGGGGCTCGAAGTTGATGGACGGCCAGTCCGGTGTCTTTCCTCAGGCGCTGGCGGGTATTACCAACGGGACCTTCGGCAACCAGACCTTCGGCGTGTCCACCGGCACCTCGGGCTGCACGCAGGACGGTACGGTGCGCTCGACTTGGAAGACCGCGATGTTCATCGACGGCAACAAGGAAAGGCTCGCCCGCGACATGTCAGTCGGCGGCGGCGAAGCACTCGACTCGCTGGCGCACATTCTCGGCGTCGACCAGACGGACCGCGCGGCGTTCAACCGCCTCGCCCGCGACAACATGGCGCGCATCTTCCCGAGCGAAAACGCCAACACGGAGCAGGTCGTCTCCGCGCTGCGCGCGGTGCTCATGACGGACGCCAAGCTCGCGCGCTACACGGTAGCGCTCTAAAGCTCGGAACCGCTGCACCCGCAACGCAAAACCCTGTGGCCGTGGCCACAGGGTTTTTTTTTCCTCTGGCTGCTGTTTCCGGCAGGGGTCCTCGCCGCTGACTACGCCGGCGAGCTGGTCGAGCGCGCCCGCAGCCTGAAGCTCGCCGAGCGCGCCGAGTGGCGCAAGCTCATGCACTACGTTCCCAACCTGATCGCGCCGGGGGTGCACGGCCAGGTCGACAGTCGCGCGTTCTACAACGCGCCCGACGGCAAGAACGACCCGGGCGCCGAGCTCGAGGCCACCCTGCTCAGCTTCTTCTCGCCGGCGCCGGACAGCGACGAGCGGCAGCATCCACAATGCCGCTTTCCCGCGCGGTACGGCTGGCTTGCCGCCGAACTCGGCTTCGACGCGCGGCGCATGCCGCACCCGGAATGCCGGCGCTACCGCGAGTGGCGCACGGCACTCGACGCGAAGCAGCTGACGCTGGTCTTCGCTTCGGCCTACCTCAACAACCCCGGGTCCATGTACGGGCACACGCTGCTGCGCGTGGACGCGGCGGACCAGGATGAGCGCACGCGCCTGCTCGCCTACACGATCAGCTTCGCCGCCAACACCAACGAGACCAACGGGCTGATCTACGCGGTAAAGGGGCTGTTTGGCGGCTACGCCGGAGTGATATCGATGCTGCCGTATCACGCGAAAGTGCGCGAATACGGCGACCTCGAGAACCGCGACCTGTGGGAGTACGAGCTCGACTTCACCGCGGAGGAGGTCGAGCGGGTGCTGCGGCACGCGTGGGAACTGGGCCCGAGCTACTTCGACTACTACTTCTTCGACGAGAACTGCTCGTACCACTTGCTGGGCCTGCTGCAGGTCGCGCGCCCGGACCTCGAGCTGACCGCGCCGTTCCCGTTGTGGGCGCTGCCGATCGACACGGTGCGCGTGCTGACCGAGCGGCCCGGGCTGGTGCGGCGAATCACCTACCGTCCGGCAAACTCGACGATCCTCGGCGCGCGTCTCGCCGGCATGCGGCCGGAGGAGCGGCGCTTCGCCAGGGACCTGGGACTCGGCACGCTGAGCGCGAGCGACGCGGCGCTGCGTGCCTTGCCGCCCGAGCGGGCCGCGGCGGTGATCGAGGCGGGATACGACTACCTGATCTATCGGCGCACCACGGGCGTAAGCGAAGTGCCGGACGGCGGCGCGCTCGCCCACGATCTCTTGGTGGCGCGCGGCGCGGTGGACGCTCCTTCGCAGGCGCCGCGTATCGAGCCCGGGGTGCGCCCTGACCAGGGCCACCGCACCTCGCGCCTCGCGGCCGGCGTAGGGCGGCGGGAGCGCGAGGACTTCGTCGAGCTCGGCGTGCGCGCGACCTACCACGACATCGTCGACGACGACGCGGGCTACATCGGCGGCGCGCAGATCGAGTTCTTCAAGCTGCGTGCCCGTCGCTACGAGCACGGCGACGCGCGCATCGAAAGCTTCATCCCGGTGGAGATCTTCTCGCTCTCGCCGCGCGACGAGTTCTTCCAGCCCCGCTCCGCGCGCCTCGCCTTCGGCTGGCAGCGCACCTTCACCCGCAGCGGCGCCGAACCGCTCGCGCTCGGCGCCGAAGGCGGCTTCGGCGGCGCGTGGAAGCCCAGGACTGGGGCGCGCTTCTATGCAACCGTGGAAGCGGCCGTCCGCGCGCACGACGCGTTCGAGGAAGGGTACACGCTCGGCGCGGGCGCGCGCCTCGGCGCCCTGGTCGATCCCACCGCGCGCTGGCGCATCCACGCCTACGCCCAGCAGCTCGGCTCGCTCGCCGGCGAGCGCCACGACCCCGGCGCGCTCGTGCTGGAGCAGAGGTTCACGCTGACGCGCGATATGGCGCTGCGCTTCGACCTCAGCCGCCAGCGCGAATCCGGCCGCACCTTCGATACCGCGCTGCTCTCGTTGCAGCTCTACTTCTGACTTATCATAGGAGCTGCCGATCCAGGCAGTCCTTCCTCACGGAGATTCAAGCCATGCCAATGATTCGCGTCTTCGGCGCGGCCGCGCTGTTCACGCTGGCCACCAGCGCCGCCGCCCAGCAGTACCCGAACCGGAACATCTCGATGATCGTGCCGTACGCCGCGGGCGGCCCGACCGATACCGTGGCGCGCGTGACGGCGCAGGCCATGGGCAAGCCGCTCGGCCAGACCATCATCGTCGAGAACCGGCCGAGCGCCGGCGGCATCCTCGGGCCGGAGCAGGTGAAGAACTCCAAGCCCGACGGCTACACGATCCTCATCCACCACATCGGCATGGCGACCACGCCGGCGCTGTACAGAAACCTGCGCTTCAAGCCGCTGGAAGACTTCGAGCCGATCGGCCTGATCAACGACGTGCCGATGACCATCATCGGCAAGCCGCAGCTCCCGGCGAAGGACTTCAAGGAATTCCTCGCGTACATCAAGAAGAACAAGGACAAGGTGAGCTACGCCAACGCCGGCATCGGCGCGGCCTCGCACCTGTGCGGGATGCTCTTCATGAGCGCGATCGAGACCGATTTCCTCACCGTGCCGTACAAGGGCACTGCGCCCGCGATGAACGATCTGCTCGGCGGCCAGGTGGACTTCATGTGCGACCAGACCACCAACACGACTTCCCAGATCAAGAGCGGCAAGGTGAAGGCCTTTGCGGTCACTTCCGCTAAGCGCGTGCCCTCGCTGCCGGATATTCCGACGCTCGCGGAAGTCGGCGTCAAGGGTGCCGAAGTCGGCATCTGGCACGGCCTGTACGCGCCGAAGGGCACGCCGAAGCCGGTGCTCGACAAGCTGGTGGGCGCCCTCCAGGACGCACTCAAGGATGAAGGCGTGCAGAAGCGCTTCTCGGACCTCGGCGCGACGACCTACCCCGTGTCGATGGCGACGCCCGCCGCTCTGCAGAAGCACCTGAAGGCGGAAATGGACAAGTGGGGACCGCTGATCAAGAAAGCCGGCGTCTACGCCGACTAGGGAAGGTTTGAAGAAGTCGCCCCCGCGGAGGCGGGGGCCCCGGTTTCTTTTTTCCCCTAGCGCATCAGCGCGTACTCGCCGCCGCGCTCGATCGCCCGCCGGTACGCCGGCCGGGCTTGGATCTTCTCCAGGAAATTCATCAATCGCGGGCGCTTCTCGTCCAGCCCGCCGCGCGCCCGCGACGCCTCGAGGGGGAAGCTCATCTGAATGTCGGCGGCGCTGAATTGCGCGCCGGCGAACCATTCGCTTTTCCCGAGCTCGCTTTCCATGAAGTCCAGGTTGCGGCCGAGGTTCGGCAGCACGAACGTGGTGAGCGCCTTGTCGGCGATGGCGCGCGCGACGGGCCGCACGAAAAACGGCGACTTGGTCTTGATGCGATCGAACAGGAGCTTGAGCAGCAGCGGCGGCTGCGCCGTCCCTTCGGCGAAGTGCAACCAATATAGATAGCGCACGCGCTCCGGCGAGCCGAATGCCGGCGCGAGCTTGCCCGCGCCGTAGCGGTCAGCGAGGTGCTCGACGATCGCGCCGGACTCGGCGAGCGCCACGCCGCCGTCGACGATCACCGGCGACTTGCCCAGCGGATGCACCGCGCGCAGCTCCGGCGGCGCGAGCATGGTCTGCCGGTCGCGCTGGTAGCGCTTGACTTCGTATTCGAGCCCGAGCTCCTCGAGCAGCCACAGGACGCGCTGCGAGCGCGAGTTGTTGAGGTGGTGGACGGTGATCATAAAAAAGCCGCCCTCAGGCGGCTTCTGGAGTCTGCGGATTCCTAGGCTACACCGTTCTTCTTGAACCAGGCCAGCATGCGCTTCCAGCCGTCTTCGGCCGCTTCCTTGCGGTAGGTCGGTCGGTAGTCAGCATGGAAGGCGTGCGGCATGCCTTCGTAAACGTGGATCGTGGATTTCTTGTCGTTGCCGAACGCCAACAGCCCGGCGCGCAGGCGCTCGACGTGATCCATCGGGATGCCCTGGTCGGCACTGCCGTAGAGGCCGAGTACCGGGCGGTCCACCTTGTCTGTAACGTCGAGCGGGCCGGTGGGCATCGCCGGCGGGATCGGCATGAGCGAGCCGTACCAGGCGACGCCCGCGTCGATCTTCTTGTTGTGCGCCGTGTACATCCACACCATGCGGCCGCCGCGGCACATGCCCGTGATGCCGAGCTTTCCCGCGTTCGCGCGCGGATGCTTCTCGGCCCAGGCTACCACTGCGTCGAGATCGGCGAAGGCCTGCTGATCGGTGAGCTGGTTGGCCATCGCGATCGACTGCTTGATGTCGGTTACCGTCTTAAGGTCGCCAATGCGGAACGTCGGATCGAGCGAGACTCCGAAATAGCCAGCTTTAGCCAGCCGCCGGCAGATGTCCTTCTGGTACTCGTGCAAGCCCCAGATTTCCGGAATGACGAGCACTACCGGGCGCTTGCCCTTGCCCTTGGGCACCGCGTAATACGCGGGTATCTCTCCGATCTTGACGTCGCCGCCGTCGAGGCCGTCCATCGAGGTCTTGATCGCCTGCGCGAGGATCGGCTCGGCGGTCACCGCGAAGCCCGCGGCGATGCACGCCGCGACGAAGCCGCGCCGGTCGACTTGCACGTCCGGCACCAGGCTGTTCAGGTCGTCGTTCTTCAGGTCCCTGCGCGAATCTTCCATAGCCTCCTCCCGTTGTTGGATACGGTGATTTACGTCTGCAGGCGCCGGATTATTCCACCGATCGCACGTCCTTCGGCGGGTTTTCGGCGAACCACTGCGTCATTTCAGTTCCCGGTACCGGAAGCAGGCGGTGAGATGGTCGTTGACCATCCCGGTCGCCTGCATGAAAGCGTAGCAAATGGTCGAGCCGACGAAGCGGAAGCCGCGCTTCTTCAGGTCCTTGCTCATCGCGTCCGATTCCGCCGTGCGCGCCGGGATGTCCCGTCCCTTCCTCGAATTCT
The DNA here is from genome assembly GCA_036559525.1 of Burkholderiales bacterium. GTDB lineage: Bacteria > Pseudomonadota > Gammaproteobacteria > Burkholderiales > SG8-39 > SCGC-AG-212-J23. Next base: position 17,125 of record DATBSZ010000005.1, read on the forward strand.
GGATCGGCTGGCCGCCCACGAACTGCCATATGTAACGGTCGAAGGAGCCGAACTCCTTCTGCACCGCGAGAAACGCGCGCGCGTTGCTCACCGTGCTCTCGATCTTCAGGCGATTGCGCACGATGCCCTCATCTTTCATGAGAAGCCTTTTGCGGGCAGCGTCGAAGCGTGCCACCTTCTTCGGATCGAAGCGGGCGAACGCGCGCTGGTAGTTCTCGCGCTTCTTCAGGATCGTCGACCAGCTCAGGCCTGCTTGCGCGCCCTCGAGGATCAGGAACTCAAACAGCACCCGTTCGTCGTGTACGGGTACGCCCCACTCACGGTCGTGGTACGTGATGTCGAGCTCGGTCGTCGGCCAGGAACAGCGTTTCACCGCTTTTCGGGGGGAATGCCCTTGATGGGGGTTGAAAACTTCGCGTGCGCCGCCGGATCGACGGGACGGTGCTTCACCTTGGTGCTCGCGGGATCCTTCCCGAGGAAATTGTCGCCCTTCCAGTTCTTCGACGGGCGAACCGGCCTCGGCACGAACCCGCCGCCGCAGTTGGGGCACACGTTGCCGAGGACCTTCTCGACGCACGCCCCGCAGAACGTGCATTCGTAGCTGCAAATGCGCGCTTCTGGTGAGTTCGGCGGCAAGGCCTTGTTGCAGTGCTCGCAGGTCGGACGAAGTTCGAGCATCGTGGTCCCCAAAGACGCTTAGCGATCCGGTTCAGCGGCGGCGCGCCCGCGACGCCGTTCGAGCGTCCGCTGCAACCGGTTGTTAGGCGTCATGTCTTGGCTTTACCTCGCAGCATCTCTGCGATCCAGGCCGCGCGTCGCTCGCGAGTGGCCTGAGCCTTAGCTGCCCGAATGTGCTCACCTGCATCCCTCGCCATCTCTCGGAGACAGCCACCACGCGGCTGCCAGGCCCTTACTCTTCGAGAGGATGCTCTCCAGTTCCTTCGGCGTAGATGCGTCCGCGAGCTGAAGCTCGAGAACGACACGGTCTCCGACATTCAGGCGTGCTGTCTCGCAAAAGGGAGTTGTGAACTCCAAAAACCAGTCACCGCTTCCCTTGCCCCAAGCTTTGATCGTACGGCGCCCGAAAGGATGCCCATTGGCGGTACCTTCGATCACGGTTGTTCCAGCAAGACCCCAAGGCTGCACATGCCGACCCGAAATAACGACGTAGACCGGCAGGCGTGGATCCTTGCGCTGGAGTTGCGTTGAGAGTTGCACTTGAGCACCCATGACGCCTAACGTTAGCCGTCAAGGCGTGAGCGCAGCAGCCCCCGGCTAACAGCTGGAGACCCGCTGAGCGTGTCGGCGCCCTTCAGAAAACAACACACTTCATTCACGTAGCGTTGCCAAGCCGGCTCATGCGAAAGTATCAGGTGGTTCCTGCTGTCGAGCGCCACGAACCGCGCATTCGGGATGGTGCGCGCGAGCAAAAGGCCTTGCTCGAAGGGTACACGCGCATCACCGCGACTGTGGAGGATCAACGTAGGGACGGAGACCTGCGGCAGCAGATCGACGATGTCGATTTCGCCGACCGCGTACAGCAGGCGAACCGCGTTTTCGGGAGTGGTGGAGACGCGCTCGAGATCATTGAGCCATCGCATTTCTTCGAGCGTCGCATCCGGGACGATGAGCGACGTGAACATCTGGCGCGCGGCCGGATTGTCCTGGCCCCAGCCCTCGCGGATGAGCGTAATCGACGCTTCCGCGCGAGCGATATCGGCTGAGCTGCCGCGTTTGCGCCATCCTTGCACAAAGCCGCCGGAGAGAATGAGCTGCGAAACGCGCTCGGGGTGTCGGACGGCGTAGGCAATGCCGATCGATGCCCCTTGAGAAATGCCCAGCAATGCGAAACGGCCGAGCCCGGCCGCATCAACGACGGTCTCGAGATCTTGCACGAAGGCCTCGAACGAGAACTGAACGTCCCAGTCGGAGAGGCCATTGCCCCGTTCGTCGTAGCGGACAAGCTGGCACTGGGCCGATAGGCGACGAAAAAGCGGCGCCCACACCGGGCTCCGCCAGTCATATTCCAGGTGATTGAGCCAGTTGGCGGTCTTGACCAGCGTCGGACCGCTCCCGGCAGTTGCCACGGCCAAGTGCACGCCATCGGCCGTTCGGCAGAACGTGATCTGCTGCTGCACGTCTGCTTCCATGTTGCCAGCCTGGATGACAATCGGCGAGGCGGCGAGACGATTGGAAGGTCCTTCGCGCTCGCGCACGACACCGTCGAATCTGTAGCCGCAACGCGGAATCGTCCGGATGGTCCTCTGCTGTTCCGCACCGTCGTGGACCGCGCGCCGCAATGCACTGATCCTGCTCGTCAGCGTGGCGTCTGAAATGATGCGGCCGTTCCAGACCGCTTCGATCAGCTTGTCCTTGGTCAGCACCCGGCCGGGATTCTGGACAAGATGTACCAGCAGGTCGAAAACCTGCGGTTCGACATGCACGGCCGCGCCGCCCCGCCGCAGTTCCCTCCGGTCGACATCAACCTCGCAGTTGCCGAAGCTGTAGATCATTGCCGGTCACCAATGCGGGTCGGTTGGGCGCCGGCCGAAATCCGCGGATTCTCAGGGAAAAATCCGGACTCTCTGCAGGACTTCCTGCCGTCTGGGATTCATTCTAGCGCCATGCCGACCCCGCCGTGGAGCACGAGAGGTGACGATGAGCCATCCGAATCCGTTACGCCGTGACGTTCTACGGCTTACCTTGTCCGCGGCGGCAGCTCTTGCTGCCGTTCCAATGTCTCCAGCGCTCGCGCAAAGCACGAGAAAAGCCACGTTTGTGCTGGTGCATCCGGCCTGGCACGGCGCCTGGTACTGGAAAAAGGTGACTCCGCTGCTCCGGGCCAAGGGCTACGAGGTCTACACGCCTACCCTGACGGGGCTCGGTGAGCTGGCCCATTTGGCTCGACCCGAGGTCGGGCTTCGGACGCATATCGAGGATGTGGTCAGCGTCCTCGAGTATGGAGATCTTGGCGATGTGATCCTGGTCGGGAACAGCTCGGGGGGGATGGTAATTACGGGCGTCGCCGAGCGTGCTCCCGCGCGGATCGCGCAGGTGATCTACCTCGATGCCTTCGTACCGGGAGACGGCCAATCCCTCGTCGATCTCCTCCCGCCCGAGCGGAAGCATGCGTTCGAGGAATTCGCAAAATCCGAGGGCAAGGGTTGGCTAGTGCCGCGTTTCGCTCCGCTTCCCTGGGAGCACATCGTGCGCAAGCTCTGGGGCGTCAATGACGACGCCGACGTGCGGTGGATGTTGGCGCGCTTGGTTCCGACGCCGCTCGGGCACTTCACGGAACCGGTCCAGCGCACGAATCCGGCGAGCGACAAACTGGTGCGGACCTACGTTCGCTGTTTGCAGTTCAAGCACCCCGGTTTCGATCAGCACGCCGCGATGGCGCAACGCGCGCCCAACTGGCGCTATCGGGAGATGGCAACGCCCCACCTTCCGCCGATCACGCATCCACGAGAGCTGACCGATCTCCTAGTGCAGCTCACCTAGAAGCGCTAGCGGCGGCCGGCGCTTCCACACCTGCGTCGCCTGCTCGAAGGCGTGGGCGAACTGCAGCACGCCGAAATCGTCGCGGTAGCGGCCGACGATCTGGATTCCCACGGGCAGGCCGTCGTCGGTGAATCCCGCCGGCACCGAGATCGCGGGGTGCGTGGTGAGGGTGATGTAGTAGCAGCTCTTCATCCAGTCGAGGTAGTTCGTCATTTTCACGCCGGCGATCTCGGTCGGGTAGGGCTGGTCGACCGAAAACGGCGGCAGCTGGTTCACCGGGCAGACGAAGAAGTCGTATTTTTCCAGGAACACGCGCATGCGGTGATAGAGCGCCGTGCGCTGGCTCTCCGCCTTGGCGATGTCGGCGGCGCTGCGCTTGAAGCCCTCCTCGGTGTTCCAGATCACCGTGTCCTTCAGCTTGTCGCGGTGCTCTTTCAGCAGCGCGCCGCCGCGGTGCAGCCAGGTCAGTGCGCGCAGAGACTCGAAGGCTTCGGTCGCGCCGGAGAAATCGGGCTCGGCGTCTTCGACGATGCAGCCGAGATCCTTGAATGTCTTGCGCTGCGACTCGAGAACCTTGGTGACTGCCGGCTCGACCGGCAAGCCGCCAAGGTCGCGGCTCCAGGCCACGCGGGCTTTTTTGAAGCTGCGCTTTAGAGGCTTGTTGAAGATCGAGCCGGGCTCCATGATCGAAGTCGGTGCGCGTCGGTCGGGGCCGGCCTGGACGGAAAGCAGGAACGCGGCGTCGGACACGGTGCGCGCCATCGGGCCGAGCTCGCTCAGGTTGCTCCACGGATAGGGATGCGGATACGCCGGGACGCGGCCGGTGGAAGGCCGGAAACCGATCACGTTGCAATAGTTGCCGGGGTTGCGGAGCGAAGCGGCGAAGTCGCCGCCGTCGGCGAATGGCACCATGCCGCAGGCCACCGCCACGGCGGCGCCGCCGGAGGAGCCGCCGCAGGTTTTCGACAGGTCGTAGGGATTGCGCGTGGCGCCGAATACCTTGTTGAAGGTCTGCGAGCCGGCGCCGAACTCCGGCGTGTTGGTCTTGCCGATGAGGATCGCGCCGGCCGCCTTCAGGCGCTCGGCCATGATGTGATCCTCGGTCGGCACGTGGTCCTTGTAGACGAGCGAGCCCCAGGTGGTGCGCACGCCTTTGGTGGCGATCACGTCTTTGATCGCGATCGGCAGGCCGGCGAAGGGGCCGGCGAAGGCTTTTTTTCGATCCTGGGATTTCGCTGCGTTCAATGCTTGGTCGGGCAAGAAGGTGACGATGGCGTTCACCTTCGGATTGACGCGCTCGATCTGCGCGATGAAGGCGCGCACGACCTCGGTCGCGGACAGCTTGCGCGCGCGGATCAGGCGCGCCAGCGTCCGCGCCGGCGTGAAGCAGATTTCGCTCAGCAACCGGCGGTGCAGCGTCCGCTGCCGTCGAACTCCATCGTCCGGCCGCTGAGCGGCACGTGCACCGGCATCTTCGCCGCTTTCTGGAACGCCGCGGTACGGCTGGTGGGCGAGAGCTTGCCGCCGACGGTGGCGGGCTCGTTGGCGTGCGACGCGATCACCGAGCTCGGCCGCACCAGGTCGTTCACTACGTAGGCGGCCTCGGTCGGGCCGGTGGTGAACGGAAAGCCGCCGATGTTCATCACCACCAGGTTTGCCTTGTAATGCCCGCGCACCACGAGGTCCTGCTCCGCGGTGATGCCGGTATCGCCGGAGAGATACGCGATGAGTCCGTTGCTGAAGCGCAGCACGAAGCCGCCGGGAGGCCCGACGTACGCGGTCAGGCCGGCAGCCTCGAACATGCGCGCCTGCTCGGGCGGCAGAAAGGCCGGCGGCAGGCCGTTCGAGTGCACGGCCGGGACGCTCGCTACCATGACCTTGCCGACCATGGTCTGCGCGCCGAAGCGCACCAGGCGCACGAGCTTCGCCGGATCGCCCCCGAGGCTCTTCACCTTGGCCGAGAGGAACGAGCCCATCTCGCCGCCGACGATCACCGGCGCCTGCTTCGCCAGCGAAATATTCACGCTGTTCGAGTTGGGCGTCACGCTGACCGAGAAATCCGGCTTGGGGCAGGCGCCGGCGTTGGCCGAGGGCTGGATCAGGTCGCCCAGGTGGTCGCCGTGGACGTGGCTCACCAGGATCGCGTCGATCCTGCCGAGCCGCGGATCGTTCGGGCCGCGCACCGTGCGGCCGGCGTCGTAGAGGATGCGCGTGCCGTCCGGATCCTCGAAGATGAGCGCGCGGTCGAGCGGGCAGAACTCGCCGTCGTGGCTGCCGAGCGGGGTGATCTTGACCTTGGGCGCCTGCGGGTCCAGGGGCATGCCGCCGCAGGCGGCGAGCGCGAGGCTCGCGGCAATGATGAGCGCTGTTCTCACGGGTCCTCCTCCTCTGGCCCGTGATGTTACAGCAGCACGATGTCGAATTGCTCCTGGGAGTACCCCGATTCGACCTGCACCGAGATCGGCTTGCCGATGAAGTCCGACAGCATGCCGAGCGAGGTCGATTCGTCCTCGAGCAGCAGGTCGATCACCGCCTGCCCGGCGATCACCCGGTACTCGCGTGCGTTGAAAGCGCGCGCCTCGCGCAGGATCTCGCGCAGGATGTCGTAGCACACGGTGTGCGCGGTGCGCACCTCGCCGCGGCCGGCGCAGGTGGGGCAGGGCTCGCACAGCACGTGGGCGAGCGATTCGCGCGTGCGCTTGCGCGTCATCTCCACCAGGCCGAGCGCCGTGAAGCCGTTCAGCGTGATGCGGGTGCGGTCCCGCGCCACGGCGCGGCGCAGCTCGTCGAGCACCGCCGCGCGGTGCTCGGGGCTTTCCATGTCGATGAAGTCGAGGATGATGATGCCGCCGAGGTTGCGCAGCCGGAGCTGGCGCGCGATCGCCTGCGCCGCCTCGAGGTTGGTCTTGAACACCGTGTCGTCGAAGTTGCGGCTGCCGACGAAGCCGCCGGTGTTCACGTCGATGGTGGTCAGCGCCTCGGTCTGGTCGATCATCAGGTAGCCGCCCGACTTGAGCTCGACGCGGCGCGACAGCGCCTTCTCGATCTCGGGCTCGACGTTGTGCAGGTCGAACAGCGGCCGCTCGCCGGTGTAGTGCTCCAGGCGGCTTCGCACCTGCGGCATGTAGCGCTCGGCGAACGCGGCGAGCTTCTGGAAGTTCTCGCGCGAGTCGACCCGCACGCGCGCGGTCTCGGCGCTGACCATGTCGCGCAGCACGCGCTGCGCGAGCGACAGGTCCTGGTAGACGAGGAGCGGCGGTGTAGCGCCCGCATTTGGCCCCCCGGAGCGTTGCTGGATGGCCTTCCACAGTTCCCGAAGATACGAGAGGTCGGCGCGCAGCTCCTGCTCGCTCGCAGTCTCGGCGAGCGTGCGCACGATGAATCCGCCCTTTTCGTCGGCCGGCAGCAGGTCCTTGAGCCGCTCGCGCAGCGCCGCGCGGCCGTTCTCGTCCTCGATCTTCTGGGAGATGCCGATGTGCGGATCCTGCGGCAGGTAGACGAGCAGCCGCCCGGCGATCGATACCTGCGTGGACAGGCGCGCCCCCTTGGTGCCGATCGGATCCTTCACCACTTGCACCAGGATCGGCTGGCCTTCGCTCAGGGTTTTCTCGATCGGCCGGTCGCGCTGGTCCCAGATGTCGGCGACGTGGAGGAAGGCGGCGCGCTCCAGGCCGACCTCGACGAACGCCGACTGCATTCCCGGCAGCACGCGCGCCACGCGCCCGACGTAGATGTTGCCGACGAGGCCGCGGCTCGCCGCGCGCTCGATCAGCAGCTCCTGCACCACGCCCGTGGCGGTGAGCGCCACGCGCGTTTCCTGCGGCGTCACGTTAATAAGGATTTCTTCCACGCAGCTTCTCGAGCAGCAGGCTGGTCTCGTACAGCGGCAGCCCCATGACTCCCGAGTAGCTTCCGCGCAGCTCCATCACGAAGCGCCCGGCGCGGCCCTGGATGGCATAGGCGCCAGCCTTGTCGTCGCCTTCTCCGCTCGCCGCGTAGTGGGCGATGTCGTCGTCGGACAGCTTTTTCAGGACCACTTCGGAGCTCGAGAGCGCGAACTCGACCTGGTCGTAGTTCTTCAGCGCCACCCCGGTCAGGACCTCGTGGCGCTGGCCCGAGAGCGCGGCCAGCATCTCTGCGGCCTCGGCGCGGTCGCGCGGCTTGCCCAAGATCCGCTCCTGGAACGAAACGGTGGTGTCGGCGGCGAGCACCGGCGCAGGCGGCAGATTCCGCTGCAGCATGCGGCTCCAGCCGGCGTCGGCCTTGGCGCGCGCCATGCGCTCGACGTACGCGGCCGGCGGCTCGCCGGCGAGCGGCGCCTCGTCGATGTCAGGCTCGCTCGAGCCGCCGCGCGGGCGCTCGCGGAAAAGCAGCAGGTGGTAGCGCACGCCGATCTGGGACAGCAGCTCGCGCCGCCGCGGGCTGCGCGAGGCGAGATAGATGCCGCGCTCGGGAATGGGGATCATGCGCGATGATAAGGATGTCCGGTCAGCATGGTAGCCGCCCGGTAGATCTGCTCGAGCAGCACGACCTGCGCGAGCGCGTGGGGCAGGGTGAGCGCGGACAGGCGCAGCAGCAGCGCTGCGTCCTTTTTCACGCTTTCTTCGAGCCCGTCGGGGCCGCCGATGACGAACGTCGTCTCGGCCTTCAGTAGGGGGGCAAATTGAGCCGTCGTCATGTCCTTTCCGCGCTCGTCGAGCGCCACCAGCCGGCCTTTCACGAAGGAGCTCCACTTTCCGGGCTTGGCATCGATCCTCGAAACCTCGTATCCGCGCGGCATGCGCTTCAGGTACTCGACGCAGGCCGCCTCGGCCCAGCCGGGCAGCTTAGCGGCTACGGCGACGACGTGGAGCCTTGGCACGCGCTTTGGCTTTCTTCGGGCCCTTCAACTTCACCGGCTTGCCGCCCCAGATTTCCTCGAGATTGTAGAAGTCGCGCACCGTCGGATGCATGATGTGCACGACCACGTCGCCGAGGTCGACCAGCACCCATTCCCCGCTCGACTCGCCCTCGACGCCGTAGACGCGGGCGCCGAGCTCGCGCACGCGCTCTTGCACGCGGTCGGCGAGCGCCTTCACCTGGCGGTTCGAGTCGCCGCTCGCGATCACCACGCGCTCGAACATCGAGGGCAGGCGCGCGGTGTTGAACACGACGATGTCGTGGCCCTTCACGTCCTCGAGCGCCTCGACGACCACCCGCTGCTTGACCCGGATATCCATCAGGCGTAAAGCCCGTGGCGCCGGACATAGTCCGCCACGGCCGGCGGCACGAGCGCCGAGAGGTCTTCGCCGCGGCCCGCGCGCGCGCGGATCTCGCTCGCCGACACCGGCATGGGTTTCATCGAAATGACGGCAACCCGCTTGTCGAGCGATGTTCCAGGCCGCTCGAACACCGCGATCCTGGCGAGCTTGCGGATGTCGTCGGGGCGATGCCAGGCCTCGAACTTCGCGTACTGGTCGGCGCCCATCAGGAGCCACAGCTCCGTGGCGGCGCCGAGCTCGAGCCTGAGCTCCTTCAGCGTGTCGATGGTGTAGCCCGAGGCGCCCGGTGCGAGCTCGCGGGCATCGATTTCACAGGATTTGTTATCTGCAAGGGCGAGCCGGAGCATGGCGATCCGGTGCTCGCCGCTCGCCACCGCCGGCGTGCGGTAGCGCGGCGCGCCGGTCGGCATGAAGAGGAGTTTCTCGAGCTCGAGCTCGTCGAGCGCAGCGCGCGCCATCGCGAGGTGCGCGTTATGCACGGGGTCGAACGTGCCGCCCAAAATACCGATGCTCAGTTGCGGATTTCTCCGTGCCCGAGAACCACGTATTTCTGGGTGGTCAGACCTTCGAGGCCGACGGGCCCGCGTGCGTGCAGCTTGTCGGTGGAGATGCCGATCTCGGCGCCCAGGCCGTACTCGTAGCCGTCGGCGAAGCGCGTCGAGGCGTTCCACATCACCGAGCTCGAGTCGACCTCGCGCAGGAAGCGCTCGGCGCGGGCGCGATCCTGCGCCACGATGGCGTCGGTGTGCTGCGAGCCGTACTTGGCGATGTGCGCGATCGCCTCGTCCAGCCCGTCCACCACGCGAATCGACACGACCGGCGCGAGCCACTCGGTGTAGTAGTCGCTGTCCGTCGCTTTTTTTCCATCCACGAACTCGAGCGCGGCGGCGTCCGCGCGCATCTCGACGCCCTTGCTCTTGAAGATGCCGGAAATGCGCGGCAGCACGCGCTGCGCGATCCCGGAGGAAACGAGCAGGGTCTCCATCGTGTTGCACGTGCCGTAGCGCTGGGTCTTGGCGTTGTCGGCGATGCGCACCGCCATCTCCGGGTCGGCGCTGTCGTCGATGTAGACGTGGCACACGCCGTCGAGGTGCTTGATCATCGGGATGCGCGACTCGCGCGCGAGGCGCTCGATCAGCTCCTTGCCGCCGCGCGGCACGATGAGGTCGACGTGCTCGCGCATGGTGATGAGCTCGCCGACCGCCGCGCGGTCGGTGGTGCCGACGAGCTGCACCGCGGCCTCGGGAAGCTGCGCTGCTTTCAAGCCGGCGCGCACGCAGGCGGCGATCGCGCGGTTCGACTCGATCGCTTCCGACCCGCCGCGCAGGATGCAGGCGTTGCCCGCCTTTACGCAAAGCGCGGCAGCGTCCGCGGTCACGTTGGGCCGCGACTCGTAGATGATGCCGATGACGCCGATCGGCACGCGCATTTTCGCGACCTCGATGCCGGTGGGCCGCTTCACGCGCTCGGAGATCGCGCCGACCGGGTCGGGAAGCGACGCCACCTGCTCGACGCCGGCGGCCATTTGCTCGGCGAGCGCCGGCGTGAGCGTCAGCCGGTCGACGAACGCCGCGTCGCAGCCGTCTTTCTTCGCTTTGGCGACGTCCAGCGCGTTGGCTTTTGAGAGATCCTTGGAACGTGAACGGATTTCTTGCGCCACTGCCTGAAGCGCGCGGTTCTTGGCGCCGGTCTCGGCGCGCGCGAGCTCCCGCGCCGCGGCGCGCGCCGCGCGTCCCATCTCCTGCATCGCGGAATGCAGGTCTCCCTGGGCATGTTTGTTGCGCTTGAGCTGCATGGGCGCATTGTAATGGTTCAGGACGCGGTCATCGTCGGCGGAGGGCTCGCAGGGCTCGCCTGCGCCGTGGCGCTTGGCGACGCGGGCGTGCGCGTGACCCTGCTCGAGCGCGAAAAACGCCTCGGCGGCCGCGCGCGCAGCTGGACCGACGCAGCGAGCGGCGACCCGATCGACCTCGGGCCGCACGTGGTGCACAGCGAGTATCGCAACATGCTCGCCTTCCTCGAGCGGCTCGGCACCCGGGATTTGATCTGCTGGCAGCCCGGGAAGCTGATCACGTTCTCGTCGGGAATGGTGCTGCGGCACCGGCGGCTGCCCGCGCCCTTCAGCCTGCTGCCGGATCTCGTGAGGGGCTCGGGCCTTTCCGCGCGCGATCTCTGGTCCAACAACCGCGTGACCTGGCGCGCGATGCGGTTCGACGAAGCCGATGTGCCCGAGCTCGACCGCGTGAGCGCGCTCGAATATCTGCGAGCCCTCGGCGTCAGCGAGCCGATGATCGAATGGTTCTGGTCCTTCGCCGCGCTCTCGGTCATGAACGTGCCGCTCGAGCGCTGCTCGGCGGCGGCGCTGCTGCGCGTGCATTCGCAGCTCATCGGCCATCGCCGGCTGCATTTCGGCTTTCCGGCGGTGGCCTTGAGCGAGCTGTTCGCGGCGCAGGCCGCCAATGCGATCGAGCGCGCGGGAGGGCGTGTTCTCCTCGAGGCGGAGGTAGCTGAAATAAATGATGGAGTCGTTCTGCGCGATGGCGCGCGCATTCCCGCCGACCACGTGGTCGCGGCCGTGCCGCCGCAGGACCTGAAGAAGCTGGGGCTCGCCGCTCCTGCGGTCGAGCCGAGTCCGTACATCAGCTCGTACCTCTGGTTCGACCGCAAGCTGACCAGCGAGCGGTTCTGGGCGCTGCTCGGCGCCCTAAAGCACCTGAACACGGACTTCTACGACCTTTCCAACATCCGCCGCGGCTGGTCGGCGCGGCCCTCGGTGATCGCGTCCAACATCATCTACAGCCATCGCGCCGGCACGATGAGCGACGCGGAAATCGTCGCGGCGACGCAGCGCGAGATCGCGCAATTCGTTCCGGAGGCTGCACGCTCGCGCGTGGTGCACGCGACCGTGAACCGCATCGCGATGGCGATTCCCTGCCCCCTGCCGGGAAGCGAGAGCGAGCGTCCTGCCGCTTCGCATTGCGCCGGCATTTCGTTGGCCGGCGACTGGACGCGGACCGGCTTGCCGTGCTCGATGGAGGGCGCGGTGCGCTCGGGATGGCTCGCGGCCGAAGAAGTGCTGCGCGCGGCGGGGCGGCCGCGCGCCCTGGCGCTTGCGCCGCGTCCGGCCGACGGCCTGGTCGGGCTGGTTCAGCGACTCAGGTCGAGTGCAGCTCGAGCCCGAGCTTGGCGAACTCCTCCCACGGCTCGCCCACGCCCACACCCTTGATCGCCCGGTCGATCGCCGCGGCGCGGCTGATCGCCTGCTCGATCGCCGCGGGCGGATAGCGGCGCGCCTTGTCGAGCACTGCCTGCATCGCCTTGCTCGTGCGCTCGCCGCCGGCAAGCGCAAACAGCGCGCTCGAGATCGTGAACAGCAGATAGGTCGGCGCTTCGCCTTCGCCGCGCAATCCGTCCAGGATGCGCAGGTAGCGCGCCGTGTCGCCGCCGAGGAGCGCCTCGGCGGCGACATGGGTGTCGAACCGCGCCACGTCGGCGACCGCGCCGCGCACGGTTTCCAGGGTGAGCTCGCCTTCGGGCGCGAGCAGGGCGAGCTTCTGCACCTCCTGGTGTGCGGCGAGCAGGTTGCCTTCGACGCGGTCGGCGAGATACTCGAGCACCTCGCGCGAAGCGCTCTGCTTCTGCAGCGCGAGCCGCTTCTCAAGCCACGCCGGAAGGGCCGCGCGCGTCACGGGCTGGACTTCCACGATCACGCCGTGCTTGTTGAGCGCGAGGAACCAGGGCGCATCCCACCAGCCGCCGCCCTCGGGCCGCGGCATGGTGAGCAGGAGCAGCGTCTCCGGATTCGTGCGCTCGCACCAGGCGACGATCGCCTCGGCCGCCTGTGCGTTGACCTTGCCGCTCGCGAGCCTCAGCTCGACGATCTTCTTCGTGCCGAAAAGCGAGAGGGTGGCGCCGGCGTGGCGCAGCTCGCTCCAGTCGAACGAGCGCCCCGGCTCGTACACCTCGCGCTCGGTAAAGCCGTTCTTGCGCGCCGCGACGCGCACCGCGTCGGCGGCCTCGAGGACAAGCAGCGCTTCGTCGCCGAGGATTGCGTAGGCCGCGCCGAGATTCTTCGCCAGATGGGCGGGGAGCTGTTCCTGGGTACGAAGTCGCGGCATTCGTCCTTCTACTGCTACGGGCGCTTGGCGGCCGCCAGGCGGCGCATGATCTGCTGCACCATGTCGACCTGCATGTCGCGGAACAGGAGCTGTTCCTCCTGCTCCTTGGCGAGGATCTCGGCGTCGTTGAAGGTCACGTCGCGCGTGAGCTGGATCGTGTTCGGCGGCACGTACTCGGCGCCCTTGCCGTCGTGGACGCGAAAGCCCACGCGGTAGCGCAGCTGGAACTCGCGTACCCGGCCGGTGCCGGTCAGCGACAGGATCTCCTTCTGGCGCGTCTCCTCGGTGAACTGCATCACCGCGTCGGCCTTGCCCGGATCGTCCACCACGCGCGCTTTAGTCCCGGCCTGGATGGTGCGCTTGAGGTCGAGCGCGATGCCGCTGGTCGCGCTCGGCACGTAGAGCGTCTCGAACGGTACTTCGGCGGTCCCGCGCAGCCGAAAGCCGCAGCCCGCCAGGAGCAGCGCCAACGCGAGCGCCAGGGCTCTTCTAGACGACAAGATTGACCAGCCGTCCCGGCACCACGACCACCTTCTTGACGCTGTGGCCGGCGACGAAGCGCTGCACGTTCGGATTGGCGCGCGCGAGCTCCTCGATCGCCGCGCGGTCGGCGGCCTTGGGCACGCGAATCGAGCCGCGCAGCTTGCCGTTCACCTGCACCACCAGCTCGACCTCGTCCTGCTCGAGCGCCGCCGGGTCGGGCTCGGGCCACGGCGCCTCCATGATGTCCTCGCCGAACTTGAGTTCGCGCCACAGGTGGTGCGCGATGTGCGGCGCGATCGGCGAGAGCAGCCGCAGCAGGATCGAGAGGCCTTCTTTAGAGGTTGCATCCCATTCAGGGAGCGCTTCGATCGCATTGAGGATCTTCATGCACGCGGAGGCGACGGTGTTGAATTTCTTGCGCACGATGTCGTCGTTCGCCTTCTTCAGCTCCAGGTGGACCTGGTAGCGGATCTTCCGCTCGATGCTCTCGGCGCACGTCGCCCGCGAGAACTTGAAGGCGAAACCCCAGACCTTGCGCAGAAAGTTGTAGGAGCCTTCGACGCTGGCGTCGCTCCATTCCAGCGTGCTGGTCGGCGGCGACGTGAACATCGTGTAGAAGCGCGCGGTGTCCGCGCCGAACTTGTCGATCAGCGCCTGCGGATCGACGCCGTTATTCTTCGACTTGGACATCGTGCCGATGCCGTCGTAGACCACCGCCCTTCCGTCCTTCGCCCTGGCGGAAACGATGGTTCCCTTCGCGTCGCGCACCACCTCGACGTCCGCCGGGTTGATCCACTCGCGCCGGCCGCTGGTGTCGGTGTAATACGACTCGGCGAGCACCATGCCCTGCGTGAGCAGGTTGGTGAACGGCTCGTCGACGCCGCGCATCAGGCCGGTCTCTTTCTGCATCGCGCGCTGGAAGAAGCGCGAGTAGAGCAGGTGCAGGATGGCGTGCTCGATGCCGCCGATGTATTGATCGACCGGCATCCAGTAGTCGGCGCGCTCGTCGGCCATTGCGCCCGCCACCTCCGGCGAGCAGAAGCGCACGAAGTACCAGGACGAGTCGACGAACGTGTCCATGGTGTCGGTCTCGCGCTTCGCCGGCCTGCCGCACGACGGGCACTTGGTGTCGACGAACGATGCGAGCTTGTTGAGCGGGTTGCCGGTGCCGTCGGGCACCACGTCCTCGGGCAGGCGCACCGGAAGCTGCTCGTCGGGCACCGGCACGTCGCCGCACGACGGGCAATGCACGATCGGGATCGGCGTGCCCCAGTAGCGCTGGCGCGAGATGCCCCAGTCGCGCAAGCGCCATTGAATTTGCTTTTCTCCCAGAGATTTCCTCTGGAGATCAGCGGCGATGGCGTCGGTCGCCTCCCTGTAGGAAAGGCCGTCGTACTTCCCGGAGTTGATGCAAGTCCCGTATTCGGCGTACTCGGGCTTCCAGGGGGCCGGGACCGTGTCGCCGAGCGGATGACGGATCACCGGCTTAATCGGCAGCTTGTGCTTGAGCGCGAACTCGTAGTCGCGCTCGTCGTGCGCCGGCACCCCCATCACCGCGCCTTCGCCGTAGCCCATCAGCACGTAGTTCGCGACCCAGACCGGCAGCTTTTCGCCCGAGAGCGGATGGGTGACGAAAAGCCCGGTGGGCATCCCCTTTTTCTCGATTTGCGCCAGCTCGGCCTCCATCGCCGGACCGCGCTTGCATTCGTCGACGAAGGCTCGGACTTTAGAATCTTTTTGAGAAGCAAAAACTGCAATCGGGTGCTCCGCCGCAACCGCCATGAAGGTCGCGCCCATCAGGGTGTCGGCGCGGGTGGTGAACACCCATAGGGTTTGGGGTTGATTGTTTAACTGATAAGGAAATCCAATCCGCACGCCTTCGGACTTGCCGATCCAGTTCTTCTGCATCAGCTTGACCTGCTCGGGCCAGCCGGGCAGGTCGTCGAGCGCCGCGAGCAGCTCCTCGGCGTACGCGGTGATGCGCAGGAAGTACATCGGGATCTCGCGCTTCTCGACCGGCGCGCCGGTGCGCCAGCCGCGGCCCTCGATCACCTGCTCGTTCGCGAGCACCGTCTGGTCGACCGGGTCCCAGTTGACGACGCCGGTCTTCTTGTAGGCGAGGCCCTTGCGGAACAGGCGCGTGAACAGCCACTGGTTCCACTTGTAGTAGTCGGGCCTGCAGGTGGCGAGCTCGCGGCTCCAGTCGAGCGCGAAGCCGAGGCTCTTCAGCTGCGCCTTCATGGTGGCGATATTGCTGTAGGTCCACTTCGCCGGCGGCACCTTGTTCGCCATCGCCGCGTTCTCGGCGGGCAGGCCGAACGCATCCCAGCCCATCGGCTGCAGCACGTTGCAGCCGCGCATGCGGTAGTAGCGCGTGAGGACGTCGCCGATGGTGTAGTTGCGCACGTGCCCCATGTGCAGCTTCCCCGAGGGATAGGGGAACATGGACAGGCAGTAGAATTTCGGCTTGGCGGGATCTTCGAGCGAGCGGAACGAATCGCGGCTCGCCCAGAAGTCCTGCGCCTCTCGCTCAACCGCTGCCGGATCGTAGACGTCTTGCATGTGACTTTTTTTGCGGAAGCCGCGGATTATCGCATCCATTGCCCGCGCCCAAGCCGTATAAGGCGCGTCAGGGAGTGACCCCATGAAAGCGCTACTTCTTGCGTTGCTTCTCGGCGTCGCGCCGCTCCAGGCGTTCGCGCAGGCGGCGGCGGTGATCGATGGCGTGCAGATGCCGGCCTGGCGCGAGCGCGACGGCAATCGCGTGCCGCTGGTCCCCGGGATGGAGCTGCGCGCGGGCGACCGCATCCTCACCGGCAAGGAGGCGCGCGTGCTCGTCAAGCTCTCCGAGGGCAGCGTGGTGAAGCTCGGCGAGAACGGCACCCTGCGGTTCGCCGAGCTGCAGCCCTCGAAGGAGCTGTTCCGCGCCGCGCTCCAGGTGCTCGAGGGCGCGTTTCGCTTCACCACCGACCTCGCCGCCAAGGCACGCAAGCGCGAAGTCACGGTTCGCGTCGAGCAGGTGACGATCGGCATCCGCGGCACCGACTTCTGGGGGCGCTCGCGCGCCGAGCGCCAGATCGTGTGCCTGCTCGAGGGTGCGATCGAGGTCGGCGCCGCGGGCGAGCAGCCGGTGACGATGGACAAGCCGCGGCAGTTCTACCGGCGCGACAAGGGCAAGACGGAGCCGGTCGGCTTCGTCGAGGCGAAGCAGCTCGAGCAATGGGCGCTGGAGACCGACATCCAGGCCGGCAAGGGCGCCTTGCGCAGCGGCGGGCGGTTCAGCGTGCAGCTCGCGCAGGCGGACAAGGAAGAGCCGCTGCGCGCGATCCGCGACCAGCTGCACCAGGAGGGATATCCCGTGGAGATCGCGCAGCGCAAGCAGGGCGACAAGCTGACCCACATCGTGCGGATCCGGCAGCTTCCCTCGCGCGAGGAAGCGCAAGCCCTGGCTGATCAGCTCAAAGGCAAGTTCGGAGTGAAGGACCCCAAAGTTCCTGGTTGAGCCGCATTGGCGGGCTTGTAATTCAAGCTCGCTGGGCGGGCTTGTAATTCAAGCCCGCGATAAAATCGCGGCTTGTCGACGCTTCACCTCGAACACCTCAACCCGGAACAGCTCGCCGCAGTAACCCTGCCGGACGAGCACGCGCTGATCCTCGCCGGTGCGGGCAGCGGCAAGACGCGCGTGCTCACCACGCGCATCGCCTGGCTGGTGAAAGGCGCTCGCGTCGCGCCCTCGGGAATCCTCGCCGTCACCTTCACCAACAAGGCGGCGCGCGAGATGCTGACCCGGGTCGGGGCGATGATGACGGTGAACCCGCGCGGCATGTGGATCGGCACCTTCCACGGCCTGTGCAACCGCATGCTGCGCGCCCACGCGCAGGAAGCCGGGCTGCCGCGGGCGTTCCAGATCCTCGACTCGCAGGACCAGCTCGCCGCGATCAAGCGCCTCTTGAAAAGCATGAACGTGGACGAGGAGCGCTTCCCGGCGCGCGAGGTGCAGTACTTCGTCAACGACCAGAAGGAAGAGGGGGTGCGCTCGCGCGACGTGCCGCCGGGCGACGAGAACACCCGGCGCTTCGCCGAGCTCTACTCGGCCTACGACGAGCAGTGCCAGCGCGAAGGCGTGGTGGATTTTCCGGAATTGCTCCTGCGAAGCTTCGAATTGTTGAACCGCAACGAGATCCTGCGCGAGCACTACCGCGGCCGTTTCCGCCATATCCTGGTGGACGAGTTCCAGGATACGAACCGGCTGCAGTACCGGTGGCTCAAGCTGATCGGAGGAAAGGCCGCCTGCCTGTTCGCGGTCGGGGACGACGACCAGAGCATCTACACGTTCCGCGGCGCCAACGTCGGCAACATGGCCGATTTCGAGCGCGAGTTCAAGGTGAAGCACGTCGTGCGCCTGGAGCAGAACTACCGCTCGCACGGCAACATCCTCGACGCCGCCAACGCGCTCATCGCAAACAACCGCAATCGCCTCGGCAAGAACCTGTGGACCGCGGCGGGCAAGGGCGAGCCGGTGCGCGTGTTCGAAGGCGAGTCCGACAACGACGAGGCACGCTGGATCGTGGAGGAGGTACAGGCGCTGGCGCGAGACGGCACCTCCCTTTCGCAGGTGGCGGTGCTCTACCGCTCGAACGCGCAATCGCGTGTCGTCGAGCACGCGCTGTTCTCGCAGGGCATCCCCTACCGCGTCTACGGCGGCCTGCGCTTCTTCGAGCGCGCCGAGATCAAGCACGCACTCGCCTACCTGCGGCTCATCGCCACGCCCGACGACGACAACGCGTTCCTGCGTGTCGCGAACTTCCCGCCGCGCGGCATCGGCGCGCGCACCATCGAGCAGCTCCAGGACGCCGCGAAACAGGCGTCGGTTTCGCTGATGAAGGCTGCGGACGGCACCAAGGCTGCGCCATTCCGCCTCTTGATTGAAAGCCTCAGAAACGAAACCCAGGGCCTGCCGCTCAAGGAGGCGGTCGAAGTGGTGATCGCAAAAAGCGGCCTGGTCGAGCATTACAAGACCGAGCGCGAGGGCGCCGACCGGGTCGAGAACCTGGCCGAGCTGGTGAACGCCGCCGCGGCGTTTACCGAAGAGGAGCGCGTCACCGAGTCGGGCGAGGCGGTCGATCCCCTGATTGCCTTCCTCACCCACGCCGCGCTGGAAGCGGGCGAGCACCAGGCGGGCGAAGGCCAGGACGCGCTCCAGATGATGACAGTGCACTCGGCGAAGGGCCTCGAGTTCGACGTGGTCTTCATGACCGGGCTGGAAGAGGGCCTCTTTCCGCACGAGCAGAGCGTGACGGAGCGCGACGGCCTGGAAGAGGAGCGTCGCCTCGCCTACGTGACGATCACGCGCGCGCGCAACCGCCTCTACCTTTCGCATGCGCAGACGCGTATGCTGCACGGCCAGACGCGCTACAACATCCCGTCGCGCTTCCTGGAAGAAATCCCGCAGCAGCTCATGAAGTGGCTGACGCCGCGCTTTTCACGGCAGAAAGCCTTTACCCCGGATTACTCCCGTCAAACGAGGACCACTTTGCCAAAACCAAGACGCGATGTCGGAGGATTCAGGATCGGCCAGAATGTTACGCATCCGAAATTCGGCAGCGGCGTGATCGTCGACGCCGAAGGCCAGGGGACCGACGCGCGCGTGCAGGTGAACTTCGGCGCGACGGGCGTGAAGTGGCTCGCGGTCGCCGTGGCGAAGCTGCAGGCAGCCTAGGCGCCGTATTCAGCGCAGCTTCAGACCCACCCGCGTCACGCGGTCGTCCTGCACTTCGCGCACCACGAGCTCGGCGTTGCCGAGCGGCGCGTGGTCGCCGACCACCACCCGGCCGTGCGCGCGCTCGTTCAAGTACTCGGCGAGGGTCTTGCCCGCGTGCTCCGCCGGGACCTCGATGCCGTACACCGCGGCGAGATCGCCGAGCACCGCGTCGCCGTTCAGCACGAAGTCGCCGAAGTAGGCGTGCTCCTCGAGACGCTCGGGGGCGCGATGCGGGTCGAACAGGCGGTTCAGGAGCGGCACGCCGTGCGCCTGCGTGAGGAAGTACACGTAGTCGCGCGGCGCGAGCTTGAGCCGGGGCTCGAGCGGCTGCGGCACGCCGTCGCGCAGGAGACTGACGATCCGCAGCCCGGCGGGCAGCTCGAGCGCTCCCAGTTCGCGCGCCTCGACCATGGCTCCGGCCTGCACCTCGTAGCCGACGATCTCGTGCTCGAAGTGGCCCGGGATGTCGAGCGTGACGCGCTGCGCGGGTTCTGCGGACGGCGGCACCTCGAGCTTCAGAAGCCGCGCCGCCGGCGCGATGGTCCAGCCTTGCACCACGAGCGACACCAGCACGATGAAGAAGGCGACGTTGAAGTACAGACGCGCGTTCTCGACCCCGTAGAGGAGGGGAAAGAGCGCAAGCACCACCGGCACCGCCCCGCGCAGCCCGACCCAGCTGACGAAGGCCTGCTCGCGCCAGGCGAAGCGGAACGGCAGCAGGCTCGCCACCACGGCGAGCGGCCGCGCGACGAGTATCAGGAACGCCGCGATCGCGAGCGCGGGCAGCGCGATGTGGAGGAACTCGGAGGGCGTGACCAGCAGCCCGAGGATGATGAACATCACGATCTGGCTCAGCCAGGAGAGTCCGTCATGCACGCGCAGGATGTTCTGCGCCGCTTGCAGCTGCGAGTTGCCGAGCACCACGCCGGCAAGGAAGATGGCAAGAAAGCCGCTGCCGCCCGCTTGCTGGGCGGCAGCGAAGATGAAGAGCCCGCCGGCCGCCGCGAGCAGAGGGTAGAGCCCGGAGTGCAGGCGCAGCCGGTTGACGAGCCACACCAGCAGCCGGCCGCCTGCCAGGCCGAGCACGGTGCCGATGCCGAACTGCTGCACGAACGCAAGGAGCACGCCGGGCTCGAACTGGGTCTTGCCGGCGACCAGCAGCTCGAGCACCACGACCGTGAGGAAGATGGCCATCGGATCGTTGCTCGCCGATTCCACCTCCAGGGTCGAAGCGACCCGCTCCTGGAGCGTGGCGCCTGCATTGCGCAACAGCGCGAACACCGCCGCGGCGTCGGTCGAACCGACGATGGCCCCGATCAACATGCCCTGCAGCCAGTGCAGGCCGAGCAGCCAGGCTGCGAAAACGCCGACGAGCAGCGCCGTGACCAGCACCCCGACCGTGGCGAGGCCCGCCGCCGGCCACAGGGTGACGCGGAAGAGCTCGCGCCGGGTGCGCATGCCGCCGTCGAAGATGATGACGGCGAGCGCCAGCGTGCCGATCACATAGGCGGTCTCGAAATCGTCGAAGCGGATGCCGCCCGGCCCGTCCTCGCCCGCCAGCATACCGAGCGCGATGAAGACCAGCAGCAGCGGCGCACCCAGACGCGAGGAGATGTCGCTTGCCACGATGCTGACGACGAGCAGCAGCGCCCCCACGAAAATCGCGGTGTTCCAGAACTCCACACGGCGAATTTAGCTGACGAGCGGCTGTACCGCGAGCCGCCGCGCCGGAAAGCGCGCGCTGAAGCGGCTGCCCTTGCCGGGCTCGCTCTGGATCTCGAGGACCGCGTCGTGGCGCGCGAGCGCATGCTTGGCGATCGCCAGGCCGAGGCCCGTGCCGCCGGTCTCGCGCGAGCGGCTGCGATCGACCCGGTAGAAGCGCTCGGTGAGCCGCGGGATGTGCTCGGCCTCGATGCCGATGCCGGTGTCCTCGACCGTGAAGCGGGCGCCGTCCGGACCTTCGCGCCAGCTGAGCGTGACCACGCCGCCCGGCGGGGTGTAGCGGATCGCGTTGCTCACCAGGTTGCCGAGCGCGCTCGTCAGCTCGCCTTCCACGCCGAGGATCTCGCTCGTCGTCTCGCCTTCGAGGCGGATCACGTGGCGCCCGGCTGACAGCGCCGCGGCGTCGGCGCCCAGGCGCTGGAGCAGCGGCCGTACCGCGATGCGCAGGTCGTCCGTGGCGGGCGGCGCGGAGTCGAGCGCCGACAGCGTCAGGAGATCGTCGATGATGCGCTGCATGCGCGCCGCCTGCTCCTGCATCATCCCGAGGTAGTCGCGCACGCGCTGCGGATCGAGCTTCAGCTCGCGCACCGTCTCGAGGAAGCCCACCAGCACGGTGAGCGGCGTGCGCAGCTCGTGCGAGACGTTAGCGACGAAGTCGCGCCGCATGACATCGACGCGCTCTGCGTGGGTGACGTCGCGCGACAGCAGCATCTTCTGCGACTGCCCGAAGGGGATGAGCTGCAGCGAAAGCGCGAGCGCCTGCCCCCGGTCGATGCGCACCGGGGTCTCGTGCGCGCTCGATTGCAGGTACTCGATGAATTCGGGCTCGCGCAGCAGGTTGGCGATGTTCTGGCCGATGTCGGCGCGGCCCTCGAAGCCGAGCTGCGCCTCGGCGGTGCGGTTGTACCACTCGATGCGGTTCGCACTGTCCAGGATCACCACGCCGTCGGGCAGCGCCTGCACCGCGCGGCGCATTCGGGCGAGCGCGTCGGCGAGGCCTTCCTCGCGCTTTGCCGTGTCGCGCTCCAGGCGGTGCAGCGCGGCGAGCACTTCGTCCCAGATGCCCCGGCCTTCGGGCACCTTGCCGGCCACGGGGTTGGCGAGCCAGCGATGTAGGCGCGAGAGGTGGCGTGTGTGCCAGAAGAGGAGCGCAGCCAAGCCGACCGCCAGCACACCCCAGCCCCATGCGGCGCCGAAAACCAGCCCGGTGAAGGCCGCGGGCACGGCGAGCGCCGCGAGCGCGAGAAGGGTATTGCGGTAGATCAATCGGTGCGGAAGCCGTACCCCGAGCCGCGTACCGTGTCGATCAGGCGGTCGTGGCCGCTCGGCTCGAGCGCCTTGCGCAGGCGCCGGATGTGCACGTCGACCGTGCGCTCCTCGATGAACACGTGATCCCCCCAGACATGGTCCAGAAGCTGTGCGCGAGTATAGACGCGCCCGGGATGGGTCATCAGGAAGTGGAGCAGCCGGAACTCGGAGGGCGAGAGCTCGACGCGCTTGCCCTGGACGCTGATGCGGCGCGTGGCCGGATCGAGGCGCAGTCCCTCGGTCTCGACCGCGTCGCCCGAAAGCTGCGGCGCGCGGCGCCGCAGCACCGCCTTGATGCGCGCGGCGAGCTCTTTCGGCGAAAAGGGCTTGGTGAGGTAGTCGTCGGCGCCGGCCTCCAGGCCGGAGATCTTGTCCTGCTCCATGGCGCGCGCCGTCAGCATCAGGATCGGCAGCTCGCGAGTGCGCTCGTCCAGGCGCAGGCGCCGCGCGAACGCCACCCCGGACTCGCCGGGGAGCATCCAGTCGAGCACCAGCACGTCGGGCAGCGCGTTGCGGATCGCCGCCTCGGCCTCCTCGGCGCTCGCCGCGCGCAGCACCTTGTGGCCGATGTGCTCGAGGTTGACCGCGACCAGCTCCTGGATCTGCGGCTCGTCTTCGACCACGAGGACCGTGGCCGTCATGCTTCTATCTTCGTGTGGCGCACGTCGGTGCCTTTGACGATGTAGATCACATACTCCGCCATGTTCTTGGCGTGGTCGCCGATGCGCTCGATCGCTTTGGCGATCCACACGATCTCCAGCGCCGTGCTGATAGTGCGCGGGTCTTCCATCATGTAGGTGATGAGCTGGCGCAGGATCGAGCGGAACTCGGTGTCGATGCCGGCGTCGTCGCGGATCACCTCCGCCGCTCCGTCGCAATCCAGGCGCGCGAAGCAGTCGAGCGTGCGCCGCAGCATCGAGATCGCCGCCTCCGCGGCGTGGCGCACCTCGACCACCGGCGGCGCCTGGGGGCCGCCGCGCTCGTGGATGTTCTTCGCCATGCGCGCGATCTTCTGCGCCTCGTCGCCGATGCGCTCGAGGTCGGTCACCGTCTTCAGGATTGCGAAGATCATGCGCAGGTCGCCCGCCGCCGGCTGGCGGCGCACGATGAGCTGGCTGCAGTCCTCGTCGAGCCCCACCTCCATCGCGTTCACGCGGTGGTCGGCGGCGATCACTTCTTCGGAGAGCGCGAGGTCGCCGCTCGTCAGCGCGTCGACGGCGCGGCGGATCTGCGATTCCACCAGGCCGCCCATCGCCAGCACGCGCGAGCGGATCGAGCCGAGGTCGAGGTCGTACTGCTTGGAAGCGTGATCGGTCAACCGAATCGTCCAGTTATGTAGTCTTCAGTCTGCTTCATCTTGGGTTTGATGAAGAGCTCATCGGTCACCCCGAACTCGATCAGGTCGCCCAGGTACATGTAGGCGGTGAAGTCCGAGACGCGCGCGGCCTGCTGCATGTTGTGCGTCACGATGAGGATGGTGACGCGCTCCTTCAAGTCGTGCATCAGCTCCTCGATCGAGGCCGTGGCGATCGGGTCCAGGGCGGAGGTGGGTTCATCGAACAGCAATAATTCAGGATCCGTCGCAAGCGCCCGCGCGATGCACAGGCGCTGCTGCTGCCCACCGGAGAGATTGTACGCCGGCTGGTGCAGGCGGTCCTTGACCTCGTTCCACAGCGCGGCGTCGTGCAGCGCCTGCTCGACCTTGTCCTCGATGCGCCGGCGCGAGCCCTCGCCGCGCACGCGCAGCCCGTAGGCGACGTTCTCGAACACCGACTTCGGGAAGGGGTTCGGCTTCTGGAACACCATGCCGATCCTCATGCGCACTTCGATCGGATCGACGGCGCTCGCGAGCAGGTTGGTGTTGTCGGGCTGCAGCACGATCTCGCCCTCGTAGCGGTTGCCGGGATAGAGGTCGTGCATGCGGTTGAAGCAGCGCAGGAAGGTCGACTTGCCGCAGCCCGACGGGCCGATCAGCGCGGTGACCTTGCGCTCGTGCACCGTCATGTTGATGTTCTTCAGCGCGCGAAAGTCGCCGTAGTAGAAGGACAGGCCTTTCGCCTCGGCCTTGGCCGCCAGTACTTCGCTCATGTGGGTCTCGGGTGCCGACATTACCACTTGAGGTTGCGTCGCAATCGATAGCGCAGCCATATGGCGAGCCCATTCATGGCAAGGGTCATGATGACCAGCACGAGGCCGGCCGCCGCGGCATTGGCGTGGAACGCCGCCTCGGGGCGCGAGGTCCAGTTGAACATCTGGATCGGCATCACGGTGAAGGGCGACATCAGCCATTCGAACGAGATGAACGGCGGCTCGGACTGGATCGGTGCCGGCGGCAGGAAAGCGATGAAGGTGAGCGCGCCGATGGTGATGATGGGCGCGGTCTCGCCGATGGCGCGCGCCATTCCGATGATGATCCCGGTCAGGATGCCGGCCGAGGAGTAGGGCAGGATGTGGTAGCGCACCGTCTGCCACTGCGTCGCGCCGAGCGCGTACGAGCCCTCGCGGATCACCTGCGGGATCGAGCGGATCGCCTCGCGCGTCGCGACGATGACCACCGGCAGGATGAGGAGCGCAAGCGTCAGCCCGGCCGACAGGATCGACTGGCCGAACCCGAACTGGTAGACGAACAGGCCCAGCGCGAGCAGTCCGTAGACGATCGACGGCACGCCGGCGAGGTTGGTGATGTTGATCTCGATCACGTCGGTGATCCAGTTCTTCGCCGCGTACTCCTCGAGGTAGACGCCGGCGGCGACCCCCAGCGGCACCGCGAAGAAGGCGGTGGTGAGCATCACCAGCGTCGAGCCGATCCAGGCGGAGAGAATTCCCGCCTGCCCCGGGCGGCGCGACGGATAGCTGGTGAAGAAGTCCCACGACAGGCGGCCGAAGCCGTCGAGCGCCATGTCGACGAACAGCGCCGCAAAGGTGAGCACGCCGATCATCAGCGCGAGCAGGCCGCACAGCGCGAAGATCGCGTCCCAGCGCTTTCGCTTCTTGATGAGGTCCTTAATAGGCTTCACGGAATGTCTTGCGCAGCATGTGGCCGCCGATGTTGCACACGAGCGTAAACAGCATGAGCGTGAGCCCCGCGGCGAAGATCGTCTGGTAGCCGACCGAGCCGTGCGGCAGGTCGCCGAGCGCCACCTGCACGATGAAGGCGGTGATGGTCGCCGCGGGCTCGAGCGGGTTGAAGGTGAGATTGGGCTGCATGCCGGCGGCGACCGCCAGGATCATGGTCTCGCCCACCGCGCGCGAGATGCCCAGGATGTACGCCGAAGCGATGCCCGAGAACGCCGCCGGCACCACCACGCGGGTCGCGGTCTGGAAGCGCGTCGCGCCCACCGCGTAGGAGCCCTCGCGCAGGCTCATCGGCACCGCGCGCATCGCGTCCTCGGAGATCGAGCTCACGTACGGGATGATCATGATCCCCATCACGATGCCGGCGGAGAGCAGGTTGAAGCCGGGCAGCTCGGGATAGATCCTCTGCAGGAGGGGCGTGACGAAGAGCAGCGCGAAGTAGCCGTAGACGATGGTCGGCACGCCGCCGAGCATCTCGAGGAAGGGCTTCGCCACCTCGCGCAGCCGGAAGGGCGCGAACTCGGAGAGGTAGATCGCGATCACCGTGCCGAGCGGGATCGCGATCCCGAGGGCCACCGCCGAGCTCGTGAGCGTGCCCGAGAGCAGCACCACGATGCCGAAATGCGCGTCGTCGAAGAGCGGCGTCCACTGCGTGTCGGTGAGGAAATTCACGATCGGCACTTCGCGGAAGAACACCACCGATTCCTTGACCAGGATGTAGACGATGCCGACGGTGGTGAATACCGAGACCAGCGCGGCGAGAAACAGGAGGAGCTCGATCAGCCGCTCGCGGACGATGCGTGCGCGCCGCCGCGCCAGGCGCTCACCCTTCGGGGTTGGCATCAACCCCGATTCTATAGAAAGCGAAGCCTGCTTCAGAGCTTCGCTTCGCGCTTGAGCAGCTCTTCGATCGTCACGCCGACTTCGGCCACGCCGCCGAACACCGTTCCCTTCTTGCCCTTGAGCACGTGCTCCAAGGCCACGCGGTAGGCCGAGTCGGGTAGCGGCACATATTTCACTTCCGTCGCCAGCGCCGCGCCGTTCTTCATGTAGTACTCGACGAACTCCTTCACTTCCGGCTTGGCGAGCGACTTTGCGTTCACATAAATGAATATCGGGCGCGCGAGCGGGGTGTAGCTGCCCTTCAGCACCGCTTCCATCGACGGCTCG
>DATBSZ010000006.1:0-2457 GCA_036559525.1 Burkholderiales bacterium
TACCGCGTGCTGCGCGAGGAGGGGACCGAGCGTGCCGGCAGCAGCCCGCTGAACGACGAGAAGCGCGCCGGCATCTTCGCTTGCGCCGGCTGCGGGCTGCCGGTCTTCACCTCCGAGATGAAGTACGAATCCGGCACCGGCTGGCCGAGCTTCTTCACCACCATCCCGGGCGTGTTCGACCAGAAGAAGGATTTCTACCTGATCTACCCGCGCACCGAGTACCACTGCAAGCGCTGCGGCGGCCATCACGGCCACGTGTTCGACGACGGCCCGCCGCCGACCAACCAGCGCTGGTGCAACAACGGCGTCTCGCTGAAATTCATCCCCAAAGACAGCAAGGCGTAATTCGGGGTCAGGGTCACAACTCGTTTACCTAATTCGCACCCTGACCCCGAATTAGGTTTGCTACTCCCTGCCCGAGCGCCAGATCCCGTAGACGATCCAAAGGCTGTTCAGAAAAGCAAGAACATAGCCGAGTAACCCGATCGCCGGCAGGACGGGGATGCCCCAGAGCGTCGGGCCGTCGTGCACGGTGGAGACGATCGCCGAGCCGATGACGAGCGACGCGGTCATGATGCCCACGGTGACGCGGTCGAGCGTGCGGTCGAGCTGGCGGCCGAAGCTGTCGAGGCGCTTGAGGTCCAGGTCGATGCGCGTCTTGCCGCGACGCGCCTCGCGCAGGAAACGCGCGAGGTCGCGCGGCACGCCGCCGACGACGTTCATGAACTCCGTGACCATGCCGCGCCCGCGGCGCACCAGCTCGCCCGGCTGGTAGCGCTCGGCGAGCGCGCTCTTCACCAGCGGCGTGAGGTGGTTGATGATGTGGAAGTCGGGGTCGTACTGCCGGCCCAGACCCTCGAGGGTGATGAGCGCCTTGAACATCAGCGACAGGTCCGAGGGCAGCACGATCGAGTGCTGGCGCACGATGGCGGCGAACTGGCGGATCACGTTGCCCACCCGGATGTCCTTGAGCGCCACGCCCTCGTAGTCGAACACCATCTCGTTCACGTCGGCGGCAAGCTTCGTCTCGTCGACGTAGGCGTCCCCCGCCCAGTCGAGCAGCACCTCCAGCATCGGCTCCTCGGCCATGCGCGCCAGCCCGCCGAGGAGATCGATCACCTGCGCGCGGCGCTGCGGCGAGAGCCGCCCGACCATGCCGAAATCGATCACCACGATGCGGTTGCCCGGGATGTAGAACACGTTGCCCGGGTGCGGGTCGGCGTGGAAGAAGCCGTCGAGCAGGATCATCTTGAGGAACCCGTCGACGCCGCGGGCGGCCAGGAGTTTCTTGTCTAAGTTGGATTTTTCTACTGCAGCAAGGTCCGTGGCCGGGATCCCGTCGACGTGCTCCTGCACCAGCAGCACGTCGCTCGTGTATTCGGGGTAGATGCGAGGGATCACGATATGCGGGTCGCCGGCGAAGTTCTTGGCGAAGCGCTCGATGTTGCGCGTCTCGACCGCGAAATCGGCCTCGCGCTCGAGCGACTTGGCGAACTGCTCGGCGATCTCGGCCGGGCGGTAGCGCCGCGCTTCGGGCATCTCGGACTCGATCAGCTCGGACACGCGGCGCAGCAGGCGCAGGTCGGCATCGATGGTCTCGCGCACGCCCGGCCGCCTCACCTTCAGCACCACCGGCGTGCCGTCCTGCAGCCGGGCGCGGTGCACCTGCGCGATCGAAGCCGCGCCGTGGGCGCGCGTGTCGATCTCGCGGAACACCTCGAACGGCGAGCGGCCGAGCGAGCGCGTGAGCTCGGGCAGCAGCAGCTCGAACGGCACCGCCGGCACGTCGGCGTGCAGCTTCTCGAACTCCGCGATCCAGCGCGGCGGGAACAGGTCCACGCGCGTCGCCATCACCTGGCCGAGCTTCACGAACGTCGGCCCGAGCTCCTCCAGCGCCATGCGCATGCGCTGCGCCGGGTCGAGCGTGACCGCGTCGGCGACCGGGCTGCGGTGCAGGATCTGGCCGGCGCGCTCGAGCACGCCGGCGATGCCGATGCGCTGGACGAAGTCGCCCAGGCCGTGGCGGATGAAGACCGACGCGATCTCGTGCAGCCGCGGCAGCTCGCGCATGATGCCGAGGGTTTGCCGCAACATCGGCCGGGGCTAGGTTTTTCTCTGTCTTTCGGCGGCGGACTTCTCGAGCGCGTCGGCCATGCCCGCGAGCACGCCGCTCGCGAGCTGAGCAAACCGGACGCTGAATTGCCCCGCGAGCTCCATGCCCGAGAAGGTGAACTCCTTCATCAGGTGCGCGGTCCGGCGCCCGGTCTCGGTGCCGGCGTGCGCGGCGCGCTCGACCAGCGCGCGCAGCTCGGGGCGCGTGCGCTCGCTCGCCGAGCTCGCCACCTGGCTCACGGTGGCGACGAAATCCTCCTCGATCTTCTTCAACCCGGCGAGCGCCTGCTTCACCTCGTTGTCGCTGATGCTGCGGCCGGTGGCCACCATCTGGCGCAGCGCCGA
>DATBSZ010000007.1:0-5962 GCA_036559525.1 Burkholderiales bacterium
GGCGAGGTACACCAGCGCGGGCACGAAGAACGCGATCGCCACGTTCGCCTGCAGCGTGACCTCCATCGCCGCCATCGCGGCGGTGGCGAGCGCGCTGCCGGCCAGGCCGACCAGCAGCCAGGGCAGCCGGTGGCGCACGCGCCGCAGCGGCGGATCCTCGATCGCGTGGCGCGCCTGCGCCGCCTCGCGCTGGATGCCGGCGAGCCGGTGCAGGTCCTCGACGTGCTCGCGGCGCAGCACCTGCAGCAGCGCCTGCGCGGGCATCACGCCGAGCGCGTGGCCTTCGTCGTCGACCACCGGCAGGGCGTCGACGCCGTGGTGCAAAGCGAGTGAGGCCGCGTGCTCCTGGTCGGTGTCGGCCGTGACACGCGGAGACTTGCTGTCCAGGATTTCCTTGAGAGGCACCGCGGCGGGAGCGGCGAACAGCCTGCCGAGCGAAACCACGCCTTTGAGCTTGCCATGACCGTTCACCACCAGGACGAGCTCGACGCTCACCGGCTTGTCGTGCGCGAGGCGCGCGAGCACCGCGCCGGCGGTCTCGTCCGGCCGCGCGCGCAGCACCGACGCAGCCACGTGGCCGCGCACCGCCTCGTGATGCTTCATGGCGCGCCAGTATCGCCGCCGCGCCGGGAATGCCTTTGACCTGGGTCAAGCGCGCCCGGCAGGCGAAACCGACAATCGACTGGAGCACCATGGCCGAGTATCCCGCCCATCTCGCCGTGCGCCGCCGGCTCGCCGACGGCCGCAGCGTTGTCATCCGCCCGATCCGGCCGCAGGACGAGGTGCGCCAGCGCGAGTTCCTCGACCGCCTCTCCGGCGACACGCGGCGCCGGCGTTTCATGAAGCGTGCCGACGCAGTGGACGGCGGGCTCGCCCATTTCCATTCCGACATCGATTACGACCGCCACATGGGATTCGTATGCGAATCGGGCGATACCCTGGTCGGCGACGCACGCTACGTAGCCAACGCGGACCGGCGCAGCTGCGAGTTCGGCGTCGTGGTCGCCGACGACTGGCACCACACCGGGATCGCGCAGCTCCTGATGGACGCGCTGATCCGCGCGGCGCGCGCGCGCGGCTTCGAGACCATGGAGGGCATCGTCCTGGAGGACAATCGGGACATGCTCGACTTCGTCCGGGAGCTCGGCTTCGAGCGCGCTCCGGCCGCCGAGCAGCCGGCCATCGTCAGGATCGTGAAGAAGCTTTGAGTACGCCCGTCGTGTTCGCGGCCCGGCCTCCAGTCGCGCTCGCCGCTTGACGCAGGTCAAACCCAGCCGCGATCCTCGAGCAACGCAACGATGCGCGCCGCGCTTTCCGGCGGCGTGCCCTGATCGCCGCGCACCACGAGCTCGGCGGCCTGCGGCGGCTCGTAGGGGATACTCATGCCCTTGCGGTAAAGCCCCTTCGGGTCGCGCGCCCTGCACACCTCGAGCGGCGTGTCGACGAAGACCTCGGCGAAGCGCGCGATGCGCTTGCGTGCCGCGTCACGGTATGCGCGCCGGTTCGCGGTCGCGTCGAATACCACGGCTTTCTGCTTCTCCACCAGCAGGAAGCCGATTTCGCCGAGCGTGGCATAGAAGAAATCGCGATCCGCATCGTCGTAGCGCGGAAAGGGCGTGAGCTGCGTGCGCATCACGTCGGATTCGAGCACCGAAACGTCTACGCGGCGCTCGTGCAGCAGCCGGACGAGCTCGCGCGCGATGGCGCTCTTGCCCGAGCCCGAATGGCCGGTCAGCCAGACCGCGAAGCTCATGCGCAGTAGGCGTTCGCGCTTGCCGGCTCGAAGCGCTCTTCTGCCAGGACGGCATGGATGAAATTGAAGAGCTTGCGCCGCACACCGGTGTCGAGGGCGGGGTACCAGAGCGGGTTTGCCATCACCAGCCCCCGGAAAGCGAGGAAGGGGGCGGCCACCTCGAGGATCTCGCGGTCGCCCGAGCGCTCGAGGTAGCGGTCCCAGAAGCGCCGCCACAGCCGCTCGAAGTCGCCCTCAAGCCTTCCGGAACGCTGCAGCGAGAAGAACAGGTAGTTCAGCGTGAGGCAAGTCACGTCGTCGGCGGCGTCGCCCCACTCGCCGCGCGAGCGGTCGAGCACGCTGAAGTCCGTGCCCCGGCGGAACATGATGTTCCAGGGATGAAAGTCGCCGTGCACCTGGCGCAGCCGGCGGCTGCGCGCCTTCAGCTTCCAGCGCCATTCCACGCAGCTCTTTTCAATGGATTCGAGAACCGAGTTCGGGACCGGGCCATCCCCGGGATAACTGTCGGCCACGCCGAAGATGCACTCGCCGTGGCCGAGCAGCTCGCGAATGCGGCGCACGTACAGGCCGGGATCCGGTCCGGCGACGCGGTGAATCTCCACCAGGTAATCGCACAATGCGTCGGCGCGGGTTTCATCCAGCGGCGAAAGCGCTTTCCCGGCCCGCAGCTTCAGGAGATCGTCCGCGTACTCGGCGCCCTCGACGAACTCGGCGAGCATGAACAGCTCCTCGGCATTGCCGAGCTGCACCAGCGCGCCGCTCGAGCGCACCGCGCCGACGTCGAGCGACACCACGTGGCGCGGCAGCTTGCCGAAGGCGCCGTGCGCCCACAGCAGCGACTGGGCGCGGTCGGCCATGTGCTCGTGGCCGAACGGGCCGGGGCGCACGGTTTCGACCACCGCGCGGCGCAGCACGCCGTCGAGCGTGTAGTCGACGCGCAGCGGAATGCCGTAGCCGTAGCCCTTGTCGCCCTGGCGGCCGCCGCCGAGCGGGGTGACGCGCACGCCGCTCACCGCGCGGCCGTGCACTGCGCCGAGATAGGCCGCCAGCGCCTGCGGCGTGAACGCAGAAGGCATGCTCGAGCTTACCGGAGCCTGCGGCGCAGGCGGTTTGATCTCGGTCAAACGCGCCCGCCGCCCGCCCGGCTACGCTGGGGCGATGAAACCCTGGCAACGCGACCAATTGCGCCGCGCGCTCGAGCAGCGCCGCGAAACCCTTCTCGAAGAGCTCAAGCGCGATGCCGCACGGCTGCGCGAAGAGCGTTCTGGAGACATCGGCGACATCGGCGACGAATCGGTCGCCGACCTGCTGGTCGACCTCGACCAGGCCGACCTGTCGCGCGACGCCGGAGAGCTGCGCGAGATCGAGGCCGCGCGCCGGCGCCTCGACGGCGGGACCTACGGCATCTGCGCCGACTGCGGCGCCGCGATCGATTTCGAGCGCCTGCGCGCCGAGCCCGCCGCCGCGCGCTGCGTCGAGTGCCAGGCGCGGCACGAGAAGACCTACCGGCGATAGAAGTGGTAGCGGTTGCCGCCGGCGGCCTTGGCGGCGTACATCGCAAGGTCCGCCTGCTTGCGCAGCGCGTCGGCGTCCTGCGCGTCGCGCGGGTAGCCGCTGGCGCCGACGCTAACTGTGGCGCGGATGTTGGCGCCGTCGTGGCGCACCGGCGCCGCGTTCGCGGCCACGATCTTGGCGAGCACCGGCCCGGCCTGCGCTTCGGTCGCATCGAGGAGGATGACCGCGAGCTCGTCGCCGCCGATGCGCGCCACGGTGTCGGCCTCGCGCACGCAGCCGCGGGTGCGCGCCGCCACCGCCTGCAGCACCGTGTCGCCCGCCATGTGTCCGCAGCGGTTGTTCGTGTCGCGGAAGCGGTCGATGTCGAGGATCGCGAGCGTGAGCTGCTCCTCCCGCCGCGCGGCGTGGCGCAGCGCCTGGCCCAGCCGATCGAGGAACAGGCTGCGGTTCGGCAGGTCGGTCAGGCTGTCGTGCGTCGCGGCGTGCAGCAGCCGGTCGAACTCGCGCGCGCGCTCGGTGGCGTCGCGCCCGAACGAGACGAAGTGCGTGGCGCGGCCGTCGGCGTCGAACAGCGGGCGGATGATCTTGTCCTCGTAGTACGGCTCGCCGCTTTTCTTGCGGTTGGCGAACAGCGCGCGGAATTCCCGCCCGGCGAGGAGCGCGGACCAGAGCTCGCGGTAGAAATCGGCCTCGTGCATCCCGGACTTGAGCAGTGCCGGCGTGCGCCCCGCGAGCTCGCTCGAGGCATAGCCGGTCATGCGCTCGAACGCCGGGTTCGCGTAGACGATGCGGCCGGCGGTATCGGTGACCAGCACCGCGTCCGGGCACTGCTCGATGTAGCGCCGGAATGCCGGCTCCATGACCGAAAACTAATCGGGACCGGGCGAAGCCCGTTGATCCTCGTCAAAGCCGCGGCGCAAGCGAGCCGGTACCGTGGCCGGATGAGAGCGCTCCTCGCCCTCCTCGTCCTCCTCGCGGCCCCGCCCACGGCCGCCCAGGCGCCGGACTTCACCGCCCTGGTGAGGGAAGGCGCCGCTGTCGTCAACCTGAGCGGCACGCTGGGCGGGGTGCTGCCCGACCTGCCGCTCGCCGAAGAAGAAGCGGAAGACACCGGGATCCTG
This sequence comes from Burkholderiales bacterium, assembly GCA_036559525.1. Classification (GTDB taxonomy): domain Bacteria; phylum Pseudomonadota; class Gammaproteobacteria; order Burkholderiales; family SG8-39; genus SCGC-AG-212-J23. The sequence goes on from DATBSZ010000007.1 coordinate 4,390, forward strand.
CGCGACTTCCTGCGCCGCGAGTACGGCCCGGCACCGGAAACGCGCTCGCTCGGCTCCGGCTTCGTGATCGACCCTTCCGGCTACATCATCACCAACGCGCACCTGGTCGCCAGCACTGCCGAGATCAGCGTGCGCCTCGCCGACCGCCGCGAGTTCGAGGCCAGGGTCCTCGGCCTGGACCCGGCGAGCGACATCGCGCTCCTCAAGATCGAAGCGAGCGGGCTCGCGACGGTGCGCATCGGCGATCCGGCGAAGCTGCGTCCGGGGGAATGGGTCGCGGCGATCGGCTCGCCGTTCGGCCTGGAGCGCAGCGTCACGGCGGGCATCGTGAGCGCGCTCGGCCGCACGCTTCCGCAGGAAAGCTTCGTGGCGTTCATCCAGACCGACGTGGCGGTCAACCCGGGTAACTCGGGCGGCCCGCTCTTCAACCTGCGGGGCGAAGTGGTGGGTGTGAACTCGGGGTTCTACAGCGACACCGGCGGCTACATCGGGCTTTCGTTCGCCATCCCGATCGACGTCGCGATGGAGGTGGCCGCCGAGTTGCGCGCGTACGGCAAGGTGACGCGCGGCCGCATCGGCGTGCGCCTGCAGGAGTTGACCGCCGAGCTCGCCCGGGCGCTCAAGCTGCCGCGCGCCGCCGGCGCCCTCGTGGTCGAGACGTTCCCGGGCTACGCGGCGGCGCGCGCCGGCGTGCGACCCGGCGACGTCATCGTGCGCTTCGACGGCCAGCCGGTCGAGGCCGAAGCCGAGCTCGTGCGGCTCACCGCGCGCGCGACCCCGGGCGCAACGGTGGATGTCGAGTTGCTGCGCTTCGGCGCCCCTCTTCTCCTGCGGCTCAAGGTGGACGCCACACGCGTCGCGACGCTGCCGGCGGCGGTACGCCCCGACGGCGAGCCGCTCGGCCTGCAGCTCGCGCCGCTCGACCGCCGGCAGCGCGAGCGCATGCGCCTCGAGAGCGGCCTCCTCGTCGAGCGCGCGCGCGCCGCGTCCCAGCGCGCCGGCCTGATGCGCGGCGACGTGATCGTGTCGGTCAACGGCAAGGCGGTGTCGAGCGCAGAGGCGTTCGCTGCCGTGCTGCAGGCCGCGGGCAAGGGCGGCACCGTGGCGCTCCTGGTGCAGCGCGACGGCGTGCGGCAGTTCGTGCCGCTGCGGCTGCCGCGGTAGCGCTAGCTTCCCTGCACGCCCAGCACGCTGAGCCGGGTCAGCCAATCCTCGCGCGCTTCCTTGCGGCCCTCGACCATGCCGATCACCGTGGTGCGCACCGGCGAGACGCCGCAGAACTCGAGGATGTTGCGCTTCAGGCTCTTCAGGCTGTGGGCGCGGTAGTAGATTGCGTAGAAGAACGCCGGCATTCCCATCGTCACGACGATGCGCGCCGAGCGCCCCTTGAGCAGCCCCTTCGCCATGCGCCCCGGCGCCGCCTTGCCGATCGCAAAGCCGGGCCGCAGCACCTGCTCGAGGAAGCCTTTGAGGACCGCCGGCATGTCGCCGAGCCAGAGCGGGAACACGACGACGAGATGCTCGGCCCAGGCGATGGTGCGCTGGGCCTGCTCGATCGACGCCGAAGCGGGCT
>DATBSZ010000008.1:0-8744 GCA_036559525.1 Burkholderiales bacterium
GAACCTGGAGCCCCGGGACGTATTGTTCATCGACGAGATCCATCGCCTCTCGCCGGTGGTGGAGGAGATCCTGTACCCGGCGCTGGAGGACTTCCAGCTCGACATCATGATCGGCGAGGGGCCGGCGGCGCGCTCGATCAAGCTCGACCTGCCGCCGTTCACCCTCGCGGGCGCCACCACCCGCGCCGGCATGCTGACCAACCCGCTGCGCGACCGCTTCGGCATCGTCGCGCGGCTGGAGTTTTACTCTCATCAGGACCTGGCCAAAATCGTGCAGCGCTCCGCACGCTTGCTGAAGGTGGCGCTGGAGGATGAAGGCGCGAGCGAGATTGCGAAGCGCGCGCGCGGCACGCCGCGCGTAGCGAACCGGCTGCTGAGGCGGGTGCGCGATTACGCGCAGGTGAAGGGCGACGGCACGGTGTCGAAGAGCGTGGCCGAAGCGGCCCTCAAGATGCTCGACGTCGACGTGCTCGGCCTCGACGTGATGGACCGCAAGCTGCTGCTCGCAGTGATCGAGAAGTTCAGCGGCGGGCCGGTGGGTCTCGAGAACCTGGCGCACGCGGTGGGCGAGGAGGCCGACACCATCGAGGACGTGCTCGAGCCCTACCTCATCCAGCAGGGCTACCTGCAGCGCACCCCGCGCGGACGGATCGCGACGCTCTCGGCGTACCGCCATTTCGGCATCGTGGCGCCGACGGCGGTGAAGGACTTGTTGTCAGATACCTGATCCCCGTCCGGGTGTACTACCAGGACACCGACGCGGGCGGTGTGGTGTACCACGCCCAGTACCTCTCCTTCATGGAGCGCGCCCGCAGCGAGCTCCTGAACGAAGCCGGCATCGACCTGGCGCGCTTCGTCGAGGAACACGGAACGCTCTTTATGGTCCATCGCATCGACGTGAAATATCATCTGCCGGCGCGGCTCAACGACCTGCTCTCGGTGAGTGCCGAAGTGGTTAAAATGGGCCGCGCGAGCTTCGTGTTCCGGCAGCGCGTGGAACGCGGCGCCGAGCTGCTGGTCGAAGCCGACGTCACGCTCGCGCTGGTCGACCGCGAACGGATGAAGCCCGCGCGCATGCCCGCAGAACTCGAACAGGCGCTCTCGAAATGACGGTCACGCAAGACCTCGACATCTGGACGCTGATCCTCAACGCCAGCATCGTAGTCAAGGTGGTGATGCTGCTGCTCGCCGCGGTCTCGTTCATGTCCTGGATGTTCATCTTCCAGAAGTGGTTCGCCATCCGCCGCGCCGGCGTGCAGACCGAGAAGTTCGAGCGCGAGTTCTGGAGCGGCAACGATCTCAACGCGCTCTACCAGGGCGCGGTCAACCAGCGCCACACCATCGGCAGCCTGGAGCGCATTTTCGAGGCCGGCTTCCGCGAGTTCGCCAAGCTGAGGAGCGGCCAGCGCGCCGGCACCGACGCGAGCAACATGGTCGACGGCGCGCGCCGCGCGATGCGCGCCACCTTCCAGCGCGAGATGGACTTCCTCGAGCGCCACCTCGCGTTCCTCGCCTCGACCGGTTCGGTGAGCCCCTACGTGGGCCTGTTCGGCACGGTGTGGGGCATCATGCACGCGTTCCGAAGCCTGGCGAACGTCCAGCAGGCGACGCTCGCGCAGGTGGCGCCGGGCATCGCGGAGGCGCTGGTCGCTACCGCGATCGGCCTCTTTGCAGCGATCCCCGCGGTCGTGGCGTACAACCGCTACTCGCACGACATCGAACGCCTCGCCAATCGCTTCGAGAGCTTCATGGAGGAGTTCTCGAACATCCTCCATCGGCAAGCAGTGAGGTAATGGCCTTACGCAAAAAACGAGGGCCGGTGCACGAGATCAACGTCGTGCCGTACGTCGACGTGATGCTGGTGCTGCTGGTGATCTTCATGGTGACCGCGCCGCTCGTCACCCCGGCGGTCATCGACCTCCCCACCGTCGACAAGGCGAGCGCGCCGCGCCTCGTGCCGCTCGAGATCTTCGTGAAGAGCGACCAGGGCCTGGTGGTGCGCCAGCGCGATGCGCGCGGCGGCGTGGTGAACGAGCAGTCGCTCAGCCGGGCTCAGCTTCCGGGGTTTATCAAGAGTCTTAAAAATAAAGGCGACTTGTCAGTGCTGATCGGCGGCGACAAGAACGCGCGCTACGAGTCGGTGCTGCAAGTCATGGATGAGCTGCGCAAGCACGGCGTGCAGAAAGTCGGCTTGCAGGTGAAGACCTCCTCGTGAGCACCCTGACCTTGGGGCTCTGGCAGCGCAATGAGCATTGGATGGGCCGATCGTTCGTGCTTTCGGCGCTGGTGCACATCGTGCTCGCGGCGGTGCTGGTGCTCGGCGTGCGCTGGCAGGTCAGTGCGCCGGACGTCGTGGAGGTGGACCTGGTCGACGCGCCGCCGCCCCCGCCGCCGGCCGCGGAAGTGCCCAAGCCGCTGCCCAAGGTCGAGCCGTCGCCGGTCGTGAAGCCCGAGCCGCCGAAAGTGGTGAAGCCGCAGATCGCGATTCCGGAGAAGCCCAAGCCGAAACCCAAGCCCAAGCCGGAGGTGAAGCCCAAGGCCGACCCGAACTTCGACCGGACGATGCGCGAGCAGATGGCGCGGGAGCAGAAGGTGTTCGAGCAGCAGCGCCAGGAGCGCGAGCTGCGCGAGCTGCTCGCGCGCAAGCAAGCCGAGGAGGCGCGGGCCGCCGCCGCGGCCAAGACCAAGGCGTTGAACGAGTACATCGCGCGTATCCAGGCCAAGGTGAAGTCGGGCTGGATCCTGCCGCAGGACATCCAGGGCAACCCCGAGGCGATCTTCATCGTCGTTCAGCTGCCGACGGGAGAGGTGCTGCCCGATACCGGTGTCAGGCTAGTCAAATCGAGTGGCAATCCCGCCTACGACGCCGCGGTCGAGCGGGCGATCCTGAAGGCCTCGCCGCTGCCGTTGCCCCCGCCCGGCGTGCCGTTTTCGCGGGAGTTGAAACTTACTTTCCGCCCGCATGACAAATAGGATGCGCTTACAAGAACATCGGGAGAAAACCAGCTTGCGCCTTCTTTTTGGACTAGTGTTCCTGGTAGCTGCGTCACAAGCGGCGGCCCAGCTTTCGATCGAGATCACCGGCGCCGGGGCGCAGCGCACCCCGATCGCCATCGTGCCGTTCGCCGGCGAGGCCGCGGTCGGCTCGAGCCTGACCGCGATCGTGCGCGCCGACCTGGAGAGGAGCGGCCTGTTCCGCGGCCTCGAGGTGCCGCCGATGTCTCCGACCCCGAACGAGAATACCCCGGTGAGCTACGGCGAATGGCGCTCGCGCCTCGCCGACGCGCTGGTGCTGGGCTCGGTGGGGAAGAGTGCCGACGGCCGCTTCGAGGTCCGGTTCCGCGTCTACGACATCGTGAAGCAGGCGCCGCTCGGGGCGATCGCGTATCTCTTCACCCAGGACAACGCGCGCGCGGCGGCGCACCGCATCGCCGACTTCGTCTACGAGAAGCTGACCGGCGAGAAGGGAGTCTTCTCCACCCAGATCGCCTACGTGGTGAAGCGCGGCAGCACCTACGAGCTGCAGATCGCCGACGCCGACGGCGAGCGCGCACAGTACCTGCTGCGCTCGAACGAGCCGATCATCTCGCCGGTGTGGTCGCCCGAGGGGCGGCGCATCGCCTACGTGTCGTTCGAATCGAAAAAACCGATCGTCTACGTGCACCACCTGTCCGAGAACAAGCGCCAGGTGGTGGCGAGCTTCAAGGGGTCGAACTCGGCGCCGGCCTGGTCGCCCGACGGCAAGACCATCGCCGTGGTGCTCTCGGTCGAGGGCGGCTCGCAGATCTACCTCCTCAACTCGGACGGCAGCGGCCCGCGGCGGCGCATCAGCAACTCCAACTCGATCGACACCGAGCCGCGCTACTCGACCGACGGCAAGTTGCTCTACTTCACCTCCGACCGCGGCGGCAGCCCGCAGATCTACCGCATGAGCTCGACCGGCGGCGAGCCGCAGCGCGTGACTTTCAAGGGCAGCTATAATGTCTCGCCGCGCCCCAGTCCCGACGGCCGCGTGCTCGCCTACGTGACGCGCGAAGCCGGGAAGTTCCAGGTGGCGCTGCTCGATTTGGCGAATCAACAGGTGCAGGTCATTACCGACAGCGACCGCGACGAGTCGCCGAGCTTCGCCCCCAACAGCAAGATGATCCTGCTCGCCACGGTGAGGGGCGGCCGCGGCGTGCTGTCCGCCGTGTCCTCCGACGGTCGCATCCGGCAGAACCTGCCATACTCCGGCGGCGACGTTCGCGAGCCGGCGTGGGGGCCGTTCAACGAATGAAAGGAGTGAAACCCATGCGCGCGTTTTTCATCCTGTTGGCTTTCTTGGTTGCGGCGTCGGGCTGCCAGACCACTCCCGAAGATCAGGCGGCGGCATCAGCGAGCGTCGAGGATCGCACCAAGCCCGGCGCCGGCAAGCCCGGCGCCCAGGCGCAGCCGGTCGAGCGGCCGAAGGTCGCCGCGGTCGACGTCACCTCCGGGCGCAAGGATCCGGCGAGCGCCCTGAAAGACCCGGCGAACATCCTCTCCAAGCGCTCGATCTACTACGAGCTGGACAAGTTCGACGTCCGGGACGAATACCGCGGCCTGGTCGAGGCGCATGCCAAGTACCTGCGCGAGAACCCCAAGACCCGGGTGCTGATCCAGGGCAACACCGACGAGCGCGGTAGCCGCGAGTACAACGTCGGGCTCGGCCAGCGCCGCTCCGACGGGGTGAAGCGCATGCTGATCCTGCTGGGCGCGCGCGAAGACCAGATCGAGTCGGTGAGCCTCGGCGAGGAGAAGCCGCAAGCCGAAGGCCAGAGCGAGACCGCGTGGTCCAAGAACCGGCGCAGCGACATCCTCTATAGCGGCGAGTTCTGATGCTTCGGGCTCTGATACTGGGTTTTCTGGCCGCAACCTCGGCCGGCTCTGCGTGGGCCCAACTGTTCGACGACAACGAAGCGCGCCGCCGCATCGAGCTCTTGCGCCAGCAGGTCGAGACGCAACGCCAGACGACCGAGGCGCGCCTGAGCAAGGCCGAGACGGCCGCCCAGGAGGCGTCGGAGCGGGCCGCGGACCGCGGCGCGCTGCTCGAGATCTCGAACCAGATCGACGTCCTGCGCGGCGAGATCGCGAAAATGCGCGGCCAGCTCGAGGTCCTCAACCATCAGGGCGAGACTGCGGAAGCGCGCCAGAAGCAGCTCTATCTCGACATCGACACGCGCCTGCGCAAGCTCGAGCAGGCGCGCGAGCAGCAGGCCGCGGTGCCCGAGAAGCCGCCCGCACCCGCGCCGTCCGTCGCCGATGCCGAGCCCACTCCCGCCGAGGCAAAGGCGTATCAGGCCGCGCTCGACCAGTTCAAGCTCGGCAACTACACGCTCGCCGTCGCGGCCATGCAAGGCTTCCTCGTCACCTACCCGAGCAGCTCGCTCGCGGCGAACGCGCAGTACTGGATCGGCATGGCCCATTCCGGCCAGCGCGACTACAAGAGCGCCATCGCTGCCCAGCGCAAGCTGCTGGTGCAATGGCCCGACAGCCCGAAAGCGCCCGACGCGATGCTGTCGATCGCGAGCGCGCAGGAGACCATGGGCGACCGGACCTCTGCGCGCAAGACGCTTGAAGAGCTGATCGCCAAGTATCCGGGGAGCAGCTCCGCGACGAGCGCCAAGCAGCGCCTCGCCGCCTTTTCCAAGCGTTGAACGAAACATATCTGTACGTAGTCGGGGGAGCGTTCCTCCTCGCGTTCATCTTCGGCGCGGTGGGCAACAAGACCCACTTCTGCACCATGGGTGCGGTCTCCGACTGGGTCAACATGGGCGACACCAGCCGCCTGCGCATGTGGCTCCTCGCCATCGCGGTCGCCATCCTCGGCTCGAGCGCGCTGCACCTCGCCGGCGTGGTCGACCTGTCGAAGTCGATCTATCCCGGCCCGAACTTCACCTGGCTCTCCTACATCGTCGGTGGGTTCCTGTTCGGCGTCGGCATGACGCTCGGCTCGGGCTGCGGCTCCAAGACGCTCATTCGCGTCGGCACGGGCAATCTGAAATCGCTGGTGGTCTACATCTTCCTCGGCATCGCGGCGTACATGACACTGCGCGGGCTACTGGGCGCGTTCCGCGTCGGCGTGCTGGAGAAAGCGACCATCACGCTCCCGCAGGGCCAGGATCTTCCAGCCCTCCTCTCTCTCAATCGAGCAATCCTTGCCGCGCTGATCGGCGGCGGGCTGCTGGCGTACATCTACTCCAGCAAGCAGTTCCGTTCGACCTTCGACTACACCCTGGGCGGAGTGGTGACGGGCCTCGTCGTGGTCGGCGGCTGGTATGTGAGCGGGCATATCGGCCACGTCGCCGAGGACCCGGACACGCTGCAGGAAGCCTTCGTCGCCACCAACACCGGGCGCATGGAATCCTTTTCCTTTGTGGCGCCGTTCGCCTTTACCCTCGAATATCTGATGCTGTGGACTGACAAGTCGAAGATCATTACCTACGGCATCGCCTCCGCCGCCGGCGTGATCGCCGGCTCGGCGGCCTATGCGCTCGCCACGCGCAGCTTCCGGTGGGAAAGCTTCCGCGATGCCGAGGACACGGCGAACCACATCGTCGGCGGCATCCTGATGGGTTTCGGCGGCATCACCGCGCTCGGCTGCACCATCGGGCAGGGGATCTCGGGGTTCTCCACGCTCGCGCTCGGCTCGATCATGACCTTCGTTGCGATCGTCGCGGGCTCCGCCGCGACCATGAAGTACCAGGTCTGGCGGATCGAGCGTCAAGGCTGATAAAATTCCGCCCTTTCCGCAGCAAATCCGCGTCGTAAGCGTGGGTCGTTAGCTCAGCTGGTAGAGCAGCGGACTTTTAATCCGTTGGTCGGCGGTTCGAATCCGCCACGACCTACCAAATCTTCTTCCCAAGAGTAGCCGCCCGCGTCCAAACGTCTCGGCGCTGAGTTGTCAGCCCCCACGGCGACTACGGGATGTAGGAGTAGTCCTCCGGCATGACCACGATCGGAAATTCGAAGAACCGGGCCGGTTCGGGATGGTTGATGGTGGTCCCGCCCGAAACAAGGAACTGGGCGATTGTCGTCTGACCGCCGCGGGCGACCTGGCCGGTGATGCCGGGGCTCGCGGCGGGCTGCAGGAAGGTATGGGGATCCTTGGGAACCGTGGGATCCTCGGCAAGGGCGATGTCGTTGCGGTAGAAGATGGTCTTTTCGCGCAGCACGCCGGCTCGTACTAAGGCGGTAGTCCTGGGATTGGGAGCCGTCATGTCGCCCTTGGCGTAGAGGACGAGAATGGACTTCCTTGGAACTCCCGCCAGGGGCTCGGACTCCAGGTGCCGAGCGTGGGTGGCCGCGTCACTGCTCGCCTGCACCCACTCGATGCGGTCGAAGTGTTCCTGGATTGCCATCGCACCGGGGATGTCGTTGGTCACGGGCGGGAGATCGCGCAGCGGGATGTTCTCGTTGTAGAACGGCGCCGTCGCAGGGATGCCGCCGATAGAGGTCAGACCATGGGCCTCGTTCAGGAGCGACGGCGTGCGCGCGGCGAGCGCGGCGCCGACCATCGTGCGTCCCGAAGGCCGCATGCTGAGCAGGTCGGGGCGGCCGGGAAGCCCCCCGGGCGAGCCAACCGCGGCGGTGACGACGTCGGGCTCGACCGCCAGGAAGCAGGTCTCGTAGCCGACCGCGAACGAGTTGCCGAGAAACACCATCCTCGAGGCGTCGATGTCGGCTGAGCCGTCTCCGTCGACGTCGATTCCAGCCTGGATGACGCGGACGAGCTGGATGTAGTCGATAGCGGTCTGGCGTACCGCGTCTCGCTGGCCGATGATCAGGTTGGGCGCCGTCGCAGCTGCGCCTTCCTGGTTCGCAATCACGCCGTCGCCGTTCTGATCGATCGTCCGTCCGCCAGCCGTGATCTGGACCGTCGTCCCGTCGGTCTTTGTGATACTCAGTGTGCCCAGGGGTCCAAAGCCACGGCCGATGGCATTGATGGCGATCGCGGCAAATCCGTGGGCCGCGAGCGAACTGGCAAAGTTCCAGACCGCGGCAGTGTGGATATTGGTGGTGCCGCCGTGCCCGAGGAAGGCGACCGGCCACCCAGACGCCGGCTGGGTGCCGCTCGGCAGGAACAGCACGAACTCGAGAGTTGCGTTGCTGAACTGGCTGGGCATCTCGAGCGTCCCGTGGGTGGTCATCACCGCATTGCTGTCAATGAACTGCGGCGAAACAAAGGTCCCCCATGCGATGGTGCTCACGGCTCCGGCGCCGAAGGCGTTCAGAACAGCGAGCGGCACTGGCGCGTTGACGAACGTGCTCGTCCCGGTCTGCTGTCTGAAGGTGATGCTCTGGATCGAGGACACGGCGAACACCGCGCGTGACCCGCCCGGTCCGATCGCAAAGTTGGCCAGAGCCGGGGGCGGGGAGCTCTTCAAATAGTCGCGAATGTTCTCGAGCGTCGCGGTGGCGCTCTGGGTCGTGAAGACGCTAAGCGCCACCACGTCTCGCTTGGAGACGCCCCACCGTTTGAGGGCCGCCAGAGTCTTGATCAGCGCTTTTCGGTACTGGTTGAGCTCCTTGCTCTTGGCCTGTCCAAAATTCAGGTCGTGCCTGAAATCGTCGAAGGCATCCGATGCTTGCACCGGCCGCCCCGACGTATCAAGGATGCCGTTAGTGACGATCACCGCGTAGCGGGCGGTTTGGCGGAGTACTTCATCGGACTCGACGTGCAGGGTGAGTGTCGCCGGATCCCAGACCACCTGATTGACTCCAAC
>DATBSZ010000009.1:0-9302 GCA_036559525.1 Burkholderiales bacterium
GAGCAACTCGTCGCCGCGCCGGACAACCCTGCGCGACAGGCCGAGGCGCGCGAGGCGCTCACGCGGCTATTGCAGGCGATCGAGTCGCTGCCGGCGGCGCAGCGCGAGGCCTTCCTGCTCCACGAGGAAGCCGGCTTGAGCGTGGCGGAAATCGCCGCCGCCACGGGCACCAACGACGAAGCGGCGAAGAGCCGCTTGCGATATGCGATGGCCAAGCTGAAAGCGGCGGTGGACGATGGCTGACGAACGGAAAATCTCGCAGCGCTATCGCGAGCTGCCGCGCGAGGAGCCGCCGCATCACCTCGACCAGGCGATTCTCGCGGCCGCGCGCCGCGCCGCCGAGATTCGGCCGGCGCCGCTGGTCGTGCCGAGCGGGCGGCGGCGCTGGTATTTCCCGCTCGCCGCCGCCGCGGTGATCGTCCTCGCCGTGGCGGTCACGATGCACGTGGAGCGCGAGCAACCCGACGTCGAAATGGCGGAAGCGCCGGTCGCCGCATCACCTCCCCCGGCGCCGCTCGCGCGCGAGGAGCAGGCCGCGCCGGCGCAGGCCCCGGCCAAGCGCGAGGCGTTCACGCCCGATCCGAAGCCCGCGCCTTCTCGGGACCGAGCCCCGGGCGCTGAGCTGCCGGCGGATCTTCGAAAGGCTCAGAAAGAGGCTCAGAACGCGCCGTCTTCGCCAGCGCCTCCACCGGCCGCGTCCGCGCCGGTACCGGCGCAGGACGCTGTGAGCGGCGCCCGCGAATCTGCTCGCGCAGACGCCGGCGCGAAACCGTCGGCGCCGATGCGTCAGGAATCCCGTGTACGCGCCTCAAGCGCGCCAGGTGCAGCGCCCGCCGTAGCGGGTGCCCTCGGAGCCTTCGCCTACACGTCGCCCGAGCAATGGCTGCAGGGCATCGACGATCTGAAGCGGCAACGCAGGCACGACGAGGCCGAAAAGCAACTCGCGGAATTCCGCAAGCGCTATCCCGATTACCGGATTCCCGAGGCTATCCTGGAAAAGTTCGAGAAGCGCTAATCACTGGATGACTTCGTCGGCACGCACCAGCACTGACTGAGGGACCCGGATTCCGAGCACCTTTGCGGTCTTGAGATTGATGACCAGCTCGAACTGGGTCGGCTGCTCGATCGGCAGATCTCCGGGTTTGGCCCCCTTGAGAATCTTGTCGACGTACGTCGCTGCCCGGTAGTGCAGGCTCGAGAAGCTAGCGCCGTAGGACAGGAGCATGCCGAGTTGCGCAGCACGGCGTTGCTGATGAGCCGCCACGAGTCTGTGCTTCGCAGCGAACGCGGCAACCGTGCTCAGATTGGCATCGAGCAGCGCGTCGCTGAGGATGATCATGGCATCCGGTCGTTTCTGCGCCAGCGAGCTAAGCGCGGAGTCGATCTCCTCTTTGCGTCGCGCTTCGAAAGAATGCACTGTTACGCGGAGGCGCTTCGCCGCCGCCTGCGTCTCCTTGAACTGAATGACCCGCTCAGGCACGTCGGGATTCCAGAGTAGCGCCACGTCGTTCATCTTCGGCAGTATCTCTCGGAGGATCTCGAGCCGCTTTCCGCCAAGTTGCGGCGCGAGCGTGGTGAGGCCGGTGATCCTGCCACCGGGGCGCGCCAGGCTGTCGGCGAGACCACCCCCTACGGGGTCGCCCGCCCATGCCATCACGATCGGCACGTCGCGCGTGGCCTTTCGCGCGACTCGCGTGACGTGCGAGCCGCCCGTGACCAGAACGTCGACAGGGATTGCCGCCAGGTCGGCCGCGAGCTGCGGCAGGCGATCGATCTTTGCTTCGGCGTACCGCACTTCGAGCCGCAGGTTGCGGCCTTCGACGTATCCAAGGTCACGCAAGCCTTTGCGGAACTGCTCAAGATGAGGGGCGTGCCCCGCAGAAGAAACTGCGATGAGTACGCCGACAGTCGCGATCTTGCTCTGCGCCAAGGCCGCCGCCGCGAACATCCACAGGCCGGCAACGAGCGCGCAGCGCGTCACCGCGTCAAAACCATCATTCCTCGAGAAGCGCCAGCGCTCAGGCGCCGATGCCGTGCTCGCGCGGGACTGGCGATCCCGGTCCGTCGGGCCGGGCGAGGAGCCTCGCTTCGGGCACGCCCTTCCGGAATTGCTCGACCAGCTCGTCCGGGTCGAACTCGACCCCGATCGGGTTCGCGGCAAAGCTATCCCCGCGCATGTATGCGTTGGCCGCTTCGGCTGTTGCGAAGCAGTCGACCTGGAACTCGAGCCGATTGCCGTCGGGATCCTTGTAGTAGAGCGACAGCGTCGGGCCGTGGCGGATCGGCCAGTACGGCACGATGCCTTCGGCTTTCAGGCGCGTGTACGTGCCGAGCAGATCCGCCAGGCTCCCGTAGGTGTAGGCGACGTGGTCGACACCCGTATCGGGCCTGGTCGCACCTGCGCCGCCCGCAGGATCGAGCACCGACAGGTTGGCGAAGGCGAAACGGTGGTGCTCGTCGTCGTAGGTTAGAAAGGCGAGCACGGGATTGCGGTACTGCACCTTTGCCTCGAAGACCTTCTCGTACCAGCCGATCATCTCCTCGAAGCGCCGCGTGCGGTACACGATGTGCGCGAACTTGGAAGGGGCGGCCATGGCGATTTCCTCAGTGATGCAGGATCTTGGAGAGAAACAGCTGCGCGCGCTCGGAGCGCGGGGTGCCGAAGAACTCGTCCTTCTTCGCGTCCTCGACGATGCGGCCGGCGTCCATGAAGATGACGCGGTGCGCGACCTTGCGCGCGAAGCCCATCTCGTGCGTGACCACCATCATGGTCATGCCTTCGCGCGCGAGCTCGACCATGACGTCGAGCACCTCGTTGATCATCTCCGGGTCGAGCGCCGAGGTCGGCTCGTCGAACAGCATCGCGATCGGGTCCATCGACAGCGCGCGCGCGATGGCGACGCGCTGCTGCTGACCGCCCGAGAGCTGGCCGGGGTACTTGTCCTTGTGCGCGATCAGGCCGACGCGGTCGAGCAGCTTCAGGCCCTTGGCGCGCGCTTCGTCCTCGCTGCGGCCGAGCACCTTGATCTGGCCCAGGGTGAGGTTCCGGGTCACGCTGAGGTGCGGGAACAGCTCGAAGTTCTGGAACACCATGCCGATACGCGAGCGCAGCTTGGGCAGGTCCGTCTTCGCGTCGTGGACCGGCACGCCGTCGACGGTGATCTCGCCCTTCTGGAAGGGCTCGAGCGCATTCACCACTTTAATGAGGGTCGACTTGCCGCTGCCGGAAGGCCCGCATACCACCACGACCTCGCCCTTGGCGACTTCGGTCGAGCAGTCCGCGAGCACCTGGAAGCTGCCGTACCACTTGCTGACCTGCCTGATCGAGATCATCGGATGATGGCGATCCTGTCCTGGAGGCGTTTCACGAGGAGGGACAACGAATAGGAGATGATGAAGTACACGACCGCGACGAAGGTGTACATCTCGACCAGGCGGTAGTCGCGGTTGGCGACCTTGGAGGCCGCGCCGAGGAAGTCGGTCGCCGAGATCACGTACACCAGCGAAGTGTCCTGGAACAGGATGATGGTCTGCGTGAGCAGGATCGGCAGCATGTTGCGGAACGCCTGGGGCAGCACGATCTGGCCCATCGACTGCCAGTAGTTGAGGCCGAGCGCGTAGCCGGCCCACACCTGGCCGCGCGGGATCGACTGGATGCCGGCGCGCATGATCTCGCAGTAATACGCCGCCTCGAACATGGTGAACGTGACCACCGCCGAAAGCCAGGCGCCGACCTGGACCGGCCGATCGGCCCCGGTGATCCAGGCGCCGATATAGGGCACGAGGAAGAAGAACCAGAAGATCACCAGCACCAGCGGCACCGAGCGCATCAGGTTCACGTAGCCGCCGGCAACCGCCGACAGCGCCTTGAACGCCGAGAGCCGCATCATGGCGAGCAGCGTGCCGAAGATGATGCCGCCGGTCATCGCGAGAAGCGTGAGCGTGACGGTGAAGGTCATCCCCTCCTTGAAGAGATAGACCCAGGAGCGCTGGATGACGTCGTAATCGAAGCCGGCGTCCATCTAGTGCCCCGCCTGTACCGTGTGGGACCCGATCAGGCCGGGAACCCGGACCTTGCGCTCGAGGCCCCGCATGAGGAGCACGACGACGAGGTTGGTGAGGAGGTAGATCACGGTCGCCGTGGCGAAGGCTTCGAACACGCGAAAGCTGAACTCCTGCATGGCGCGCGCACGCCCGGTGAGCTCGAGCAGGCCGATGGTGAGCGCCACCGAGGAGTTCTTGATGATGTTCATCGACTCCGAGGTGAGCGGCGGCAGGATGATGCGGAACGCCTGCGGCAGGACCACGTAGCGGTAGCTCTGGCCGAGCGTGAGGCCGAGCGCGGTGCCGGCCATGCTTTGGCCGCGCGGCAGCGAGTTGATCCCTGCGCGTACCTGCTCGGCGATGCGCACCGAGGTGAAGATGCCGAGGCACAGCACCGCCGGGATGAACGAGCCCCACGGCGGCGGCATCTGCTTGATCCAGTCGCCGAGCGCCTGCGGCAGGAGCTCGGGCATGACGAAGAACCACAGGAACATCTGCACGATGAGCGGGATGTTGCGGAAGATCTCGACGTACAGGTTGCCCGCGCGCACCACCCATGGATAAGGCGTGGTGCGCAGCGTGCCGACCAGCGCGCCGATCGCCAGCGCGATGATCCAAGCGGCGAGGGCCGTGACGAGCGTCCAGCCCAGGCCGACGATCAGGTACTGGAGGTAAGTGCCGGTCCCGCCCGGCTCGGTCTCGAGCAGGACCTTCCAGTTCCAGTTGTAGCCCACGAAAGGCTACTTATACGCCGCTGGGTCCCCGGAATCGGTCGGGTTCGCGACCACCTTCTTGAACTGGGCGCTCATCGGCACGTTCAGGTTGATGTTCTTTGGCGGGATCGGCTTCAGGAACCACTTGTCGTAGATCTTGTTGATCTCGCCCGACTTGTAGAGCGCGTTGATCGCGCCGTTGACCGTCTTCTTGAACGCCGCATCGTCCTTGCGCACCATGATGCCGTAGGGCTCGACCGAGAGCGCTTCCTTGGAGATGTCGTAGTCCTTAGGGCTGCGCGACTGTGCGACCAGGCTGTAGAGCAGGATGTCGTCCATGACGAACGCCACCGCGCGGCCGGTCTCGACCATCTGGAACGCCTCGGCGTGGCCGTTGGCCGAGATGATGTTCATGCCGAGCTTCTGCTCGCCGTTGATCTCGGTGATCTGCTTGATGTTGGTGGTGCCGGCGGTCGAGACGATGGTCTTGCCCTTCAGGTCGGCAAGCTTGCCGATCTTGGCCGACTTCTTCGACACGAAGCGGTTGGCCGTCACGAAGTGCGTGGTGGCGAACCAGACCTGCTCCTGGCGCGCCAGGTTGTTGGTGGTGGAGCCGCACTCGAGGTCGATGGTGCCGTTCGCCATCAGCGGGATGCGGTTGGCCGAGGTGACGAGCTGGTAGTTGGTTTTCAGGTTCGGCAGCTTGAGCTCGCTCTTCACTGCGTCGACCACTTTTGCGCAGATGTCCATTGCGTAGCCGACCGGCTGCTGCTTGTCGTCGTAGTAGGAGAAGGGCACCGAGGCGTCGCGGTGGCCGATGGTGATCGCGCCGCTATCCTTGATCTTCTTGAGGGTTCCCTCCTGCGCGGCGGCGGTCGTGGCGACCGCGAGCGCGGCGAGCAGAGCGAAAATACGGGTCATAAAGACTCCTGGAAGGTTGTTGATTGTTGCTCTAACGCGGAAATTCTACTTTAGTTGACCTGGGGAAACTCTGAAAAAGCGCCGAATGGTCGTCCCCGCGAAGGCGGGGACCCAGTTAAGACGCGTGTTCTCACGCTCAAAGGGAGAAGAGACTCAAGAAGTGAAATCGCTTGGAAGATCAGGCTGATCGAGGAGATGAATCCCGAGTGGAAAGACCCTTCTGACTAGGCCTTCTAATTTTCTAGACTGGGTCCCCGCCTTCGCGGGGACGACTTCTTCGGACCTTCCCTAGTTGACGCCGGCCGCCGTGTTGCGCACGCGCTCGGCCATCGCGCCGAGGAGCGAGATGCCGAAGGTCGGGTCGGACTTTACGAGGTTCAGGAACACGTTGCGGTTGATGGCGAGGAGCGCGCAGTCGCTCTCGGCGACCGCGTTCGCCGAGCGCGGCGACTGGTCGACCAGCGCCATCTCGCCGAACACGCCCCCGGGCCCGACGCGCTCGACCAGCGCGCCGCGGATCGAGATCGAGACGCGGCCGTCGAGCACCACGTACATCAGCGCGCCGGTCTGGCCTGCGACCATGATGACCTTGCCTTTGTCGTAGCGCACCATCGCGTGGTCGCCGAGCCCCGCCTGGAGGCCCGCGAGCAGCTTCTTGTCGAACACGCGCGAGTCCTTCGCCTCGGCGTTCGGCACCCCTGAGAGCTGTGCGATCATGCCGCGCAGCCGCTGAATCAGCGTGCCTAGCATCATCAGCGCGAACTGCGGCGTTTTCTCCAGGGCGGCTGCGAACTGCTTGTCGTCGAGCGCGATCACCCGGCACGCGCTGCGCGCCACCGCGGTGGCGCTGCGCGGCGAATCGCTGATCGCCGCCATCTCGCCGAAGATGTGCCCGACCTTCACCGTGCCGAGCGGCTTGCCCTTGACGCTGAGCGACACCTCGCCGTCGAGCAGCAGGTACATCTTGTCGCGCTTGAGGAGGATACGGCTCGCCTTCTCGTTCTCGGCGAAGAACACGGTCCCGGCGGCGATGGTCTCTTCCTTGCCGGCCGACTCGAAAAACGCGCGCGCGATCGCCGGGATGTAGAGCGGGGCCTGGGGCTGCGGTGCCGGAGCCGCGGGCTTCGGAGTGCCCGCGGGCTTGCTGAAATCCAGATCGTCCATCAGTTCCTCAAAAACGCATCATAGTGCCTTTGCCGGCGGGTTTGCGCCTTGGGACGATAGGCAGGCCATGCGTGCGCACAAGAAGGACAAGCCGACCGGAGCCTGCAACGTCTGCCACGCCCTCGTCAACGGGCTTGAGCATCTCAATCACCGCTGCAACGCGCTCGTCAACGGCCGGCGCTGTTATGGCATCTACAAGAGCGCCATCACGTACCTGTGGGACCCATGCGAGTCCTGCGAGGCCACCGGCAAGGTCGGAACCCAGTCGTGCACCGCATGCGCAGGCTTCGGCTGGATCATGTACGGCTGAGATTGCGCAGCTCGCGCATCGCGACCGAGAGCATCGCGAGGTCCGGCGACTCGGCGCCACGCAGATCGGCGAGCACCTGGCGGAAGCGCTCGTAGGGCACGGCGTTGCGCGCCTTCCAGGCCGCGAGATCTCCGTCCTCGGCGCTCAGCACGTCGTGCGCAAGGGCCCGCAGCATGCTTGAGAGGTCGTCGCGCAGGGCCGCCTTGGCGAGGCCGTGCCAGTGGTCGTCGCCCGCAAGCATGCCGATGGCGGCACGCAGCCAGGGGAACTCGAGCTCGCCCGCGATCGCGAAATAAGCGCGCGCCACCGCGTCGATGTCGCGCTTCAGGCTCGAGGCGACTTCGACGATGTCAAGCACGCCGAACAGGGTGTCGGACCCGGCGGCGCGGCGCGCGAGGTCCGCGGGCACGCCTTCCTTCTGCAGGCGCTCGGCCGCGGCGGCGAAGCCCGCTTTCTCCGAAGCCGGGAGGATCTCCGCGAGGGCCGACGCGATCCGTTCGGCGCCGGCCTGGAAATGCCCGATCGAGCGCGTGAGGTCGGCGAGGTGCGAGCGGTGGCGCAGGAACCAGAGCGTGCCGCGCACCATCAGGCGTCCGCCGTCGATGAGGATCGCGGTCTGCACGCGGTCGGGCACTTTGCCGTCCAGCGCCTCGACCGCGCGCCAGAGGTCCACGAAGCCGAACGCTTCGCGCACGATGAGGTAGGCGCGCACCACGTCGGGCGCCCCGGCGCCGGTCTCTTCCTGCATGCGGTGCACGAAGGTCGAGCCGACGCGGTTGATCATGCTGTTGGTGACATGGGTGGCGATGATCTCGCGGCGCAGCGGGTGGGCCTGGATCTCGCCCCGGAACCGCTCGCGCAGCGGCACCGGGAAGTAGCGCTCGAGCGCAGTGGAGATGAAGGGGTCGTCGGGCACGTCGGAGTCGACCAGCGCGTCGTTGAGCGCGATCTTCGAGTACGCGAGCAGCACCGCGCGCTCGGGCGAGGTGAGCCCGAGCTTCTCCGCGCGCCGCTCGGCAAACTCTTCGTCGCCCGGCAGGAATTCGAGCCCCCGGTTGAGGCGCCCGGTCTTTTCCAGGTACCGGATGAAGCGCTCCTGGGGGTCGAGCAGGCTCGGCGCCAGGACGCCCGACACCGACAGGCTCTGGGTCTGGAAGGTGTTGTCGCGCAGCACCAGCGCGGCGACCTCGTCGGTCATCTGGACCAGAAGCTTGTTGCGCTCCTCGAGGGGGAGGGCGGCCGCGCCGAGCAGGATCTTGATGTTGACCTCGTGGTCGGAGCACGAGACGCCGGCCGAGTTGTCGATGGCGTCGGTGTTGATGCGCCCGCCCGCCAGCGCGAACTCCACTCGCCCTAGCTGCGTAAAGCCGAGGTTGCCGCCTTCGGCCACCACCTTGCAGCGCAGGTCGGCGCCGTTCACGCGGATGGCGTCGTTCGCGCGGTCGCCGACCTCGGCGTGCGGCTGGCGGCTCGACTTCACGTAGGTGCCGATGCCGCCGTTGTAGAGGAGATCCACCGGCGCCTTGAGGATCGCGCCGATGAGCTCGGTCGGCGTCAGGGTCTTTGCTTCAACGCCCAGCACTTTCTGAACTTCGGGCGAGAGCGGCACCGACTTCGCGCTGCGCGCAAATACTCCGCCGCCTTTGGAAATCAGCTTCGTGTCGTAATCCGCCCAGGAGGACCGGGGAAGATTGAAGAGACGCTTTCGCTCCTCGAAGCTCTTGCTGGGATCAGGTGCTGGATCGAGAAAGACATGGCGGTGGTCGAACGCCGCCACCAGTCGGATATGGCGCGAAAGCAGCATGCCGTTGCCGAACACGTCGCCCGACATGTCGCCGATACCGGCGACGGTGAAATCCTGCTTCTGCGTGTCGACCCCGAGCTCGCGGAAATGGCGCTTCACGCACTCCCAGGCGCCGCGCGCGGTGATGCCCATCTTCTTGTGGTCGTAGCCGGCCGAACCGCCCGACGCGAACGCATCGCCGAGCCAGAAATTGTGCGCGATGGAAATCCCGTTGGCGATATCGGAGAACGTCGCAGTGCCCTTGTCGGCCGCGACCACGAGATACGGATCGTCGCCGTCGCGACGCACGGTAGAAGCAGGCGTCACGATGCGCTCGCCGACAATGTTGTCGGTAATGTCCAGCAGG
>DATBSZ010000010.1:0-9897 GCA_036559525.1 Burkholderiales bacterium
TGAAGAAGTACTCTCCTGCACGGGTGAACGTGTACTGGAAGCTCTCGCCCGGATTCAACTTCGGGTTGAACAATCCCTCGAAGTACTGGGTCGCGCAGTGCGGCTTCAGGTTGGGGAAGAGCGGGAAGGTCGCTGCCCCCGGGTTCAGGAACGTGACGGTTGTGCCCACCGGAACGCGCATGTGCGTCGGATTCATCGCG
Organism: Burkholderiales bacterium; assembly: GCA_036559525.1. GTDB lineage: Bacteria > Pseudomonadota > Gammaproteobacteria > Burkholderiales > SG8-39 > SCGC-AG-212-J23. Next base: position 201 of record DATBSZ010000010.1, read on the forward strand.
CCAGCGGCTACGCCATCCCGCGCGGCAGCGGTGTCCGTCGTCCTGTTCGCTCGCGCGAGGTAGATCGTGTTGCTCACTGTGCTGCCTTCCACTGCGTTTCCACCGACCGGGCGGCGAATAACCAGCGGCGCCGGCGTCGGATCCTCGCTGCTGCCCGAGGCCGTCTTGTATCTGCCGCCCAGCTTGAACGCCCACAGCGAATCACCTTCCGTGATCGAGTTGCCGTAAGGAATGCCGGTGCCGGCGGAAAAGATGGCGACGTATTGCTCGCCATCGATCGCGTACGTGATCGCACCCGCACTGATGGCCGCGCCGGTCTGGAAGCGCCACAACTCCTTGCCCGTTGCTGCGTCCAGCGCAAGGAAATTGCCGTCGAACATGCCGACGAAAAGCAGGTCGCTCGCGGTCGAGAGCGGGCTCTGGTTGTGCCCCATGTCCAGGCCTAGGTGGTTCCTCCAGACCACTTTGTTGGTCGAGGCGTCGAGCGCGAGGATGCCGCCCGTCTGGTATTGCCCGATTGCGCGCTGGCCGTTGCCGCCCGCGCCGCGCCAATGTGCGACCGGGTTGACGCCGTACGGAATGAAGATCAGCCCGCGCTTGTGGCTGAAAGAATAGGCCGACCAGTCGGGTCCGCCGTTCTGGCTGGTGGTCGAGAGGACCGGCAGATCCCAGTGCGTGTCGTACATGCAGCCCTTGCGGTGCGTCGCGCCGTATTCGGGCGGATAGGTCACGAAGGGCTTGTCCGGGTCGAGGTAGTTGGGCTCGGTGTAAACGAGCTGCCCCGCCGCATTGGGCTGATAGCCGTTGTAGTTCGGCACCGCGCGCCACGGATCGCCCGGGATGTTCTTCGGATCGAGCGCCTGCCAGTTGAGGCAGTGCGGCAGGAAACGGTTCGGGAACGGTTGCGCCGGCCAGTTCACCTGCCGCGAATCCACCGTCATCGGCACCTCGTCGACCCGGAGCAGGGCCTTGCCGTTGGCCCGGTCGAGCACGAACAGGTGCCCGGACTTGCTGCCGTGGTAGATCGCCTTGCGCGTCCGGCCGTTGATCCGCACGTCGGCCAGCAGGAGCGGATGGACGTTGTCCATGTCCCACACGTCGTGGCGAATCGACTGGTGGTGCCATTTGTACGCGCCGGTCTTCAGGTCCACCGCGACGACGCTGTTGGCGAACAGATTCTCACCGGGACGCGTTCCTCCGTCCTGGGACGAGCCGCAGCTGCGAGCGTTGCCGAACGCGTAGTAAGCCATGCCGAGCTCAGGATCGAGCGCTCCGTGGATCCAGGGCGTGGCGCCGGCCATCAACGCACAGCCGTTGCCCGTTTGCCAGGTGCCGGCGACATCGGTCTTCTTGCCGTTCACATCGGTCAACTCTCCATGGTCCCCGGTTCCATAGAACGACCAGACCAAGCTGCCGTCACTGGATCGCACGGCAAACGCCGCACCGCGGTTGCCATCATTGGTGCCCACATAAACCATGCCGTCGTGATAAACGGTGGCGACCTTGTCGATGTTCCCGAGAGAGGCACCGTTGGGGCCCGTGGGCTGCACGACCCAGGCCTCCAGTCCGGTGTCCTTGTTCAGGGCGACGACGCGATTGCCGTCGGCAAGCGTGTACACCTTCCCGTCACCGACCGAGACGCCGCGGCGCGTGCCGTTGGTTTCGAACGCCGTCGGCGTCCACTTCCACTTGGTCATACCCGTGGCGCCGTCGACCGCGATGACGCTCCCGTTCGGCGTGTCGAGGTAGATGACGCCATCGACCACGATCGGCGTGGTCTGCTGGCCGGTGTCCGTGGTAGCGGGCGCCTCGGCCGAAACGTGCGTTCGCCATACCGGCCCGAGCCGCTTGATGTTCCCCTTATTGATCTGCGTCAGCCCGGAATAGGCCTGGTTGCCCAGGTTGCCGCTATGGGTTGGGTAGTCCTTGCCGCCGGGCGTGCAGCAGTTCGCGGGCTTGGCCGCGGGCGGGGGCTTGCCATGGTGGCGGCCGCCGTCGTCGTCATCGTCGTGCGTGAGCACGCTCGGCGACAGCGTGAACAGGCCGACAGCAATCATCCCCGACGCCATGGACTTGAGTTTCATTGCGCTGGTCTCCCGCGTTGTTGGCAGAGTTCTATCAGGTAGAACCCTATTCCAAAACTGTAGGAGGCCCGGCCTGCGCGGTCAACGGCGCGGGGCCTTACCAAAGCAGATGGCGGGCGCTACTTTGGCTTACGCGCCGGGCAGGACCAGGCTCACCGTGTGCGCGGAAGGCGCCCACACCGCGACTCGCTTGCCGTTGGCGTCAGTCGCGTTCACCTGCAGATCGATCTCGGTGGAGACCGGAACGTCCGCCAGCACCTTGAAGCGCACCTGCGCGCGCGTGGCGCTGCTGCCGCCCGCCACCTCCACGATCGCCCGTCCCGGCCGGCGCTGCTTCGCGCCCAGCATCCTCAGCACCTCCGCGTCGTACACGACCTCGACGGTGGCCTTGAGCGCGCCGGCGGGCAGGCCGACCGTGACCACGAACTCATCTCCCAACACGACTTCGGCGGGCATGTCGACCTGCAAAGCGACGCTGCGCCCGATCCCCGGCGCATCCGCGACTTCGGGCGGCCCCTCGGCCCCAGTCGCGTACATCATCACCTGCTGGATCCCGAGCGGAAGGTAACGCAGCACGACGCGATCCCGCGCCACCCGTTCCACGCCATACGTTCCTTCGATCGTATCGCCTGCGCTCACCATGAAAGTGCGGTTCTGGCGCTTCAGGAAGACGAAGCTTTTTCCCTGCAACGCGCCGCTTCCGTCGTACTGGAAGGGCAGCGGCGGCGCTTTTGGCGGCGGTGGAGCTTCGGCGCGAGGGGCTGGTCGCGCCGGCGGCGGCGGTTTCGGCGGCGTGCCGAAAGGATCGCGCGATGCCGTGGAAAGGGCGCGCCGCTGGAACTTCAGGTCGACCGGGGAGGGCTCGGAGGCGGCGAGCGTACGGGGCGATTGCGCGGCTGGAGGGGCGCCGTCGGTGGCCGGGACTTCTGCCCACCACCACGCGATGAGCCCCGCGGCGGCCGCGAGCGCAAACGAGAATTTCAGCTTGCTCATGCTCGGGCGATCAAGGATTGCAGACACGCAGCAAAGCAGCCACCCCCATCGCGCTTTGTTCGCGCGTCAGGCACCACTGCGACTTTTCCTTGGCAACACTACTATGTTCATTCACTCCTCGGCCGGCCAATCGGGCGATTAACGCCCATTATTCTAGGCGTTAGCTTGACGCACGCCGGAGCGGGGTTCGAAATATCCGCATGCCGCAAGGAGCGCACGCCCGGTGAAGCACGACTACTCTCTCGCTCACCTGACCGCGCTGCACCTTTCGCCGCCCGATCTGGTCGCGGCGGCGGCGGCGGGCGGCTACCGCTACGTCGGCCTGCGCCTGACGCGCGTCGCCGACGATGACCCTTTCTATCCGCTCGCGACGGATGCCGCTCTGATGAAGGCGACCAAGGCGCGCCTCGCCGACACCGGCGTCGAGGTGCTGGACATCGAGCTCGCGCGCCTGGACCCGGAGACGTCGCCGGAGTCGCTGCAGGGAATCCTGGAAGCCGGCGCCGAGCTGGGTGCGCGCCACGTCATCGGCCAGCTGCCCGATCCGGTCCGCAGCCGCAAGGTGGCGCGCTTTGCCGCACTGTGCGACCTCGCCAAGCCTCTGGGGCTGACCGTGGAGCTCGAGTTCCCGTCGTGGACCGAAACGCCCAGCCTCGCCGAAGCCGCCTACGTGCTCAAGGCGGTCAACCGTCCCAACGCGGGCATGCTGGTCGATCTGCTGCATTTCGCCCGCTCGCGCTCGAGCGTCGAGGAGCTGAGGATGCTGCCGCGCTCGTGGTTCCGCTTCGCGCACGTCTGCGACGCGCCGGCCGAGATCCCCTCGAGCACGGAGAGCCTCATCCATACGGCGCGCGCCGAGCGCCTGTTCCCCGGCGAGGGCGGAATCGACGTGCGCGGGATCCTGGCCGCGCTGCCGCCCGACATCCCCTATGCCTTGGAGATTCCGCGCGTCACGCTGTCGGCGCTGGTGGGCGAGAAGGAGAACGCCCGGCTCGCGATCATGGCGGCGCGCCGGCACTTGGAAGCGCTCGCCGAGCCGGCGCAATGATTCTTCAGGTGGCGCGGCGCGCGCCGGGACGGCGCAGCGGCAAGCTGCGGCGCGAGACGTGGTCGATCGCCCACTTGGCCGACTTCAGCGCGCGGCCGGCAACCGTGGCCGGGGGCAGCTGCAGGTAATCGTCGTTGAACACCTCGAAGCTGTAGTCTCCGCGATAGCCCTTCTCGTCGAGCCGGCGAATGAAGTCCGCCAGCTCGGCGCTGTGCACGCCTTCGCCGGGGAAAACGCGCGCATGCCGGCCGGCTTCGCCGCGCTCCTCGGCGGAGGGCGCTTCGTGCCACAGGAAGTCGGACAGTTGAACCAGGAAGATCTTCCTGGAGTCGACGTAGTCGAGCTCGTCGAGCGCCGTGCGGGCAGCCAGCACGTGGAACGAGTCGAGCACCAGTCCGAGGTTTGCGCGGTCGGCCTCGTCGACGAGCTGCGCCGCTTTCGGGTAGGCGTCGACGTGCCGTCCCCACGATAGCGCTTCATAGCCGATGCGGATGCCGAGCGGCAGCGCGAGCGTCGCGAGCTTGCGCAGATCGCGCACCAGCGCGGCTGCGTCGCCGCTCGCGTGGTTCGAGGTGGAAGACCAGGCCACCAGCAGCTCCGAGCCCACGGTGCGGCACATGCGGAGCATGGCCTTGGCCACGTCCACCTTGTAGTCGTGCAGGTGGCCCGACAGGCCCTCGAAATCGCGCAGGACCTGGAAGCCGCAGACGTGCAGGCCGCTCGCGCGCACCGCCGCGGCGGCCGCCTGCTCTCCGCCGGGGTAGCCCGCGATCTCCGAGGCGTTGAGCACGACGTGGCTGAAGCCCGCGGCGCGTACCGCGCTCAGCCTCGCCTCGAGCGGCCCGGCAAGGGTCGCGGTATCCATGGCGAAGTGATCGAGGTTCACGGCTTCAGATGGCTCACCACCAGCTCGAAGGTGACCGCTCCCTGGTAGACCTGCGTCAGGGCCCCTTTTTCGGTGGGCTGCACCGCGCCGTGGTCGATGAACACGATGCCGCGCTCCTTGAGCGCGCGCACCGCGGCGCGAACATCCGGCGCGCCCAGCCCTACGCGGACCAGGCCTTCGTCCCAGTGAATGTCCTCCGCGCCCGGCGGCGGCTCGATCAGCTGAAGGTAGAACGTGTGGCAGGGGCTCTCGAGCAGCGTGCCCTTGGGCAGGACGCCGAAGTACTTGCCTTCCGGCAGGATCGTGAAGCCGAAGAGCGTGCGGTAGAAGTCGACCCAGTCGTTGGTGCGATCGTTGAGGATGGCCTGGACCACGCCGAACCAGTGCAGCCCGGCGAGCGCGGGCGGGCGCGGCGCGGCGCCGGCGAGCGGGACGAAGTCGACGTCGTAGATGGAAAAATCGCGGTAGCGGTCGACGAAGTAGATGAGGCTGTCGCCCACGCCGTGGATGCCCGGGATATTGAGCTCCATGGCAGAGGCGCGCGTCGGCATCTCCCAGGCGCCGCAGTCGAGCGAGTGCCGGTAGGCTTGCGACGCGTCGCGCACGCGGAAGGCCATGGCCGCGAGCATCGGCGTTTCCACCGGCGCGGCGAGTCCGGGGAGCGCATCGGGGTGCGAGTTCACGATGACGTTCATCGCGCCCTGCCGGTAGAGCATCACCTCGCGCGAGCGGTGCCGCGCCACTGCCGAGAATCCCATTTTCTGCAGCAGGGCGCCGAACGCCTGCGGCTGGGAGGTGGCGTACTCGATGAACTCGATGCCGTCCATCGCGATCGGGTTCGTCGGTTCCGGGATGCTCTCCTGGATGGTCATCTGCCCGCCTTACTTGGCTTTCCAGTTTTTCTCGAGGTTTGCGACCAGCGCGGCGCTGAAGTGGCACTCGGCCTGCTCGCGTGCATAGATCGCCATGTAGCGCCTGAACTGATCGAGCGGCTCCTGCGCAATGCGAAACGCGCGCCGGTTGCTTGCCGCGCTGACCACGCCGGAGCCAGTCAGGCGCTCGACCGTCGCCGCGAGCCCTTCGTCCATCCCGCCCGGCTCGACGATCTCGTCGCAGATCAGCCGCCCTTCCGGGCTCGCGCAGTCCAGGCGACGCTCGGCCATGATGGCCTGGCGCGCGATCCGATCGCCGACAAAGCGCGGCAGACGCAGGTTGGCGGCGCCCGGCACGATGCCTTCTTTTCTCGCCGGCAGCGTCATGTACGCATCGGCCGCCGCGAGCGTGTGGTCGACGGCGAGCAGGATCTGGCAGTGGCCGCCGATGGCGAAGCCCTCCACCGCCGCGACCCAGACCTTTTCAACCGAACCCTCCTCGGGCGATCGCTCGCGCAGCGCGAGACCCCGGTAGAGCTTGTTGACCAGGCCGAGGTCGCGTTCCAGGTACCACAGGTAGCGGATCTTGCCGTGATATAGGTGAGTCAGGTTGATGCCCGCGCCGAAGAGGCGCCGCCCTGCATACTTCGGGTGCTCGACGCTCCCGCCTCTCAGGATGCAGATCTGGGTCGCGGGGTCGAGGAGCGCCAGGTCGATCGCGATCTCGAGCGGCGCGAGCGTAGTCTCGTCCTCGGCGTTCAGGTAGCGCGGGTTGCGCATGGTCACCACCGACGCCTTGCCGTGCCGCTGGATATGCGCGCCGCCCAGGTCGAGCTCGCCCCGATTCTGGTAGTCGGTGAGCCTGGCGAGCGAATCCTCGCGCGGCAGGAGCATCGCGTGGCACAGGTGCGCGCCGCGCGCCGGATCCGCGAGCACCGCCGAGAGAAAGTCGGCCTGCGCGCGCTCCAGCCCCTTTTTCTGCTTCAGCGGCAGCTGCGCCTCGGCTTGAAGCTGCTCCTGCGGCGGCAAGCCCGATGCGCGCCGGCAAAGCTCGTCGATGCGCACGAACCGGGTACGGCGGCTGGTCAGCTCGTCGTAGACCTCGAGCGCGCTGGGCATGCCCGATAGTATGCGCTGGCGCGCGAGGCCGCGCGGTGCTCAAGGGATGAGCTGGGCCCCGAGATCGCGCGCCGCGATCTGCAGATGCGGCAGGAAGAGCGCCTTCATGTCGCGCAGCGAAACGCGTTCCGCCTGGACGATGACGTTTATTCCGGCGACCACCCGGCCGGCCGCGTCGCGCACCGGCACCGCGATGGAGCGCACGCCGATCTCCATCATCTGGTCGGCGATGGCGTAGTCCTGGGCGCGCACCTGCTCGAGCAGCTCGCGCAGCCGCGAGGCCGAAGTGAGGGTGCGCTCGGTGTACGGTCTCAGGGAGGTCTTGCTGAGGTATCCGTCGAGCTCCGCCGGGAGCAGGCTGGCGAGCAGGACGTGGCCGATGGACGTGCAATAGGCTGGCAGCCGGCTGCCGACGTTCAGCGTCACCGAGATGATGCGCGAGGTCAGCGAGCGCGCGACGTAGAGGATGTCCTCGCCGTCCAAAGTGGCGAGCGAGCAGGACTCGTTCGCTGCCTCGCTCACCCGGTCGAGGAATGGCTGGGCGCTGACCACCAGCGGGGTCGATGAAAGATAGGCATGACCCAGGCCGAGCAGCTTCGGCCGCAGCGAAAAGTTGCGCCCGTCGGCGCATTCCACGTAGCCGAGCTCGCGCAGCGTATAGAGGCAGCGGCGCACCGCGGCGCGCGGAATTCCGGTCTTGTAGCTGAGCTGCGCGATCGACATGTAGCGCTTCTCGCGCGAGAAGCCGCGGATCACGTCGAGGCCGCGCGCGAGCGACATCATGAAGTTCGGGTCGCCGTGCGGTTTGAGCGTGGTGTCCATGTTCGATAAACGCACAAAAGGTCGATAATCGCGTAAGCCCATGGTACGCCCCGGCCTGCGGCATTTGCAACGGGACCTATAATCGATCGCGGCCACCAATCCCGGGAGACCCATGCGCATCCTGATGCTCCACGGCATCAACCTGAACATGTTCGGCAAGCGCGATCCGGCGCAGTACGGGACCATCACCCTGGCCGAGATCGACGAGCGCCTGAAGAAGCTGGGCCGCGAGCTCGGCGTGGAGCTGGAATGCTTCCAGACCAATCATGAGGGCGCGATGTGCGAGCGCATCCACAAAGCCTTTGCCGAGAACGTGGACGCCGTTCTGATCAACGCAGGCGCCTGGACGCACTACAGCTACGGCATCCGCGACGCGCTGGCGATCCTCAAGGTGCCGGTCGTAGAGGTCCACATGTCGAACATCCACGCGCGCGAGGAGTTCCGCCGCCACTCGGTTCTGGCGGCAGTCGCGAAGGGACAGATCGCCGGCTTCGGCGTCGACAGCTACCTGCTCGCTCTCCGAGCTGCGGTGTCTGCGGTGCAAGCCTCCAACAAGACGACGTGAAGTTGCTGGTCGGGCTGATCGGGGCCGGGATCCAGCGGTCTCTTTCGCCCGCGCTCCAGGAAGAAGAAGCGCGTCACCACGGGCTGCGCCTGCATTACCAGCTGATCGACCTGGACGCGGCCGGCGTCGGCCCGGAGGTGCTGTCCGAGCTGATCCGCGCCGCGCGCATCATGCGCTTCGCCGGCTTGAACATCACCTTTCCCTGCAAGCAGTCGGTGATCCCGCTGCTCGATTCGCTTTCGGAGGAAGCGCGGACGATCGGCGCAGTCAATACGGTGGTGCGCGAAGGCGACCGCCTCGTCGGCCACAACACCGACGGCTCGGGCTGGAGCTGGGGCTTCCGGCGCGCGCTTCCGGGGGCCGATCTGTCGCGCGTGGTGCTGCTCGGCGCCGGCGGCGCGGGCTCTGCGTGCGCCGACGCGGTGTTGCGCCTGGGCGCGCAGCAGCTCGTCGTCGTCGATCGCGAGCATTCGCGCGCAACCGAGCTTGCGGCGCGGCTGAACGGCAACTTCGCCGGCCGCCGCGCAGCCGCTGCCGCCGACGCCGCGGCGGCGCTGCGAGGCGCGACGGGGTTGATCCACGCTACGCCGGTCGGCATGACCGCTCACCCCGGGATGCCGTTGCCGGAGGAGCTCTTGCCTCGCTCGCTGTGGGTGTCGGAGGTGGTCTATGTGCCGCTGGAAACCCCGCTGTTGAAGGCTGCGCGGCGCATCGGCTGCCAGACCGCCGACGGCGGCCACATGAATGTCGGTCAGGCGATGGGCGGCTTCAAGCTGTTTACCGGCCGCGATGCCGACGCGGTTCGGATGGACGCGCACTTCCGCAAGCTTGTCGCGTGACGCAGCCAATAGGCCTTGCGGCGCTCACGGTGCTGGAGCTGCCGGCGGCCGAGCAGGTGTCCGTTGCGGCGCAGGCCGGGTACACGCATGTCGGCCTGCGTCTCATCCCGGTGGCCGGGCAGACGCTGCCGCCGTTCGACGTCGACGAGATCGAGCGTCGGCTCGCCGACACCGGCATTCGCGTGCTCGACCTCGAAGTGTTCCGGCTTTCGGCGGACACCAGGGTCGCGGATTTCGAGCCGGCGCTCGCCACCGCCGCGCGGCTGGGCGCGAGCGAGCTGCTGGTGCACGGCGCGGACCCGGACGAGGCGCGCCTGGTCGAGAACTTCGGCCGCCTGTGCGACCTCGCCGCGCGCTATCGCCTGGCCGCCAACGTCGAGCCGATGCCCTGGGTCGAGGTTTCCAGCGTCTCGAAGACGAAGCGGGTCCTCGATCAGGCGGCACGGAAGAATTCCGCGCTGCTGGTGGA
>DATBSZ010000011.1:0-18030 GCA_036559525.1 Burkholderiales bacterium
TAGGCGGCTAGAGCGAAACGCTCGTCGTTGGCGTTTGTAGTGTTTCCAGAATGGATTTACGAGGTGATCTGGTCCTCGGCATGCCCTGCGCTGCTTCGATGCCCACGTCGAAACCAGGTCGCCCCCGGAATCGTGTGTTGCTGCGCATTGTCCCATATGGGGCCTGCGGCGGCCTCATTCAAGACTTGCTTTCCAGGGTTTTGACCAGCGCGAGCAGCACCCGGTTCACCGGCGTGCGCACGCCGAGCGACTCGCCCTTGCGCACCACGAACCCGTTGAGATGGTCGATCTCGGTTTTCTTCGCGCGCGTGAGATCCTGCGCGGTCGAGGAGTATTGGCCCGGCATGGTTTGGGCGATGCGGCGCACGGCTTCGTGCATGTCTCCGGGCACGTTCACCCCGGCGGCTTGCGCGACCGCGAGGCACTCGTCGACGACGTCGCGCATGACGGCCGGCATGCCGGCGCCTTGCACCAACCGCCCATAGGGAAGCTGTGTGATTGCCGAGAGCGCGTTGTAGGCGCAGTTGACGATGAGCTTCGCCCAGAGCGCGCCGGCGACGTTATCCGAGGTCTCCACCGGCACGCCGGCCGCGCCGAAAGCAGCCGCGATCGCCCCGCTTTGTTTGCTGGATGCTATGACTAATTCTCCCCGGCCGTGATGCCGCACATGACCCGCCCCCGCCATCTCGACCGCCACGTAGACCACCGCGGGGATGACCTCGCGGCCGAGCGTCGCCGCCAGCCGCTCCGCATTGTCGACGCCGTTCTGCAGCGTGAGGATGGCGGCGTCGCGCTCGAGGTGGGGCGCGAGCGCCTTGCCGGCGGCTTCGGTGTCGGTCGATTTCACGGAGAACAGGACGAGCTCGGCGCCGCGCACGGCGTCCGGCTCGGTGCTCGCCCTCAGCTGAATGTGTCGGTCAGAATCAATGGTCTGCAGCCGCAGTCCCGAACGTTGCACGGCTTCCACATGCTGCAGCCTGCCGATCAGGGTTACCTCGTGCCCGGCGCGGGCGAGGACGGCACCGTAGTAGCAGCCGACGGCGCCGGCGCCCATCACGGCAACCCGCTTCAGCCCCACCCTTTCAGAACCAGCTTGCCGATCATGGTTCCCGACTCGAGCTTCTCGTGCGCCTTCCTCAGGTTGGCGCCGTTGATCGGCGAAAGCGTCTCCTTCAGCGTGCCTCGCAGCTTGCCGGCGTCGAGCCACTCGCCGACTTTATTCAGGAGCCGGTGCTGCTCGATCATGTCCGGCGTCTGGAAGCGGGGGCGCGTGAACATGAGCTCCCAGCAGACCGTCGCGCTCTTCGAGCGCACGACGTCCATCGGCAGCGGCTTGGTGTTGCCCACGATCGCGACGAGGGCGCCCTGCGGCGCGACCAGCTCGGCCATGGCTTCCCAGTAGGCGTCGAGCTCGCCGCGGAAGTTGGCGATGTAGTCGACGTGCTTGAGACCGAGCGCGGCGATCTGCGGCGGGAGCGGCTTGCGATGGTCGACCACGTGGTCCGCGCCCAGCTCTTTCACCCATGCGATCGACTGCGGGCGAGAGGCGGTGGCGATCACGGTCAAGTTCGAGATTTTGGCGAGCTGGATGCCGATCGAGCCCACGCCGCCCGCCCCGCCGATGATGATGATGGACTTGCCGGGCTGGACCTTCATCCGGTCGTGGAAGGCCTCCCAGGCGGTGATCGAGGTGAGCGGCATCGCCGCGGCCTGCGCGAAGTCGAGCTTCTTCGGCTTGCGCCCGACGATGCGCTCGTCGACGAGGTGGAACTCGCTGTCGCACCCGGGCCGCGTCACGTCGCCGGCGTAGTAGACCGCATCGCCTGGCTTGAACAGCGTTACATCCTTGGCAATGGATTCCACTGTGCCTGCAGCGTCCCATCCGAGCACATGCGAGCCCGAGGTCTTGATTTTGCGTTGCTTGGTATCCACCGGGTTGACGGAGACCGCTTCGACCTTCACCAGCAGGTCGCGTCCGGAAGGAGAGGCCTTGGGCAGCTCGACGTCGGCAAAGGTGTGATCGACGGCTTTCATAGGTGTCTGATGAGGTCCATGGGATGAGCGATGACCGCGTCGGCTTCCCAGGTGCCGGGGCCGCCGCTCTCGGGATGGTGATAGCCCCATTCGACCGCGATCGGCCGCATGCCGGCCGCGCGCGCGGCCTTCATGTCGCGCAGGTCGTCGCCGAGGTAGCAGCAACTGGCCGGCGCCAGCCCGAGCTGCTCGGCGGCATGGAGCAGCGATGCCGGGTGGGGCTTGAGGTAAGGCGTGGTGTCGCCGCAAGCCACGCAGTCGGGCGTCAGTTTGAGCGCAGAAACGATCTGCTCGGTAAATCGCGTCGCCTTGTTCGTGACGATGCCCCAGCGGATTTCGCGCGCGCCCAGCTCGCGCAGGAGCTCTGCGACGCCGGGAAAGAGCTTCGTGTCGCGGCAGACGCGCTCGCCATAGAAGCCGAGAAAAGACTCGCGCAGCGCCTTGTACTCCGGGTCGTCGGGCTTGACGCCGAACGCCGCGTGCACCAGCCCGCGCGCGCCCGCCGAGGCGAACGGGCGCAGGCGCTCGAGGGGCAGCGGCTCGTGGCCCTGGTCCCTGAGCATGCGGTTCACCGCGGCGGCGAGATCCGGCGCGGTGTCGGCGAGCGTGCCGTCGAAATCGAAGAGGACGGCCCGGCTAGGCATCGCGCGCGCAGCGCTGCAGGTAGTTCACGTCGCAGTCGCTTCCCAGGCGGTAGCGGCGAGTGATCGGGTTGTAGGTCATGCCGATCAGCTCCTCCGGGCGCAGCCCCGCCGCGCGGCACCAGCGCGCGAGCTCGGAGGGCTTGATGAAGCGCATGTAGTCGTGGGTCCCCTTCGGCAGCAGGCGCAGCACATACTCGGCGCCGACGACCGCGAAAAGATAGGACTTGGGGTTGCGGTTGATGGTCGAGAAAAAGACCTGGCCTCCCGGGCGCACCAGGCGAGCGCAGGCGGCGACCATGCTTGCCGGGTCGGGCACGTGCTCGAGGAGCTCCATGCAGGTGACGACGTCGAACTCGCCGGCATGGGTGGCCGCATGACCCTCGACGCTCACGGAGAGGTATTCGATTGAAAGACGGCTTTCATGAAGATGAAGCTGGGCCACGCGCAGCGCCTTCTCCGACAGGTCGATGCCGGTGACGCGCGCGCCGCGCCGCGCCATCGCCTCGGCGAGGATGCCGCCGCCGCAGCCGACGTCGAGCACGGTTGCGCCCTCGAGCGCCGCGTGCCCGGCGATCCAGTCCAGGCGCAGCGGATTGATGTCGTGCAGCGGCCGGAACTCGCCCTCGGGATCCCACCAGCGGTGGGCGAGATTGCTGAATTTCTCGAGCTCGGCGGGGTCTGCGTTCACACGGGTATTAAAACAAAAAACCCCGCCGAAGCGGGGTTTTCTGCCGAGGCGAAGACCGGCTAGTTCTTGCGCGTGCCGATGACTTCGATCTCGACGCGGCGGTTCTTGGCGCGGCCGTCGCGGGTCTTGTTGTCGGCAACCGGCTGCTTCTCGCCCTTGCCTTCGGTGTAGACGCGGTTGGGCTCGATGCCTTTCGACACCAGGTACGCCTTCACCGATTCGGAGCGTCGCACCGACAGCCTCTGGTTGTACGCGTCGGAGCCGATCGAGTCGGCGTGGCCGATCGCGATCACCACTTCGAGGTTGATGCCGCGCACCTTGTTCGAGATGTCGTCGAGCTTCGACTTGCCCTCGGGCTTGATCACCGCCTTGTCGAAGTCGAACAGCACGTCGGCGGCGAAGGTCACCTTTTCGGCGACCGGCTTGGGCTTCTCCGGCGCGGGCTTGGGCTTCTCCGGCGCAGGAGCGGGTGGAGCGGGCTTCGGCGCCGGCGGCGGCGCGGGCTTCGGCGCCGGCGGCGGTGCGGGTTTGGGTTCGGGCTGCGCCGGTTCGGTCGCGCATCCAGCCGCGAACGCGAGCGCGACGAGAAGGATCCAGACGTTTTTGATCATTTTTCCTCCCGCTGGTCGAAGTCTTTTTTGGATCAAGAGTCTGCGTGACCCTCGAGGGCATTCTGCCATATGTGCCAACGGGTGTCCAAGCTGGGAGCACCGGTTCTTAGCTCTCCGTCGCGCACGCGCAACTCGCCGTCGACCCAGACGTGCGTGACGTGCTCGCGGCCCGCGGCATAGACGAGATGCGAGACCGGGTCGTAGCAGGGTGCGAGCTCCGGCGCGCGCAGCGCCACCGCGACCAGGTCGGCGCGCTTGCCGGCCTCGATCGAGCCGATGCGCTCGGCCAGGCCCAGGGCGCGGGCGCCGCCGAGCGTCGCGGCGCGCAACGCCGCGTAGGCGGGCATGGCTTGCGCATCGCGCGCCACGGCCTTGGCGAGCAGCGCCGCGGTGCGCATTTCCATGAACAGGTCCAGGCGATTGTTGCTCGCAGCGCCGTCGGTTCCGAGCGCCACGTTGATGCCGCTTTTCAGCATGGCATCGACCGGGGCGAACCCGCTGGCGAGCTTGAGGTTGGACGACGGGCAATGCGCTACCGAGCAGCCATGATGCGCAAGGAGATGAATCTCTTCAGGTTCCAGGTGAACGGCATGGACGGCGATCAGGCCGGGGCCGACCAGCCCGAGGCGGCGCAGGCGTTCGAGCGGCCGCGCGCCGTGTTCGGCAAGCGAGCGCTCGATCTCGTGCTCGGTCTCGTGCAGGTGGAGGTGCACCGGCAGGTCGAGCTCCGCGGCGAGCGTCGCCACCTGCCGGAACGCAGGGTCCGAGACCGTGTAGGGCGCGTGCGGCGCGAAGCAGAAGGACACGAGCGGCTGCTCCCGGCTGCGATCGCGCAACGCGAGCCCCTTGCGCAGGTAGTCGTCGGGATCGGATGCATAGACGGTGGGGAAGTCGATCACGATCAGCCCGAGCGCGACGCGCATGCCGGCTTCGAGCGCCGCCTCGAGCGCGGCCTCCGGGAAGAAATACATGTCGTTGAAGCAGGTGATCCCGCCGCGCAGCATTTCCGCGCAGGCGAGCGCCGTGCCGTCGCGCACGAAGCGCGGCGAGACGTGTTTCGTTTCCGCCGGCCAGATGTGCTCCTGCAGCCAGCGCATCAGGGGCAGGTCGTCGGCCATGCCGCGCATCAGTGACATGGCCGCGTGGGTGTGCGCGTTGACGAGCCCTGGAATAAGGACGTGCTCCGGGAGCTCTACGCGTTCGTAGTCGGGGAACTGCCTTGCAGCCTCTGCCAACGGAAGAAGCTGCTCGATGACGCCACCGCGCACCGCGACGGCATGATGCTCGAAGATCGCGCCCGCCGGCTCGACCGGTACGACCCAGCGGGCGCTGACGAGGAAAGGGCCGCTTATCTTGGCGTGCCCTGGACCTCGACTACGACGCGCCGGTTGGGGCTCAGGCAATCGATCAGGCCCTTGCGGTCCTTCTGGTCCGGGCAGGACTTGACCGGAAGCGTCTTGCCGAAGCCGAGAGTTTCAACCTTCGCCGCGTCCACGCCCTTCGACACCAGGTACGCGCGCACCGCGTCGGCGCGCTTCTCGGACAGGCGCTGGTTGTACTGCGGCGATCCCAGCCGGTCCGCGTGGCCGTTGACGATGATGTAGCGCACGTCCTTCAGGTCGCGCAGCTTGGCGACCACTTCGTTGTCGAGCTTCGAGCGCGCTTCCTGGGTAAGCACCGCCTTGTTGAACTCGAAGAGCTCGGTCGATGCGAGATTCGTCACCGCGGGCTTCTTCGGCGGCTCGGGCTTCGGTTCCGGCTTCGCGGCCACCGGCGCCGGCGGCGGCGGGGCCGGCACGGGCTTCGGCGAGGCTACGGGCGCGGGTGCCGGTGCCGGAGCGGGCGCCGGTGCGGGTTTCTCCGGTTCGGTGGCGCAGGCGCCGATGAAAGCGAGCGCGGCGGCGATCAGAACGAGCCTCTGCGGTTTCATTTTCCTCCCGGTTTTTTGTCGTCTCGAGACGAGCGAATTTAAGCACAGGAAAACGTTCCCGGACAAGCTGTTTTTAGAGGGAAAACCGATGCTTGCATGATAAAATTTGAGCCCTTCCCGATGGACCAATTCGCCAAAGAAACGCTGCCGATCTCGCTCGAAGAGGAGATGCGGCGCTCCTACCTCGACTACGCGATGAGCGTGATCGTCGGGCGTGCGCTTCCCGACGTCCGGGACGGCCTGAAACCGGTCCACCGGCGGGTGCTGTTCGCCATGAACGAGGCGAACAACGTGTGGAACCGGCCCTACGTGAAATGCGCGCGCATCGTCGGCGAGGTGCTCGGCAAGTACCACCCGCACGGCGACGCGGCGACCTACGAGGCCCTGGTGCGCATGGCCCAGGACTTCTCGATGCGCTATCCGCTGATCGACGGCCAGGGCAATTTCGGCTCGGTCGACGGCGATTCCGCCGCGGCCTATCGCTACACCGAATGCCGGCTGGAAAAGATCGCCGCCGAGATGCTGGTCGACATCGACAAGGAGACGGTCGACTTCGTGCCGAACTACGACGGCAAGGAGCGCGAGCCTGCGGTGCTGCCGACGCGCGCGCCGAACCTCCTGGTCAACGGCTCTTCGGGCATCGCCGTCGGCATGGCGACCAACATCCCGCCGCACAACCTGGGCGAGGTGGTCGACGCCTGCCTCCACGTCCTCGCGCAGCCGCACTGCGCGATCGAGGAGGTGATCAAGCTCATGCCGGCGCCGGATTTCCCGACCTCGGGAATCATCTACGGGCTTGCCGGCGTGCACGAGGGCTACCGTACCGGCCGCGGCCGCGTGGTGATGCGCGCCCGCACGCATTTCGAGGAGATCGGCAAGGGCGACCGGCACGCCGTCATCGTCGACGAGCTGCCCTACCAGGTGAACAAGCGCGCGCTGCTCGAGCGCATGGCGGAGATGGTCACCGAGAAGAGGCTCGAGGGCATCTCCGACATCCGCGACGAGTCCGACAAGGATGGCATGCGCGTGGTGATCGAGCTCAAGCGCGGCGAGCTGCCGGAAGTGGTGCTGAACAACCTCTACAAGCAGACGCAGCTCCAGGACACCTTCGGCATGAACATGGTGGCGCTGGTCGACGGCCAGCCGCGCGTGCTGTCGCTGAAGGAGCTGCTCGAGTCGTTCATCTCCCACCGCCGCGAGGTGGTGACGCGCCGCACGGTCTACGAGCTGAGGAAGGCGCGCGAGCGCGGCCACGTGCTCGAAGGCCTGGCCGTGGCACTGTCGAACGTCGACGAGGTGATCGACCTGATCAAGAAAGCGCCGAGCCCTGCCGATGCCAAGCGCGGCCTCATGGGACGCGCCTGGGGCTCCGACCTCGTGAAGGCCTTGATTGGCAGCACCTCGGTGGCGCAGTTCCGTCCTCAGGGACTGAGCGATCTCTACGGGTTGAAGGACGACGGCTACCACCTCTCCGACGAGCAGGCGCAAGCGATCCTCGAGCTGCGGCTGCAGCGCCTCACGGCGCTCGAGCAGGACAAGATCCGCGACGAGTACCGCGAAGTGATCGTTGCGATTACCGATCTCCTGGACATCCTCGCGAAGCCCGCCCGCATCACGAAGATCATCGGCGAGGAGCTGCGCAAGCTGCGGGAGGAATTCGCCGACAAGCGCAAGAGCGAGATCGTCACCGTCGCAGAGGATATTTCAATCGAGGACCTGATCGCGCCGCAGGACATGGTGGTGACGTTCTCGCACGGCGGCTACGTCAAGTCGCAGCCGCTCACCGACTACCGGGCACAAAGACGGGGCGGCCGGGGGAAGACCGCGACCACGATGAAGGAAGACGACTTCATCGAGCGCCTGTTCGTCGCCCACTCGCACGACTACCTGCTGTGCTTCTCGAACCGCGGCCGGCTCTACTGGCTCAAGGTTTACGAGGTGCCGGCCGGCAGCCGCTCGGCGCGCGGCAAGCCGATCGTCAACATGTTCCCGCTCGAGGAGGGCGAGAAGATCACGGCGGTCGTGCCGGTGAAGGAGTTCGACGAGAATCATTATGTGTTCATGTCGACCGCGCATGGCACGGTGAAGAAGACCCCGCTCGCCGAATTCTCGCGCCCGCGCCCGAGCGGCATCATCGCCGTCGGCCTGGAGGAGGGCGACTACCTGGTCGGCGCCGCGCTCACCGACGGGAAGTACGACGTGATGCTCTTTTCCTCGGACGGCAAGGCGGTGCGCTTCGAGGAAGGCGACGTGCGCCCGATGGGCCGCCAGGCGACCGGCGTGCGCGGGATGCGCCTGGGTGCGGAGCAGCGCGTGGTCTGCATGCTGGCGGCGAAGGACGAATCGCGCGCGGTGCTTACCGCCACGGCCAACGGATATGGCAAGCGCACCTCGGTCGCCGAATACCCGCGCCACGGTCGCGGCGGCCAGGGCGTGATCGCGATCCAGGTGTCCGAGCGCAACGGCGCGGTCGTCGGCGCGGTGCTGGTCGAGGAGCACGACCAGGTGATGCTGATCTCGACCGGCGGCGTTCTGATCCGCACCGCGGTATCGCAGATCCGCGAGATGGGCCGCTCGACCCAGGGCGTGACCCTGATCTCGCTCGACGCGGGCGAGAGGCTCGCCGGCGTGGAGCGCATCGAGGAACGCGACCTCGGCGGCAACGGCAACGGCGGTGGCAACGGAGGAAACGAGGGCGGAAATGGGGATGGCCACGAGGAATTGCCGCCGCCGGAGTCGCCGCCGCCCACAGTCCATTGATGTCCCGCATCTTCAATTTCAGCGCGGGGCCCGCGATGCTCCCCGCGGAAGTCCTCGCACGCGCCGGCGACGAGATGCTCGACTGGCGCGGCAGCGGCATGTCGGTGATGGAAATGAGCCACCGCGGCCCCGAGTTCATGTCGATCGCTGCCGAGGCCGAGGCCGACCTGCGCTCGCTGCTCGCCGTGCCGGCGGGCTACAAGGTGCTGTTCCTGCAGGGCGGCGCGACCCTGCAGTTCGCCCAGGTGCCGATGAACCTGCTGCGCGGCAAGGGCAAGGCCGACTATGTCGTGACCGGCGAGTGGTCGAAGAAGGCGGTGAAGGAGGCGAAGAACTACTGCGACGTTGCGATCGCCGCGAGCTCCGAGGACCGCAACTTCACTTACGCGCCCAAGAATTTCTCCGTGAGGAAGGACGCGGCCTACCTGCACTATTGCTCGAACGAGACGATCGGCGGCGTCGAATACCATTCGATTCCCAAGGCGGAAATACCCCTGGTCGCGGACGCCTCTTCGCACTTCCTGTCGCGCCCGCTCGAGGTGTCGAAGTTCGGGCTGATCTACGCCGGCGCGCAGAAGAACGCGGGACCCGCGGGCCTCACCATCGTCCTCGTGCGCGAGGACCTGATCGGCCAGGCGGCGAAAGGCACGCCGACGGTCATGGACTACAAGCTGCAGGCGGACGCCGATTCGATGCTGAATACGCCGGCCACCTATTCGATGTATGTCGCCGGCCTGGTGTTCAAGTGGCTGAAGCAGCTCGGCGGTCTGGCCGAAATCGAGAATAGGAACGTCGCGAAGGCGAAAGCGCTGTACGACTACCTCGATTCGAGCGCCTTTTTCAGGAATCCAGTCGCGAAGGAAGACCGCTCGCGGATGAACATTCCCTTCACGTTGAAGGACAAGTCTCTGGATGAAGCTTTCCTGAAGGGCGCGGCCGAGCGCGGGCTTACCCAGCTCAAGGGCCACCGTTCCGTCGGCGGCATGCGCGCGTCGATCTACAACGCGATGCCGCTCGAGGGTGTGCAAGCCCTTGTCGGCTATATGCGCGACTTCGAGAAGAAGCATGGCTAAGGCGCACGCGGCGAAGCGCGAGATCCTGGTGATCAACCAGATCGCCCAGGTCGGCCTGAAGCGCTTTCCCCCGGAGAAGTACGCGGTGGTCAAGGAGGCGAACGATCCCGAGGCGATCCTGGTGCGCTCCCAGGACCTGCACAAGTTCGAGTTCGGCCCCTCGCTGCGGGCCGTGGGCCGTGCCGGCGCCGGCACCAACAACATTCCGGTCGCTGCGCTCTCCAGGCGCGGCGTGCCGGTGTTCAATGCGCCGGGCGCCAACGCCAACGCGGTGAAGGAGCTGGTGCTCGCGGGGATGCTCATCGCCGCGCGCAACCTCGCGCCGGCCCTCGAATTCGTCGCTACGCAGAAGAATTCTTCCGACCTGGAAAGGAAGATCGAAGACGGGAAAAAGCAGTTCGCCGGCTTCGAGCTCCCCGGCCATACCCTGGGCGTGATCGGCCTGGGCAAGATCGGCAGCCTGGTCGCCGACGCGGCGATCCGCCTGGGCATGAACGTGCTGGGCTACGACCCGCACATTACCGTCGAGGCCGCCTGGAGCCTGCCCTCGCAGGTCAAGCGCGCCGGCTCGGTCGACGAGGTGCTGAAGTCGAGCCACTTCGTCAGCCTGCACGTGCCGCTCCTGGAAAAGACCCGGCACCTCGTCAACGCGAAGAACATCGAGCACATGCGCGCCGGCTCGGTGCTGCTCAACTTCTCGCGCGATGGCGTGGTGGCCGAAGACGCGGTGACGCAGGGCCTCGCGAGCGGCCGCCTGAAGTGGTACGTGACCGATTTCCCGAGCCCTGCGCTGATTGGCGCGCCCGGCGTGATCGCGCTGCCGCACCTCGGCGCATCGACCGGCGAGGCCGAAGACAACTCCGCCGTGATGGTCGTCGACCAGCTGCGGGACTACCTCGAGCACGGCAACCTGCAGCATGCGGTCAACTTCCCCGACGCGGCGATGCCGCGCGAGGCGCCCTACCGGCTCGCCATCGCCAACGCCAACGTGCCCGACATGCTCGGCAGCATCTCGCACGCGCTCGGGCGCCGAAAGATCAACATCCACAACATGCTGAACAAGTCCAAGGGCGAGATGGCGTATACGCTGGTCGATACCGATACTTCGGTGACCGCCGAGGCGCTCAAGGAGCTTGCTGGCCTGAACGGGGTCCTCGCGGTACGGTATCTTCCGGTGGATGGCTGACGAGATCCAAAAACTGCGCGCTGAAATCGACCGCGTCGACGACGAGGTCGCGGCGCTGTTGCAGCGCCGGGCGGGGCTGGCGCAGAAAATCGGCGCGCTGAAGCAGGGCGCGGGCGCCTACCGGCCGGAGCGCGAGGCCGAAATCCTGAACAGGCTCTCGGCGAAGGCGGGCATCCTCGCGGCCGATCGCGTCGCCGCGGTGTTCCGCGAGATCATCTCGGCGTGCCGCGGGCTGGAGGAGGCGATCCGCGTCTCCTACCTCGGGCCGGAAGGCACGTTCAGCGAGCAGGCGGTGCGCAAGCACTTCGGCCGTGCGGTGGAGGCGCTGCCGGCGGCATCGGTCGACGAGGCGTTTCGCCGCTGCGAGTCAGGCTCGGCCCAGTTCACCGTGGTGCCGGTCGAGAATTCCACGGAGGGCGCAGTGGGCCGCACGCTCGATCTCTTGCTCGCCACGCCGCTTCGCATCTGCGGCGAGGTCGAGCTTCGGGTCCAGCAAAATTTGCTTTCCAAGGCGAGCGGCCTTCAGGCCATCCGCCGCATCTATTCCCACGCCCAGTCGCTGGCGCAATGCAACGGCTGGCTGGCGCAAAACCTGCCCAGCGTCGAAAGAGTGCCGGTGACCTCGAATGCCGACGCTGCGCGGCGCGCAGCCGACGAGCCCGCGGCGGCGGCGATCGCCGGCGAGGCGGCGGCCGAGCGCTACCAGCTCGGCGTGCTCGCGCGCGCGATCGAGGACGATCCGAACAACACCACGCGCTTTCTCGTCCTCGGCAATGTCGATCCCGCGCCCACCGGCAAGGACCGCACCTCGATCGTCCTTTCGGCCGAGAACAAGCCCGGCGCGGTGCACGCGCTTCTCACGCCGCTTGCCCAGCACCGCGTCAGCATGACGCGCATCGAGTCGCGCCCCGCGCGGGCGCGATCGGCGCTTTGGGAATACATGTTCTTCATCGACGTCGAAGGGCACCAGAAGGACGAAACCGTGGCGAGGGCGCTGGCTGAGCTGAAGCGCCTGGCCCCTTACCTAAAGGTGCTGGGCTCCTACCCGGCAGCAAACTAGAAAATGTTGATGGATCCCTGCGAGCTGTCGCCTTCCTATGTGCGCTCGATCGCGCCTTACCAGCCGGGCAAGCCGATCTCGGAGCTCGCGCGCGAGATGGGTCTCGACGAGCGCAACATCGTGAAGCTCGCCTCCAACGAGAACCCGCGCGGCATCGGCCCGCGCACCCGCGCCGCGATCGAGGCGGCGCTCGGCGACATCGCGCGCTATCCCGACGGCAACGGCTTCGAGCTGAAGCAGGCGCTCGCCCGGCGCTACGGCGTCGACATGGGATCGATCGTGCTCGGCAACGGCTCGAACGACGTGCTCGAGCTCGCTGCGCTCGCCTTCCTCGGGCCGGGCCGCGCCGCGGTGTTCTCGCAGCACTGCTTCGCCGTGTACCCTCTCGCCACTCAGGCGCGCGGCGCGCGCTCGATCGTGGTGCCGGCGAAGAACTACGGCCATGACCTCGAGGCGATGGTGAAGGCGATCGACGACGAGACCACCGTCGCGTGGCTCGCCAACCCCAACAACCCGACCGGGACCTTCGCGCGCCACGAGGAAGTGGAAGCGTTCCTCAAGCGCGTGCCCGAGCGCGTCCTGGTGGTGCTCGACGAGGCCTACAACGAGTACCTGGTGCCCGACCTGCGCAGCGACACGTTCAAGCTCGTCAAGCGCCATCCCAACCTGGTCGTCACGCGCACCTTCTCGAAGGCCTACGGGCTCGCCGGGCTGCGCGTCGGCTATGCGCTGGCGCATCCCTCGGTCGCCGACGTCATGAACCGGGTGCGGCAGCCCTTCAACGTCAACAGCATCGCGCTCGCCGCGGCGACCGCGGCGCTCGACGACATGGAGTTCGTGGCGCGCAGCTACGCCGAGAACCTGCAGGGACTGCGGCAGCTCGAAGAAGGCGCGCGCGGGCTCGGCCTCAAGTACATCCCGTCGCACGGCAACTTCATCACCCTACAGGTGGGAAAGGCCCCGGAAATCTACAAGCGGTTGCTGCGCCGGGGCGTGATCGTGCGCCCGGTGGGCGGCGGCTACGGGCTGCCCGAGCACCTGCGCGTTACCGTGGGCACGGCTCAGGAGAACGAGAAGTTCCTGGGCGCGCTCGCTGCCAGCCTCAAAGAATGAAATGAGGCAATGAAGCTCGCGGTTGTCGGCGTCGGCCTGATCGGCGGCTCTTTCGCGCTCGCGCTGAAGCAGGCCAAGCTCGCGACGCAAGTCGTCGGCGTCGGTCGCAACGCGGCGAACCTGAAGCTCGCCCTGGAGCGCGGCGCGATCGACTCGATTGCGCCGGATCCCGCCACTGCGGCGCGCGGCGCGGATCTGATCCTGGTCGCGACGCCGGTGGCGCAGTTTCCCTCCGTATTTGCATCGTTGGCCGATGCAAAGGCGCTCATCACCGACGGCGGGAGCACGAAGCGCGACGTGATCGCGGCGGCGCGCAAGGCGCTCGGCAAGAAGGTCGCGCAATTCGTGCCCGCGCATCCGATCGCCGGCGCCGAGAACAGCGGCGCCGGCGCGGCGAGCGCGGAGCTATTTCGCAACCGGCGCGTCGTGCTGACGCCGCTGCGGGAGAATTCCAAGCCGGATATCGCGAAAGTCGAAGCGGCGTGGTCTGCCTGCGGTGCGCGCGTGTCGCGCATGGACCCCGAGGAGCACGACGCCGTGCTCGCAACGGTCAGCCACCTGCCGCACGTCCTGGCCTACGCGCTGGTGCACGGCGTCGCGAAGCGCAACAATTCCGAGCAGCTCTTTTCCTTCGCCGCCGGAGGATTCCGCGACTTCACGCGCATCGCCTCGAGCCACCCCGAGATGTGGCGCGACATCTGCCTCGCGAACCGCGACCGGGTGCTGCAGGAACTGAAGTCCTACGCGAACGAGCTCGGCTCGATCCGCAAGCTGATCCAGAAAGGCGACGCGGCCGGGCTGGAAAAGGTCTTTGCCGCCGCGCGGGAAGCGCGCAACAAGTGGATTCGCTCGAGCTGAAGCCCGCGTCGCGTGCCGCGGGCACGGTGCGGCTCCCAGGGTCGAAGAGCATCTCCAACCGGGTCCTCCTGCTCGCCGCGCTGGCGCAAGGCGCGACCGAGCTCGACGGCCTGCTCGACGCCGACGACACGCGCGTGATGCGCGAGGCGCTGGCTCGCCTCGGTGTTTCTTTCGAAGGGAATACCGTCAAGGGCGTCGGCGGGCCATTTCCGGTCAAGCAGGCCGACCTGTTTCTCGGCAACGCCGGCACCGCGTTCCGGCCGCTCACCGCGGCGCTTGCCTTCTCCGGCGGCGAATACCGCCTTTCGGGAGTGCCGCGCATGCACGAGCGCCCGATCGGCGACCTGGTGGATGCGCTGCGCGGCATCGGCGCGCGCATCGACTACCTGGGGAAGGAAGGATTCCCGCCGCTTGCCGTTCATCCCGGCAGGCTCTCTCTGGAAAAACTGCGGGTGCGGGGAGACGTCTCGTCGCAGTTCCTCACCGCGCTGCTGATGGCGCTCCCGCTTGCGGGCAAGCCGGCGCGCGTCGAGGTGCAGGGCGAGCTGATCTCCAGGCCCTACGTCGAGATCACCCTAAACGTGATGAAGCGCTTCGGCATCGAGGTGAAGCGCACCGGCTGGCGCTACTTCGACGTCCCCGCGGGCGCCTATCGCTCGCCGGGAAAGATCTACGTCGAGGGCGACGCGTCCTCCGCCTCCTATTTCCTCGCCGCCGGCGCGATCGGCGGCGGACCGGTGCGCGTGGAAGGTGTCGGGCGCGGCAGCATCCAGGGCGACGTGCGTTTCACGGAAGTGCTGGAGCGGATGGGGGCCCGGGTTTCCATGGAAGCAGATGCCATCGAGGTCTCCGGCGAAAAAAAGCTCAAGCCCGTCGACATGGACATGAACCACATTCCCGACGCCGCGATGACCGCCGCCGTGCTCGCGCTGTTCGCCGACGGGCCGAGCACGATCCGCAACGTGGCGAGCTGGCGCGTCAAGGAAACCGATCGTCTGGCGGCGATGGCCACCGAGCTGCGCAAGCTCGGCGCTCAGGTCGAGGAGGGTGCGGATTTCTTGAAGATTTCCCCGCCGGCGGCTCTTAAAGGAAATGTTCTGGTCGACACCTACGACGATCACCGCATGGCGATGAGCTTCTCGCTCGCCGCGCTCGGCGGCGTGCCGGTGCGCATCAACGACCCCCAGTGCGTCGCGAAGACCTTTCCAGAGTACTTCGAGGTGTTCTCTGCCATCGTTGCCTGAGGGCGGGGATATAATGCTCACGATGAAGAAGGTCGTTACGCGCACTTCACTGAAGGCCCCGCCACGAGACCGCGAATATTGGCTTTCGCGCCCGCCCGAAGAGCGCCTTGCCGCCGTCGAGCAGTTGCGCCAGGAGGCCGCCGCGGGGCGCCCGGATGCTGAACAAGGACTTCAGAGAGTTTGTCGAGTTACTCGGCTCAGCCGGGGTTGAGTACCTAATCGTAGGCGGCTACGCGCTCGCGGCGCATGGACATCCGCGCTACACCGGTGATCTGGACATCTGGATCCGGTCGACGCCCGCAAACGTTGATCGATTGCTTCAGGCGCTGTCCGGATTCGGTTTCGGCAGCCTTGGATTGAAACGCGAGGACTTCCTCCAGCCCAGTGCAGTCGTGCAGCTCGGCTACCCGCCTTCGCGGATCGATCTGCTCACGGGATTGAGCGGGGTGGACTTCGATGCTTGCTATCCGAACCGCGCCGAGATCACGATCGCCGGCGTGCGCCTCCCATTCATTGGCCTGGCGGAGTTCCGGGCCAACAAGCGGGCATCGGGTCGAGCCAAGGACCTTGCGGATCTCGAGAGTCTCGACGGCAAGGACAGTTAGAAGCTCATTCGATGACCCGGTCGGCGCGCAGCAGCACGGACTGCGGGATCGCGAGGCCGAGAGCCTTCGCGGTTTTCGCGTTGATCGTCAGCTCGAACTTGGTCGGCGCCTCGATCGGCAAGTCGCCCGGTTTGGCCCCCTTGAGGATCTTGTCGACGTAGACGCTCAAGCGGCGCGCAAGATCGTTGTTATCCGGGCTGTAGGACATCAGGCAGCCCTGCTCGACCAGCTCGGCCTGCCCGCACGACCCCGGCAACCCGCTCGCCACCACGAGCTGGCCGATCTCGTGGCGGCGGCCGTATGCACGTGGGCTGCGCTCGACCATGTATGCATCAACCCCTTCCTGCTTCAGCCGCGAGAACGCCGGCGCGAAATCCCCCGGAGCGGATTCGACGAGGACCATGGTCTTGCCCCGCCGTTCCGCCGCGGCCCGCATCTTGACCGCGTACGGCCTTTCCCACTCCTCGCGCAACCCGACGAACGCGATGCGCCTCGCGCGCGGCACGAGTTCGGCGAACAGCTCGACGCGCTTGGCTTCGAGATCCTCGTCCACGTCGAGGGAAAGTCCCGTGATCGTGCCACCCGGACGCCCCATGCTCTGCGCGAGACCCGTGCTGATCAGGTGGCCTGCATTCACCAGCCCGACGATCGGCAGCGTCGGTGCCGCCTTGTGCGCGGGCGGCACGAGCAGCGACGAAGGCAGGAAGACGACTTCCATCTTGAGGCGGACGAAATCGGCCATGAGCACTTGGAGGCGCTCGGGCTTTCCTTCGAGCGTTCGCATCTCCAGAACGAGGTTCTTGCCTTGGACGTAGCCGAGATCGCGCAGCCCATGGACGAATGCGCGCACAAAAGGGTTCGCAGGGTCAGGGCCCGAGATTTCGGCGAGCGGAGAGGTAGTGGCGACGAAGCCGACGCGGTGAATCTTCTTCGCAGGCTGCGCGACGACGTGCGGCGCGATGAGCACCGCGCCCGTGATCTGCAGGACAGAGCGGCGTTTCGTCTTGTGGCCCCCTTTCGTGCGGCAGAATAACCGCGCGCATGTCGGCACACATCCCCGTGATCGCGATCGATGGCCCCTCGGCGTCGGGCAAGGGCACGATCGCCAAGCGCGTGGCCGGGGCGCTCGGCTTCCACTACCTGGAAAGCGGGGCCTTGTACCGGTTGGTCGCCCTGGTTGCCTTGCGGCAGGGCCTGCAGGACGAAGCGGCGATCGCCGACGCCGCCGAGCACATGGACGTCGTGTTTCAGGAAGACGAAATTCTCCTTGAAGACCAAGATGTTAGCGCACAAATCCGGCACGAGACGGTGGGCAGTCGGGCGTCCGAGATCGCGCCGATGCGCAAGGTGCGGGCGGCCCTTTTGACCCGCCAGAGGGCGTTCCGGCAACCCCCCGGGCTGGTAGCGGATGGGCGCGACATGGGGACCATCGTGTTCCCGGATGCGGCGCTCAAAATTTTCTTGACAGCGGGTCCGGAAATCCGCGCTCAACGCAGGTATAAGCAGTTGATAGAAAAAGGAATCGCTGCTAATCTGGGCGCCCTTTCGCGGGACCTCGCCGAGCGCGACAAGCGCGACGCGACCCGTGCCGTGGCGCCCCTGGTTCCGGCGCCCGATTCGCAAGTGCTGGATTCGTCGGCGCTTTCGATTGAAGAGGGGGTCGACCGAATTTTGGAGTTATGGGCGGGCGGGCCACGTGGCGGCGCCCGGTTTGCAACTTAGCCCGGAGCCCAAGTCTCCGGTTTGAAAAGGTTTTTTCAATTTACATGGCCAGTGTTTCCCCGCAGCCGTCCAAATCCCCCGCCAGCGAGTCGTTCGCGGCGCTGTTCGAAGAGAGCCTCAATCGCAAAGAGATGCGCGTCGGCGAGGTGATCACCGCCGAGGTGGTCAGCATCGACGACAACTTCGTAGTGGTGAACGCGGGGCTGAAGTCGGAAAGCACGATCGCGATCGAAGAATTCCGCACCGACGCCGGGCAGGTCGACGTCAAGGTCGGCGACTTCGTCAGCGTTTCCATCGAAGCGCTGGAAGACGGCTACGGCTCGACGCGCCTGTCGCGCGACAAGGCCAAGCGCATGGCGGCCTGGATCGGCCTCGAAAAGGCGCTGGAGAGCGGCGAGAAGATCAAGGGCGT
Source organism: Burkholderiales bacterium (assembly GCA_036559525.1). GTDB lineage: Bacteria > Pseudomonadota > Gammaproteobacteria > Burkholderiales > SG8-39 > SCGC-AG-212-J23. Next base: position 17,941 of record DATBSZ010000011.1, read on the forward strand.
CATTACCGGCAAGGTGAAGGGCGGCCTGACGGTCATGGCCAACGGCATCCGCGCCTTCCTGCCCGGGTCGCTGGTCGACCTGCGGCCGGT
>DATBSZ010000012.1:0-1995 GCA_036559525.1 Burkholderiales bacterium
AGCTTGCGGTGAAAGAAATGATCGGCGCCGGGCACCAGCACCACCGGAAGCTCCTGCGGCCGCGCCCACTCCAGCACTTCGGCGAGCGGCACCGTGTCGTCGTTCTCGCCGTGGATCACGAGCGTGCCTTCAGGGACCGGCGGCGCCGCGAGCCGCGTGATTCCCAGGCCGACCAGCACCAGCCACGCTGGCTTCACCCGCTCGGCGAGCCGCGCGACCAGGGATGCGCCGAAGGAAAATCCGGCAAGAACAAGCGTGGGGGGCCCGAGTTTGTTCACGATGGTTGCAAGATCTTCCAGCTCGCCGCGGCCTTCGTCGTGCACACCCTCGGTTTCACCGACGCCGCGAAAGTTCGGTCGCCAGGTCTCGTAGCCGAGCTCGACGAGCGCGCGGGCTAGCGTTTGCACCACCTTGTTGTCGAGCGTCCCGCCGAAGAGGGGGTGCGGATGGGCGATGAGCGCGACGCCCCGTGCGATTCCCTCCGGCTTGTCGACGGCGCACTCGATGCGTCCGGCCGGGCCGGCGATGTATTCGCGACGGGTGCTCGCCCGCATTACATCCTGAGGCGTTCTACGATGCGACCGTTCTGCAGGTGCTCCTCGATGATTTCGTCGATGTCGGACTGGTCGACGTAGGTGTACCAGACCGCGTCGGGGTACACCACGACGCAGGGGCCCTCCTCGCAGCGGTCGAGGCAACCCGACTGGTTGATGCGGATCTTGCCTTCGCCGGCGAGACCGAGCGCCTTGATGCGACCCTTCGCGTAGTCGCGCATTTTGGAAGCGCCCTTGGCGTTGCAGCAGGGGCGATCGCCGCCGTCGCGCTGATTGCAGCAGAAAAATACGTGCTTCGAGTAGTAGGACATGAACCCTGCATTCTAGCTGACCGCCTCTCGCCGCCTTGAGGCGAGGTACATCAAATAGCCCAGCGCGATGAAGGGCCATAACGCGCTCACGAGGCGCGTCATCCCATTGAAGTTGAGGAAGTGCCCCTGCTGCCAGACCTTCAGCGAATCGGCAAGGTAGGGATTCGGCGGCGAGAGGTTGACCAGCACCGTTGTCGCCATCAGCAGCACCGCGGCAGTAATAAGGCGCGCAGTGCGCGGCAACGCGACGGCGGCGAGCGCAGCCGCGATGCCGAGCGCGAGGCCGAGTTGCGCGCCGTGCGTGAGCCAGGCGAGCACGTTCTCGGCGCGCATCAGGATCGCGAACGCGGCCGTCTTCACGACCAGCGCGGCGAACACCACGCCGAGGACCATGGCGCGCACCGGGCGTCCCGGCGCCGCCAGCACCGAGAGGATGAGCGCGACGGCGACCAGGTTCGCCGCGGCGGTGAACGCTTCGGTCGAGACGAAGAACTCCGGCCGGCGCGCGCGCCCCTCCAGCGGGGCGAGGTAATCCCGGAGATCGCCGGCGCCGAAAAGCAGCGCCGCCGGGTTGAGCTGAATGAAAAGCCATAGCGCCATCAGCACCAGGCCGAATTCGGTCCCGGTGTCGCGGCTGAACGCGGCTTCTCGCCAGCGCGACAACGGCCCTCCGGCGATGAGCGGCGTGAAGTGCTGCCCGAGCGCGGCGCCGAGCGCCGCGCCGCCAACGTTGCACAGCACGTCGAGGTTGGTCGGGAACCGCGCCGGGAGGTAGCTCTGCCCGGCTTCGAGAGAGAGCGACAGCGCGGCAGCCCCCGCGACCGCAATGGCAAACGCCGCGAGACGGCGCACCCTCGGGTAGAGCGCCACGACGGCGAGCAGGCCCAGGGGCACGTAGCCGGCCACGTTCACCGCCAGGTCGAATGCGGTGAAATGGCGCGGCCAGGGCCCGGTCAGGTAGGCAAGCGGCGAGAGGCCGACGTCGCGCCACCCGGCAAGCGGGTAAAGCGTGGCGTAAACGACGAGCAGGGCATACACAAGGAGCAGGATGCGCGCGAGCGCCGAGCCGCTCGTCGGGCCTGACGCTGCGGGGAGCTCAGTGCTTGCCGTGGTGGTGGGCCGCCGGCTGG
>DATBSZ010000013.1:0-9976 GCA_036559525.1 Burkholderiales bacterium
GCCGCACCGCGGGCTCGCGCGCCAGGGCCGACACGGTGTTCTGCAGGAAGCCGTCGGACAGCGTGAGGGTGCTCTTGCGGTACTTCACGTCCTTCAGCTCATAGACGAGCGGCATGTCGCGCGTGTTGCCCGCCTTGTCGGTGGACACCAGCACGGCCCGGGTTCCCGGCGGCGTGTCGTAGGGATGCGCGAAGAACACGAGCAGGTGCTCGGGCTTGTCCTTGATCTGGCCGGGGAAGCCGGGAAAGAAATGCTTGCCGACCCGCACGCCGCTGGTCGCGGCATCGGCCGAGGTCTTGTAGACGAGGGCACCGGCGCCGCCGAAGCTGATATAGCGGTCGTCGGCGACGATCTCGAGCGTGGGCGGCGTGAGGTCGAGCGTCAGCTTGCGCTCGAGCACCGCCTGGTTGCCCCTGAACCAGCCCCAGAGCGAGGCATCGCGGGCGACGACGCGCAGCGTCGCCGGTCCTTCCTTGATTCCCGGCAGTTTGGACAGGGCGACGCTCAGCTTTTTTTCCGCGACCGGCGATGCGAACCGCTCGGCGGCGATACTGGTTTCCCCAAGCATGATCGATAGCGATTTCAGGCCGGCGCCGGCATCGGTCACGCTGATCTCCAGCGGCGCGGTGCCGATCACATCGGAGTCCGGCGCAAGCCGGACCTGCGGCGGCTGCGTCTCGAAGCGCGCACGGAAGTGGATTCCGGCGGCGATCAGGCCCGCAGCGACAACGACGAGGAGGATGCGAACGACCGGAAGCTTGCGGCGCGGAGGATCGTCGTATGCGCTCATGACCCTACCTTCTGCCGGCCTTCACGAAGTCCAGCGAAGTCTTGATCAGCTCGAGGTCCTGCTGGTAGCTGGCCGCATCCGGTCGGTTGATCTGCACCCACTCCCGCGTGGCTCCCGCGCTGAGATTGCCGGGCTGAAACGGAACGACGTCGTTCCTCGAGAACTGCAGCTCGGTCACGGTCGCGACGGGCAGGCGCAGCCCCAGGCCTTCGCCGCTGATGCAGGCGAACATCCGGTCGCTGACGAAATAGGCGTCGAGCTTGTTGATCTTCTTGCCGACCACCCCGGGAAGCTTGAGGAGCAGCGCGTCGATCAACGCCTTGCGGGTCGTTTCGGGTGAATCAGTTGCCACTGTACCGCTCCACGCTGGTTGGGCTGGCGTCCCCACGGGGATTCGAACCCCGGTTACCGCCGTGAAAGGGCGATGTCCTAGGCCTCTAGACGATGGGGACTGCGAGGCGTCGTGCTTCTTCTGCTGCGTCGGTTGGTGGAGGTAAGCGGGATCGAACCGCTGACCTCTTGCATGCCATGCAAGCGCTCTCCCAGCTGAGCTATACCCCCGACCGAGGGCGCGGATTATAACCCGGCTAACAGGCGCCGAGCCGGCGTCCGACGACTCGCGAGCGTGTCATGATTTTCTGGCCGCCGGTCTCGGCGGAAAGCTCTAGCGAGCCGTCGACGGATTGCGACGTGTAGCGCACCAGACCACTACCGCGCATGGGCAGCTGCCCGCCGCAGGAGACGTTGAAGCTCATTTCCGAGCCGGTGTCGCGCCGGTCGGAGAACTCGCACCCCGCTCCGCCGACCAGGCGGCTCGGATCGCGCGCGTCCTCGCGCGTCAGGCAGCGCGTCTGCACGATCGGCGCCAGGGCCCCGGCGGGGATGCCCTCGACCTGGGTACTCACGGTCATCTCCCAGTTGCCGGGCTCGATGTCGGCGAGAGCGCTACCGCTGACGGCAATGGCGAGTGCAAGGACGAAGGTGCGCATGTTCAGACCCTTTCCAGGCGCCGCAGCACGGTCTCGCGGCCGAGCAGCTCGAGCACCGCGTCGATCGACGGCGTCTGCGTGCGGCCGGTGAGCACCTGGCGCAGCGGCATGGCGAGTTGCGGCATCTTCAGGCCCGCGCCGGCGAGCGTTTCCTTGATTGCGGCGTTGATGGCGGCGCGGTCCCAGGACGCTTTCTCGAGCCTGGCTCGCAAAGTCCGCAGCGCGTCGCGCGCCTCGGCGGGAACGGCGGCCTCGGGAACGTCCTTGGCGTAGAAGAGCATCGCCTCGTCGGCGAGCTGGCGCAGCGTGTTCGCGCGGTCTTTCACCAGGTCGATGACTCGCTCCACCGGCGGTCCGTCGGTCGGCAGCTTTACAAGCGAAGCAAGTCGCCCGGCGTCCGCGCTCTTGATGTATTGCTGGTTCAGCCACTTCAGCTTCTCGCCGTCGAAACGCGCCGGCGAGGCGCTGACGTGCTCGAGGTCGAACCAGCCCTTGAACTGGTCCATGCTGAAGATCTCGTCGTCGCCGTGCGACCAGCCCAGGCGCGCGAGGTAGTTGCACAGCGCCTCCGGCAGGAAGCCGGCGTCGCGATAGTCCATCACGCTGGTCGCGCCGTGCCGCTTCGACAGGCGCTCGCCGTCGGCACCCAGAATCATGGGCACGTGCCCGAAGTCAGGAATTGTTGTTCCTAATCTTTCATAAACATGAATCTGACGCGGCGTATTGTTCACGTGGTCGTCGCCGCGAATGACATGAGTCATCTTCATGTCGATGTCGTCGACCACCACGCCGAAGTTGTAGGTCGGCACGCCGTCGGCGCGCAGCAGCACGAGGTCGTCGAGCTCGGCGTTGGGAAATGCGATCGGCCCCTTCACGAGGTCGTTCCAGCCGACGTCGCCTTCCTGAGGTGTCTTGAAGCGAATGGCGGCCGGACCTTCGCCGCGGTACTTCTGTCCGATGGCGCGGTCGTAGCGCGGCTTCTCGCCGCGGGCGAGCTGCTGCGCCCGCAGGGCATCGAGCTCCTCCTTCGGCATGTAGTCGCGGTACGCGTGGCCCGCGGCGACGAGCCGATCGGCGATTTCCTTGTAGCGCGCGAGGCGCTTCATCTGGAAGAACGCGCCCTCGTCCCAGTCGATGCCGAGCCACTTGAGGCCGTCGAGGATCGCGTCGACCGAGGCCTGCGTCGAGCGCTCGAGGTCGGTGTCCTCGATGCGCAGCACGAAGACGCCGCCGTGGCGCCGCGCGTAAGCCCACGAGAAGAGCGCGGTGCGCGCGCCGCCGATGTGCAGGTAGCCCGTGGGACTGGGCGCGAACCGGGTACGGACGTTCAGTCGGTGCCGCCCTCGACGGAAAAGCGCTGTGCCCGCCACCGCAGCATGCCGCCCGAGAGGTTCGCCACCTTCTCGAAGCCCGCCTTGCCGAGAAGCACCGTGGCCTGCGCCGAGCGCGCGCCGGAGCGGCATACCATGACCAGCGGCGTTGCCTTGGAAAGATTCTCCGTGTTCTTCGCGAGCGCTCCGAGGGGTATCAAGCGCGCGCCGGGCACATGGCCGAGCGGGCCGTTGAACTCGTCGGGCTCGCGCACGTCGACGATCTGCACGTCGCGCAGGTGCTCCTCCAGCCAGTGCGGCTGGACTTCCCAGATCCCGGCGAACGTGTAGGTGAGCGGGGCCCAGTCCGGATCGAGGGAGCTCGTTTTTTCAGGTTTGCCGCACTTCAAGTTCGCGGGAACGGCGACTTCCATCTGCTTCGGGTGCGGCAGGCCGAGGTTCCCCATGTAGCCGGCGAAGTCGCCCTCGCCGATCGATTCCGCGAGGCGCGGGTTGTAGAGCTTCTCCTCGCCGACGCTGGTGACCGTGAGGCCGCGGTAGTCGTGCCCGGGATAGACCAGGCAGCGGTCGGGCAGCGAGAAAATCTGCTCGCGCACGCTGCGGTAGAGCGTGCGCGCGTCGCCGCCCTGGAAGTCGGTGCGGCCGCAGCCGCGGATGAAGAGCGCGTCGCCGGTGAACGCCATCGTGCGGTCGTCGAGCACGTAGGTGATGCAGCCGGCGGTGTGGCCTGGAGTGGGCCGGGCTTCGACGTGCCGCTTGCCGAAGGCAATCTGGTCCTGAGGCTTCAGGTACCTGTCTGCGCCCTCCGCGCCGCTTTGCTGAGAGAGAGCAATGCGGCTGCCCAGCTTCTCGCGCAGCAGCCACGCGCCGGTGACGTGATCGGCGTGCACGTGGGTCTCGAGCGTCCAGGCGAGCTTCACGCCGAGCTCGTCGATGAGCGCGGCGTCGCGCCGCGCCTGCTCGAACACCGGGTCGATCAGCAGCGCCTCGCGCGACCCCGGGTCGGCAAGCAGGTACGTATAGGTCGAGGACTGCGGATCGAACAACTGGCGAAAAATCATCGCGGCATCATATAGGTAGCTCCCCGGCGGACTGTCCGCAAAAATGCGCGAAAATCGCGGGGCTCCTGCATGGATAACTTTACTCCAGTGCGCCGCTCGTCGTCGGCGCTGCGATCTCGAACCTCAGCGGGGAGATTCTGGTTTTCGTTTCTGCCATGATCGCCGGTGGGCTTTTTGCTAAAATCGTTTCTCCTGCCGGATCGGGTGCTTAGCTCAGCGGTAGAGCACTTCCCTCACACGGAAGGGGTCGCAGGTTCAAAACCTGCAGCACCCACCAACAATCAAAGGCTTAGCGATAACCTGAGCCGGTAGTACGAAAAAGTATGAATGCCCCTCTGAGCATCAAGCAGACGCTGTTACACCGCGCCGCCAAGCTTTTACGCGGCAAGGACAAGCTCGCGGTTCAGTTGGACGTGCTGGAACCGCTGCTTGATGCTTGGATGGATGGCACCGTCGAGATGCCGGACGTCAAAATGCCCCGGCTGTCGGCCATTCTCAGCAAGGCAGGCGACCAGACGCGGGGGTAGCCTGGCGAGCGGCGGCGACGCCGATTTTGCTCTCAGGGCGGCGAATATCCCTTGACCGCCTCGTTGCGGCGAGCGCATTGTGCTTCACCCCCCATGAAGAAGGACGACGCGGACAAGCCGGTGCCGCTGCACGTCGCAGCCTCGGTGGTCCATCAGCAGCTTTCGGGCTCGTCGCGCGACTGGAGGGACGACACCTACGACGGGATCCTCGAGAGCACCGCACTCGCGCTCAGCCACGTCGGGCACATCTACTACGTGAACACGCACGGCCAGGCGCTGAGGATCCCCGACGAAGAGCTGGCCGTCGGCATGTTCGAGAACGGCGGCAAACGGTTCCGCACGCGCTCGGGGAATGTCTACGAGTCGCTGTCGATGCTGCGCGGCGACATGGCCGACGCCCTGGTGATCCTTAAGAGCGCGCAGGGCGCGCAGCGCGCCGGTGACAGCCCGGCGGCGGAGAAACCGAAGAAAGCTACGTAGGAAGGCGCTGCGGGTCGTTCCAGAGCGGCGCGCAGTGGTGCGCAGCCTCGAACTCGCGCAGCAGCTCGCTGTAGCGCTTGTCCGCGTCCTCCGCAATTTCCCAGCTGCAGCGCGTGCCGGCAACGTTGTTCCACCGGCGCCCCTGGAACTGCTCGCCCAGCGCCTTGCGAATCGTGGCCGCGCCCGCGGACGCCTTGCCGAGATAGATCACGCCGCCGTCCTGCCACAGCGCGAACACGCCGGTGGTGTCCGGCGCGGCTTCGATCAGCGGCTCGGTGAACGGCAGGCTTTGGAACTTGATCGACATTTGGATCTCTCCAGCGATTCCCCCGGGATTCCCCGCGCCCATGTTACGCCTCGCCGTTGCAGCGGGGCAAGCCGCTTTCAGCCGCGGTTGCACCGCGGCAAACTTCGATGGGCGCGCTGGTACTCGCGCAGCAGCTCGGCTTCGCGCAGCGGCGGGTTCGCCGAGATTTCCCAGCCGTAGTGCGTCGCGCCCGCGGTGCACCCGGCGCGGCCGGCGAGCTTCTCCTTGAGCGAAGACTGGATCGTCACGCTCTCGCCGCGCGCGTGGCCGTAGTAGATCAGCTCGTCGTTCTCCCACAGCGCGTATACGCCGGGGTCGTTCGGCGCGCCGGACACCATGGTTTGCGTGAAGGCGTAGCGAGGGCTCGCGATCGGCACTTTTTTCCCTGCCGAAAAGCTTACACCAACGCTGCGTAGGGTCGCCCGCTGCATTTCCCTAGTAGAAATGCGGTGTAACGCGTCATCGATTCACGACACGAACATGGTACGCGTGTTGCAGGGAGAACGGATATCACCCATGCGATGAGGCGTAGATGCCGATCAAGCCGAACGGAGCGTTGTGCGCGATCAAGGAACAGATCGTGGAGGACCTCGCGAGCGGGTTGATCCTCCAGTTCGAATGCCATGAAGGCCGCACGCGCCTGGTGATAGCGGGCCGCGCGCTGCCTTTCGGCAATCGCGAGATCATCTTCGACGATCAGGGGAAAGAAGCGGCCGCCGGCACGCTGCTCGGCGAGTTCCGCCGTCCCTCGTGGCTGAAAGGCGTCCCCTAGGCAGCCTTCTTGTTGTCGCGCGGCAGGCGGCCGAACGCGCGCTCGTGCTCCCCGAGCAGCTCGGCTTCGCGCGCCCGGGGATCCTTGCAGACTTCCCAGCTGTAGTGGGTGGCGCGGCGGCTGTCCCCGTAGTAGTGGTCCAGCAGCCTGGAGCGGATGGTTGCGTTCTCGCCTTCCGCGCGGCCGTAGTAGATCACTTCTTCCCCGTCCCATAGCGCGTAGACGCCGGCCTCGTCGGGCGCGCCCGCGATCACGATGCGCGTGAAGCGGTAGCGGCGGCTCGGCACGCCGGCGCCGTTCAGCCAGCGCAGCGCCGTGCCCTCGTCGCGGAAGGCGCGCACGTTCAGGCCCTGCTGGCGCGCCACCATCTCGATGTACTCGTTCGCCGAGCTGACCTCGTGGGTGTCGCCGAGCAGGGCGATCGGGCAACCCGGCGCGACCAGGGCGTTGGCGTAGCCGCCGGTCTCGAGGCCGTAGTCTTCGGGCTTGAAGATGGCGCGCGACTGCCGGATGGAAATAAGGACTTTCGACAGGCCGTGCGTCTTGGCGGCGGCGTGCACGGCGAGCAGGAATTCCCGCGTCTGCTCGGCGGTGTCGCGCTCATAGACCGTCGCGTGCAGGCAGCCGTCGCGCGGCTCGATCGAGAAGCGCATCTAGCTCAACAGCTGGCGCAGCCACTCCTTCGCGTCGGAGGGCTCGCCCGCGGGAAGATTCATGCAGCGGTCGCGCATGTTGCGCAGCACGTGCTCGATCATGCCGCCGCGGTGCTCGGGGGCGAGCGTGTCGAGCGCGCGTGCGAAGGCGTGCGCGAAGTGCGTCTTGTCCACCACGCCGCGCTCGTGCAGCGTCTCGATCAGGACGATGTTCGCCGCCGCGAGACCGGCCATGGTCTCCAGCAGCGAATCGAATTCCGCAGCGCTCACGCGTGCGCCGCCTGCAGCGCTCTCCATGCGGTGGCGAGCAGCACGTCGACGTTGACCGGCTTGGCGATGTAGTCGTTGGCGCCGGCCTCGATGCACTTCTCGCGGTCGCCGACCATGGCCTTCGCGGTCACGGCGACGATCGGCACGCCGCGGTAGCCGTCCAGGCTGCGGATGATGCGGATGGTGTCGAGGCCGTCGAGCCCCGGCATCATCACGTCCATCAGGATGAGATCGACGTCGCGCTCGCGCTTGAGCGTGTCGATGCCCTCCTTGCCGCTCTCGGCGTGCAGCACCCGCATGCTGCGGGTCTCGAGCGCGCTGGTCATGGCGAACACGTTGCGGATGTCGTCGTCGACCACCAGCACCTTGCGGCCGGCGAGCGCCTCGTTGGCCTGCAGCGCCATCGCTTTCGCGTCCTCGTTCGAGACCGGCGCGAGCGGGTCTTCCGCGGGCTGGGTTGCCTGCGGGCCGGCCATCGTGCCCATCGCGTCCCCGGAAGGCCGGTAGTCGAGCGGCAGGTAGAGCGTGAACGTGCTGCCCTGGCCCTGCACGCTCGCCACCCGGATCTCGCCGCCGAGCAGGCGCGCGAGCTCGCGGCTGATCGACAGGCCCAGGCCCGTGCCGCCGTACTCGCGGCTGGTGGAACCGTCGGCCTGCTGGAAGGCTTCGAAGATCAGGCGCTGCTTGTTGGGCGGGATGCCGATGCCGGTGTCGACCACCGAGAAGGCGATCGCCGGATTGGCACGGTCGAGCACCGGGTGGCCCATGCTCCAGCCCGAGGCCGCGGGCTCGATGCGCAGGCGCACCTCGCCCTTGCTGGTGAACTTGAACGCATTCGAAAGCAGATTCGTGAGGATCTGCTGCAGGCGCTTGCCGTCGGTCTGAATCGCCGGCGGCAGCTTCGGGCTCACCAGCACGTTGAACTCGAGGCCCTTGTCGGCCGCCATCTGGCGGAAGGTGCGCTCGGCCGAGTCGACCACCTCGTCGAAGCGCTCGGTCGCGATGTTGAGCGTGACCGTACCCGACTCGATCTTCGCCAGGTCCAGGATGTCGTTGATCAGCGCCAGCAGCTCGGCGCCCGACGAATGGATGGTGCGCGCGAACTCGACCTGCTTCGGCGTGAGATTGCCGCCGACGTTGTCGGCGAGCAGCCGCGCGAGGATCAACAGGCTGTTGAGCGGCGTGCGCAGCTCGTGGGACATGTTCGCCAGAAATTCCGACTTGTATCGGGAAGACAAGGACAACTGCTCGGCTTTCTCTTCCAGCGCCGCGCGCGCCTGCTCGATCTCGCGGTTCTTGAACTCGACCTGGTGCATCTGCTCGGAGAGCTGGCGCGCCTTCTCCTGCAGCTGGTCGTTCGCCGAGCGCAGCTCGTCCTGCTTGGATTTCAGGAGCGACTCGGACTTCTGCAGGTTGAGCGCCTGCTGCTCCAGGCGGTCGTTGGTCTTCTTGAGCTCTTCCTGCTGGCTCTGCAGCTCGGCGGTCAGCGACTGCGACTGGTGCAGCAGGTATTCGGTCTGCATGTTCGCCGCAATAGTATGGAGCACGACGCCGATCGATTCGGTGAGCTGGTCGAGGAAGGTCTGGTGGATCTCGCTGAACTTGGAGAACGAGGCGAGCTCGATCACCGCTTTCACCTGCCCCTCGAACAGCACCGGCAGGATGATGATGCTGGTGGGCGTGCCGGCGCCGAGCGCCGAGCCGATGCGGATGTAGTCGCCCGGCGCCTGCGAGAGGAGGATGCGCTTCTTCTCGAACGCGCACTGCCCGACCAGGCCTTCGCCGAACGCGATCTTGCGCGGCAGCGTCTTGCCCTGGCGCTGCGCGTAGCCGGCGAGCAGCTCGAGCTGCGAGTCTCCGCTGCGGTGGTCGGCGACGTAGAACGCGGCTTGTTGCGCGTTAACCAGGGGGGTTAGCTCGCTCAAGATCAATCGGGAAACGGTGACGAGGTCCCGATGTCCCTGGAGCATGCGCGTGAACCGCGCGAGGTGGGTCTTCAGCCAGTCCTGCTCGGTGTTCTTGCGCGTGGTGTCCTTCAGGTTGCGGATCATCTCGTTGATGTTGTCCTTCAACGAGGCCACTTCACCGAGCGCTTCGACCGTGATCGAGCGCGTCAGATCGCCCTTGGTCACCGCGGTCGCCACTTCGGCGATGGCACGCACCTGCGTCGAGAGGTTCGCCGCGAGGCGGTTCACGTTCTCGGTGAGCACGCGCCAGGTGCCGGCGGCGCCCGGCACGCGCGCCTGCCCGCCCAGCTTGCCTTCGGTGCCTACCTCGCGCGCCACGTTGGTCACCTGGTCCGCGAACGTCGCCAGCGTGTCGATCATGCTGTTGATGGTGTCGGCGAGCGCCGCGACCTCGCCCTTCGCCTCGACCGTCAGCTTGCGGTTGAGGTCGCCGTGCGCGACCGCCGTCACCACGCTCGCAACGCTGCGCACCTGGCTGGTGAGGTTGGCGGCCATCGAGTTCACGTTGTCGGTGAGGTCCTTCCACACGCCGCCGACGCCCTTCACCTGCGCCTGGCCGCCGAGCTTGCCTTCGGTTCCCACTTCCTTGGCGACCCGGGAGACTTCCCCGGCAAAGGCGTTGAGCTGATCCACCATCGTGTTCACGGTGTTCTTCAGCTCCAGGATCTCGCCCTTCACGTCCACCGTGATCTTCTTGGAGAGATCGCCGCGCGCGACCGCGGTGGTCACCTCGGCGATGTTCCTCACCTGGCCGGTGAGGTTGGCCGCCATCGAGTTCACGTTGTCGGTGAGGTCCTTCCACACGCCGCCGACGCCGGTCACCTGCGCC
>DATBSZ010000014.1:0-1741 GCA_036559525.1 Burkholderiales bacterium
GCCGGTGCCGGATTCGTACTTCATCTCGGAGGTGAAGACCGGCAGCCCGCAGCCGGCGCAAGCGAAGATGCCGGCGCGCTTCTCGTCGTTCAGCGGGCTGCTGCCGGCACGCTCGGTCCCCTCCTCGCGCAGCACGCGGTACGCCATGGAATCGGGCAGGCGCTTCTTCCACTCGTCCTTCGAGAGCTTGAGCGCTTCCGTCGCTGACGGAACCTGCGCTCCCGCGGCCAGGAAGGTCTTCCAGTTCTTCTGCAGCGCTTCGATGTCTTTCATCGTCTTGGGCTGTGCGTGGGCGTGGAAGGGATACATCCATAGCGGCGCCGCCGCCCCTGCGAGCAAGAATTTCCGTCGGTCCATGGGCTCCTCATCGGTTCTGCCTTGGTCGAGCTAACGCTCAAAACCTAACACGAATTCCGCTACGATGCGGGCAGGGAGGAACCTCGAGTGACACGCATCCCACGCATTCTTTCGGCCGCCATCCTGGCCCTCGTCTGGATCGGCGCCGGCGCGCAGCAGTTCCCGACGAAGCCGATCCACCTCGTCTCGCCCTACGCTGCGGGCGGCGCCATGGACCTGACCGCGCGCTCGCTCGCCGCGGTCATGTCGGAGACCATCGGCCAGTCGGTAGTGGTGGAGAACCGCACTGGCGGCAACGGCCTGATCGGCACCGACTACGTGTCGAAGGCCGCGCCCGACGGCTACACGCTCCTGATGTATGCCGACGCCAACGCGATCGCGCCTGCGATCTACAAGAAGCTGAACCACGATCCGGTCGCGGGCTTCGCGCCGATCACCAATACCATCCTCGGCACCCACCTCATCGTCGGCCATCCCTCGGTGCCGGCGAACAGCCTGAAGGAGCTGATCGAGCTCGCGCGCAAGCCCGGCTCGAACCTCACCTTCGGCTCGCCGGGAACCGGCACGCCGCAACACCTCGCGGGCGAGCTCTTCAAGCAGCAGGCCGGAGGGCTCGATATCACCCACGTGCCCTACCGCGGCGGCGGCCAGCTCATCGTCGACCTCGTCGCCGGCCAGGTGCCGCTCGGCCTGATCGGGCTGCCGCCAACGCTGCCGCACATCAAGGCGGGGAAGCTCAAGGTGTTCGCCGTGACCGCGCGCAAGCGCTCGCCGTCGCTGCCCGACGTGCCGACGGTCGAGGAAGCCGGGCTCGCCGGCTACGAGACGATCCAGTGGTTCGGGCCGGTCGCGCCCGCCGGCACGCCGAAGCCGGTCATCGACAAGTTGTTCGAGCACTTCGTGAAGGCGCTGCAGCATCCGAGCGTGGCCGAGCGGCTGACGAAAGCGGGCCTGGAGGTGGCGCCGAGCGCCTCGCCCGAGGCCTATGGCGCGTTCATCCGCGCCGAAGTCGCGCGCTGGCCGGCGATCGTCAAGGCCGCGGGCGTGGAGCCCCAGTAAGCGATGAGCCGCGGGCTCAGCATCCTCTTCATCACCTCGGACCAGCAGCGCGGCGACTGCTACGGCTTCGAGGGGCGGCGCGTGAAGACGCCGCATCTCGACGAACTCGCCGCCGCCGGCACGCGCTTCTCCGCCTGCATCACGCCCAACGTGGTCTGCCAGCCCTCGCGCGCGTCGATCCTCACCGGGCTGCTGCCGCGCACGCACGGCGTCGCCGACAACGGCATCGACCTCGACGAAGACGTCGGCGCCGACGGCTTCGGCGGCACATTCGCGCGCGCCGGCTGGCGCACCGCGTTCATCGGCAAGGCGCATTTCTCGACGT
>DATBSZ010000015.1:0-3615 GCA_036559525.1 Burkholderiales bacterium
CGGCCGGTTGCTGCTGCGCGGCCTGCAGTTCGCCATCGTCGACGAGGCCGACAGCGTGCTGGTGGACGAGGCACGCACGCCGCTCATCCTCTCCGCCGGCTCGGAGCGCACCGCGGGCGAGAAGATGCACCGCGACGCGCTGGAGATCGCGGGCGCGCTGGGCGAGTCCGACTACCGCATCGGCGAGGAAGGCATCGAGATCACCGACACCGGCCAGGACGCCCTCGCGCGCGTCGCCAAGGACCTGGGCGGGATCTGGAAAGGGCCGCGCCGCCGCGAGCAGCTGGTGCGCCAGGCGCTCACTGCGCTGCATGTCTTCCAGCGCGACAAGCACTACCTCGTGCGCGAGGGCAAGGTGCAGATCATCGACGAGTACACCGGCCGGCTGATGCCCGACCGCTCCTGGGAGCGCGGGCTGCACCAGCTGATCGAGATGAAGGAAGAGGTCGAAGTGACTGCCGAGCGCGAGACGCTGGCGCGCATCAGCTACCAGCGCTTCTTCCGGCGCTACCTTCACCTTAGCGGCATGACCGGCACCGCGGCCGAGATCGCCGGCGAGCTGCGCGCGGTCTACCGGCTGCGCGTCGCGCGCATTCCGACCAACCGGCCGAGCCGCCGCGCGCGCCAGCCGGCGCGCTACTTCGGCTCGGCGCAGGCGAAGTGGCAGGCGGTGGTCGACACCATCGCCGCCTGCATCGCGCGCGGCCAGCCCGTCCTGGTCGGCACGCGCTCGGTCGGCGCATCGGAGTTGCTAGCCAAACTTTTGGACGAAAAGGGTGTGCCGTACCGGTTGCTCAACGCGCGCCAGGACCGCGACGAAGCCGAGATCGTGGCACGCGCCGGCGAGCGCGGCTGCGTCACCGTGGCGACCAACATGGCGGGGAGGGGAACCGACATCCGGCTCGCGGAGGGCGTGCGCGAGCTCGGCGGCCTGCACGTCGTCGCCACCGAGCTGCACGACGCCGCACGCATCGACCGGCAGCTCTTCGGGCGCTGCGGACGCCAGGGCGATCCGGGAAGCTACGAAGTCATCGTCGCCATGGAGGACGACTTGGCGAAGACTTTCGCCAAGCTTGCATCCGCGCCCCTCACCGGGCTGGAGCGCATCCCGTCCGCGCTGGGAGGGGCGGTGTTCCGGCTCGCGCAGTGGCGCGCCGAGCGCGCGCACTCGCGCGCGCGGCGCGACCTGCTCGACCTCGACGACTATCTGGGAGACATCCTCGCCTTCTCGGGGCGCGGCGAGTAGCTCGGGTTTCGCTAGTCAGGTTGCATTGAGCCCGGGCTCGGACTTCGGCTTCGGCGCGGGCTTCGGCCGCGGCTTGCGCGCCGGCAGCGCCTCGACAAAGAGCTTCACCTCGCGCAGCGCATCGCCCTTGCGGTTGTCGAGGATCACGTAGTAGGTGCCCGCGGCGGGAATGCTGACCGCGAAGCTCAGGCGGCGCTCGGCGCTGCCGGTGAAGGTGGCCTTGAGCCCTCTCGGAAAGCGCTGAACCTCGTCCTCGCGCGCGAGGATCACGCGGATCGGCCCCGAGGTTTCCACCCGCACGCGGAGCGAGGCTCCCTGCGTCAGCCCCTTCAGGCGCAGCGCGCGCCATTTCTCGGCCGGCACCTCGGCGCTAAGCTCGGCTTCGGCGGCGAAAGCCGCCGCCGCGAGCGACAGCAGGAACGCCGCGAGAACTTTCAGCCGAACCGGACCCTGCACTTGACCCCGGCGGGAATGGCGGCTTTCGGGTTGGGCAGCTCGAGGCGCGCGCCGAAAGTGCCGCTCGCCGCGTCCACCGTGCGGTCGACCACCTTGACGATCGCTTCGTAGCGCCCCTCGATCGGCTTCTCCGGCACCACCAAGCCTTTCATGCCGTTCCTGATCTTGCCGTACTCGCTGACCGGCAGCACCACCTCCACGTGCAGCGGGTCGATGCGCGCGAGCTTGAGGATCGGCTGGTTGATATTGGTGGTCGCCATCTCGCCCGGCGACTGCAGCTTCTCGACCACCACGCCGGCGAACGGGCTGCGCAGCGTGCGCATCGCGACCAGCTCCGAGCTGCGCCGCGCCTCGAGCTCGGCGAGCTGGCGCGCTTCCTGCGCCTGGCGCAGCTGCTCGCTCGCCAGCTTGAACTCGGCCTCGGCCTCGTCGCGCGCCGTCGAGGAGACGAAGTTCTGCTTGAACAGCTCCTCGGCGCGGGCGTGCTTGCGGCGCGCGAGGTCCACGCGCGCCTCGGCGGCCTTGATCTCGCCCTGCATGGTGGCGCGCGCCTTCGCCAGGTCGAGCCCCGCGCGCTCGGCCGCCGACTCCAGGCGCACCAGCACCTGGCCCTTTTTCACCACGTCGCCGCGGCGTACCAGGATGGATTCGATCAGCGCTTCGACCGGGCTGCGCACGTCGACGCTCTCGTAGGCCTCGATCAAGCAGTTGTATTCCCCCGCGGCGCTCGCGCTGGTGGCGAGCAGGCAGGCGAAAAGGGCGGCGGGCAATCTCATGCGCCCGCGTAGCTTATCCGCTTTTTCTTCAGCTAAGCGACGACGCGCGTCCCGGTCTCGCCGCGCAGCGCGCGCGTGAGGTTGGGCGGATCGGTGATCAGGCCGAAGCGGCCGCCGCCGCCGACGAAGTCGATCAGCGCCGCCACCTTGGGGCCCATGCTGCCCTTGTCGAACTGGTCGTTGTCATGGTGCTTGCGCGCCTCGGCGAGCGTCAGGCGGTCGAGCCAGCGCTGCGTCGGCTTGTTGAAGTCGAGCGCGACTTTTTCCACGCCGGTGGGCAGCACCAGCGCGTCGGCCTGCAGGCTGCGCGCGAGCAGGCTCGAGGCGAGGTCCTTGTCGATCACCGCCTCGACGCCCTGGAGGTCGCCGTTCTCGTCCTCGATCACCGGGATGCCGCCGCCGCCGCAGGCGACGACCACGTAGCCCTGGCTCGCGAGCGCGCGGATCACGCCGGTCTCGATGATCGCCTTCGGCTGCGGCGAGGGGACCACGCGCCGCCAGCCGCGGCCCGCGTCCTCGCGCACGGTCCAGCGGTATTTCGCGGCGAGCTGCTTCGCCCGCGCTTCTTCCATGTGCGAGCCGATCGGCTTGAGCGGGTTCGCGAACGCCGGGTCGTTGCGGTCGACCACGGTCTGCGTGACCACCGCGACCGCCGCGCGCTTGATGCGCCGGCGCTTGAACACGTTGCGCAGCGCCTTGACGAACATGTAGCCGACCGCGCCCTGGATGTCGGCGCCGGCGTAGTCCATCGGCACCGGCGGCACTTCGGCGATCGACAGCTCGGAGCGGCGCAGGATGAAGCCGACCTGCGGGCCGTTGCCGTGGGTGAGCACGACGTTCCAGCCCGCGGCGATCATGTCGACGACGTGCGCGGCCGTGGCGCAGACGGCATCGTACTGGTCGCTGAGCGACGAATGCTGCGCGTCACGGATGAGCGCGTTGCCTCCTACCGCCACCATCGCAACGGGCTGGTGGGCGGCGCTCACCGTGTCTCCGACCCGACGTCGTGCGCGAGCGCCTTCACCGCCGCGGCGAAGCATGCCATCGGCGCGGTGGTGACTCCGGCGCCGATCTGCCCGACCCCCGCTTGCCGATGGGCGATGCCGCTGTTGATCACCGGCAGCACGCCGCAATCGA
>DATBSZ010000016.1:0-1941 GCA_036559525.1 Burkholderiales bacterium
CCCGAGCCGAAGCACGGCATCGTCGCGGCGATCGTGATGGCGAACCTGGTGCGCCAGGTCGGGCGCAAGGCGGCGTTCGAGCTGGTCGCGCTCGGCGAGCCGGTCGATGCGCAGCGGGCCTTGCAGCTCGGGATGGTGAACAGGGTCGTTCCGCTTTCAGAACTCATGCGTGAAGCGATTGCGCTGGCGGAGAAACTCGCGGCGGTGAAGCGTCCCGCCATGGCGGAGACCAAGCGCCTGTTTCACGAAGTGGCGGACCTGCCGCTCGCGCCGGCGCTGGAGCGCGGCCGCGATACCAACAAGCGCATGCGCAATTTTCAGCAGCTCGGCAAGAAGTGAAACCTCTCGATCAGCTTACGATCCTCGATCTGTCGCGCGTACTCGCGTGCCCGTTCGCGTCGATGATCCTCGCCGAACTCGGCGCCCGTGTGATCAAGGTCGAGCAGCCCGGCAGCGGCGACGAGACCCGCGGCTTCGAGCCCCAGCTCGCCAGGGACAGCGCGTACTACTTCGCCTGCAACCGCTCGAAAGAATCCATTACCGTGAACCTTCGCTCGGACGAAGGCAGGAAGCTGATCCGCAGCCTCGCGCAGAAGGTGGACGTGGTGCTGGAGAACTTCCCGGTCGGCACGCTGGGGCGGTATGGGCTGGATTACGCCGCGATGTCAGCACTCAATCCCAGCCTTGTTTTTGTTTCCTGCACGGGATTCGGGCAAACCGGCCCGTACGCTGAAAAGAAGGGCTACGACACCGTGTTCCAGGCGATGGGCGGGATCATGAGCCTGACCGGCGAGAAGGGCGGCGCGCCGGTGAAGCCGGGCCTGCCGGTCGCCGATCTCACCTCCGGCCTCTGGATCGCGATCGCGATCCTCGCGGCGCTCGCCGGGCGCGCGCGTACCGGCAAGGGCTGCTACGTCGATTTCTCGATGCTCGACGGCCAGGTGTCGCTCCTCACCCTGGCGGCGGCCAGGTACTTTGCGCTGAACGAGATCCCGCCGCGGCTCGGCACCGAGCATCCCGGCCGCGTGCCGTCGGCGACTTTCCGCTGCAAGGACGGCAAGTACGCGCATATCACCGCGAGCGACCAGCATTGGGCGCCGCTGTGCCGCGTTCTCGGCCTGGAGACCTGGGGCGCGGCTTTTTCGGAGAACTCCATCCGGGTGGAGAAACGCGACGAGATCATGCCCGTGCTCAGCGAGAAGATCGGGAAACTGGATAGGGCAAACCTGCTCGCCATCCTCGACGAAGCCGACGTGCCGGTCGGCCCGGTGAACGATGTTGCCGAGATCCTGGGCGACCCGCACGTGCGGGCGCGGCGCCTCGTCGGCAGCTTCGACTACCCCGAGGTGGGCGAATTCAAGGCGCTCGCCGTTCCGTACAAGTTTCTCGGCTGGGACAACCCCGAGATCGGCCGCCCGCCGGCGCTGGGCGAGCACACCGAGAGCGTGCTATCCGACATGCTGGGCCTGTCATCGAAAAGGATCGCTGAGCTGAAGGCGGCGAAAGCGATATGACCGTCGAGTTCTCGGTCGCGGACGGAGTGGCCACCATTGCGCTGAATCGCCCCGATGTGCGCAACGCGCTCAACCTCGAAATGTGCGACGAGCTCCTGCGGGTTTCAAAAGAGCTGGTCGAAAAGAAGGTGCGTGTGGTCTTCGTGCGGGGGAACGGCCCGGTGTTCTGCGGCGGAGCCGATCTCAACGAGCGCAAAGGCAAGAGCGAGGACTGGATCCGCGCGCGACGCATGCGCGCGTTCGCGGCCTATGGGGCGCTCGAGTCTCTGCCGATGCCCTGCGTCGCGCTCGTGCACGGCGCAGCGATCGGGTCCGGGGTCGAGATCGCAGCCGCGTGCGATTTCATCGTCGCCACGCCCGACGCCTCGTTCCGCACCCCCGAAGCGCAGCGCGGCACGGTCGGCGCCACGCAGCGCCTGCCGCGCAT
>DATBSZ010000017.1:0-21367 GCA_036559525.1 Burkholderiales bacterium
GAGGCGCTCGGCCGGCCGGTGATCGACCACTACTGGCAGACCGAGACCGGCTGGCCGCTGCTCTCGGCGCACCCGGGCGTGGAGAAGACGCCGCTCAAGATGGGCTCGCCGAGCTTCCCGTGCTACGACTACGACGTGCGCTTGCTGCATGAAGGCTCGGGCAAGGAAGTCAAAGACGGGGAAAAAGGCGTCGTTACGGTCGTGCCGCCGCTGCCGCCGGGCTGCATGTCGACCGTGTGGGGCGACGACGAGCGCTTCGTCAATACCTACTTCAACGACTTCAAAGGCCAGCAGGTCTACTCGACCTTCGACTGGGGCATCCGTGACCAGGACGGCTACTACTTCATCCTTGGCCGCACCGACGATGTGATCAACGTCGCCGGCCATCGCCTCGGCACGCGCGAGATCGAGGAGGCCGTGAGCATGCACCCCAACATCGCCGAATGCGCGGTGGTAGGCGTGGCGGACGCGCTCAAGGGTCAGATGCCCCTGGCTTTTGCCGTTCTCAAGGATTCCACCAAAAAGACTTCCGCGGAAGAAGTCATGCAAACCGTCGACCGACACCTCGGTGCCATCGCGCGGCCTAAAGCGGTGCACTTCGTCGCGCTGCTGCCCAAGACGCGCTCGGGCAAGACGTTGCGCCGCTCGATCCAGGCGCTCGCCGAAGGCCGCGACCCGGGCGACCTCACCACCATCGAAGATCCCAACGCACTGGAGCAGATCCGACAGGCCCTGAGATGAAAAACCGACCCATGCTGACGCTGGAGGATTGCCGCAAGATCACCGCCGCCGCCGAAGCCGAGGCGAAGAAAAACAACTGGAACGTGTGCATCGCGATCCTCGACGACGGCGGGCACCTGCTGCACCTCGCACGCATGGACGGCGCGACGCCGGCCAACGCACGCATCGCGGTGGAAAAGGGCCGCACCGCGGCCGAGTCGCGCCGCTCGACCGCCGTCTGGCAGGAGCGCATCAAGCCGCGGCCCGAGATGCTGCGCATGCCGGGGATCACGCCGATCCAGGGCGGCCTGCCGATCGTGGTGGAAGGCACCTGCGTGGGCGGGGTCGGGATCTCCGGCGTGCAGTCGCACGAGGACGAGCAGATCGCCAAGGCCGGCATCGACGCCCTGAAGTAGGTCCGTCATGCCCGGGAAACAAGCAGCCTGGATCGGTCTCGGCTTGATTGGCCTGCCGATGGCGGCGCGGCTCGCAGCGGCGGGCTGGCAGGTGAAAGGCTTCGACATCAGCAAGGAGCGCCTCGAGATGGCGGCCGCTCGCGGAATCAGTGCCGTTGCCTCGGCCGAAGCCGCGATCGAAGGCGCGAGCCTCGTCTTCACTTCGATGCCGACCGAGTCCGCCCTGATCGAGCTTGCGAAGAAGCTTGCGGCCGGCATGCCGAAGCCCGCGATCCTGGTGGAGACAACCACCGCGGGTCCGGCAGCCTCGGCGAAGGTGGCCGAAGCGCTGGCTGCGCGGCGCATCGCCTACCTGCGAGGGCCGATCTCGGGCAGCGTCAACCTCGCGGAGACCGGTGCTCTGACGACTTTCGTGTCCGGGCCGAAGGCCGCGTTCGACGCCGCGAAACCGGCATTGGCGGCCTACACGCGCGCGCAGATATGGCTGGGCGAGGCCGAGGAAGCCCGCTATGCCAAGCTCGCGGTGAATCTCATGGTGGCGGTGACCGCCGGCATGCTGCGCGAGACGCTCGCGCTCGCGGAGCAGGGCGGCATCGGCTGGGAAGCGGCGCTCGATCTGCTCGGCGAGAGCGTGGTCGCGTCGCCGCTGGTGAAATACAAGCTCGAGCCGCTCCGGCGGCGCGACTACACCCCGACGGCGACCGGCGCGCTGGTGCTGAAGGACCTCGACCTCATCGTGGAGACGGCGCGGCAGGCGGGCATCGAGGTGCCGCTCGCCCGCGAGGTGCGCGCGGCCTACCAGCGCATGGCGAAGGCGCAGCTCGCCGGCGAGGATTTCATCAGCATCGTGAAACGCCCCTAGCTTGCGGGTCCTGATTGCCGGCGCCGGAATCGGTGGACTGACGGCCGCGCTTGCTTTCCTCAAGCGCGATATCGATGTGGAAGTCCACGAGCAGGCGGCCGAGCTGAGGGAGGTCGGCGCCGGCATCCAGCTCAGCGCGAACGGCACGCGCGCGTTCTACGCCCTCGGCGTCGGCGACGAGCTGAAGGCGCTTTCCGCCGAGACCGCCAGCAAGGAGCTCCACCTCTGGAATACCGGCGAGACCTGGAGGATCTTCGATCTCGGAAAAGTGTCCGTCGAGCGCTACGGCTATCCGTACTTCACGGTCTACCGTCCGGACCTGCTGGCCGTCCTTGCCGCCGCCGTGCGTCGCGAGAAGCCGGATGCGATCCGCCTCGGCTCGAAGTGCACGGGTTTCAGCCAGGATTCAACTGAAGTGAGACTTCGACTCGAAAGCGGTGAAGCGAGGGGCGATGCCCTGGTCGGCGCCGACGGCGTGCACTCGCAGATCCGCCAGGGACTCTTCGGCCAGGACCAGCCGCAAGTCACCGGGATCATCGTCTGGCGTGGGATCGTGCCGATGGAGCGGCTGCCAAAGCACATGGCGCGCATGGTCGGGCACAACTGGGTCGGGCCGGGCGGGCATGTGGTCCACTATCCGCTGCGGGCCGGCAAAGTGATGAATTTCGTCGGCGCGCTGGAGCGCAGCGACTGGCAGGTCGAGTCCTGGAGCGCGCGCGGCACGACCGGGGAGCTGTCGGCCGACTTCGAAGGCTGGCACGAGGACATCCAGGCGCTGATTCGCGGCATACCGGTGCCCTACAAATGGGCGCTGATGACGCGCCCGCCGATGGAGCGCTGGACCGTGGGCCGGGTCACGCTGCTCGGAGACGCCTGCCACTCCATGGTGCCGTTTCTTGCCCAAGGCGCGGTCATGGCCGTCGAGGATGGGGTTGTCCTCGCACGAGCCCTGAGGGAACTCGATGGGGACATTCCGTCCCGCCTCGCGAGGTACGAAAACGCGAGGCGCGAGCGCACGCGGGGCGCGGTCGAAGGCTCAGCCGACAACATCGGGCGCTTTCACAACCGCGCGCTCGCCGACCCGGCGAAGGCGCGCGACTACGTCGAGCGCGAGTGGGCCGGACAGAACGTGGCCTCGCGCTACGAGTGGCTGTTCAAATACGATGTGACCGCCGCAGGACTATTCGGAGAGAACTCATGAGAGCCGATGCCCAGCTGATCTCCGCACTGGAGCGAGCCAACATCCACCCGCTCTGGGACCGCTACCAGCGCATCACCCCGCTCGCGCCGCGAGCGAAGGACGCGCCGATGCACTGGCGCTGGCGCGACATCGAGCCTTTTGCCGAGCGCGCGGCGAAGGAAGTGGCGATCGAAGACGTGGAGCGCCGCGCGCTGATCCTTGCGCATCCCGCCTTTGGCGGCGCAACCGTCACCACGCAGAACCTGATCGGCGCCTTCACGGTGCTCGAGCCGGGAGACAAGGCCGTGCCGCACCGCCACACCGCGGCGGCGATCCGTTTCTCCACGCGCGCCGAAGGCGCGGTCACGATCGTCAACGGCAGGCGCTGCGAGATGGAGGAGGGCGACCTCGTGCTGACGCCGCCGATGTGCTGGCACGGGCACATCAACCAGAGCGGCCGGCGCACGGTGTGGTTCGACGCCGCCAACATGCCGGCGGTCTGCGCGCTCGACGCGAGCTTCTTCGAGCCCGGCACGCGCCAGGACGAGCGCTTCTGGGAGGTCGGCGACGCGGGGTCGGCCGACTATCGGTTCCCCGGGACCGAGACCCGGAAAGAGATCGCGTCCACCGCGCTCGGCGCCGACGGCGCTAGAACCGTGCGCTATACGAAAGACGGCGGCTCGGTCATGCCCACGCTGGACCTTTTTTTTGCGAGGATCGAAAAGCGAACGAGACCGAAGCGAGGCACGTACAACGCGATCTGTCTCGTCGTGTCCGGCGAAGGCCGCTCGACCATAGGCGAGCACCGCTTCGACTGGGAACGCCACGACGTCTTCACCGTGCCGCACTGGACCTGGGCGAGCCATGAAGCCTCAGTTGGCAAATCGGGCGCGGCGGAGCTGTTCGTGGTCACTGACCGCGCGATCTACGAGCGCCTGGATCTCCTGCGAGAAGAGCTGGGGTGATCGGGTCCCCGGTCCGGCGGGTGGAGGACCTGCGGTTCCTCACCGGCGAGGGCCGTTTCATCGACGACTTTGCCTTCCCGGGGATGCTTTACTGCGCCTTGGTCCGCTCGCCGCACGCGCATGCCCGCATTCGAGCCATTCAATTCTCAAAAGAATTGCTGGTGCTGACGGGCCGCGATATGGAGGCGGACGGTGTCGGCCCGATGCGAGCCGGATGGCAGATCCCCGGCATGGTGGAGCCGGCGCGCTGGGCGCTCGCGCGCGAGACCGTGCGGCATGTCGGCGAGCCGGTCGCCGCGGTGTTTGCGGAAACCCGGGCGCTTGCCGAAGACGCCGCCGAGCGGGTCGAGGTGGACTACGAATTCCTGCCCCTCATCCATGAGGAGACCGCTTTCCGCTGGACGCGGGGCGACGCCGCGGCGGTCGATGCGGCGTTCGCGAGCGCCGCGCATCGCGTCGACCTCGAGCTGGTGAACAACCGCCTGTGCGGGGCCGCGATCGAGGCGCGCGGCGTGCTCTCGACAAGCGACACGCTGTATTGCGCCACGCAGGCGCCGCATCACATCCGGCAGCACGTGTGCGCGGAGCTCGACCTGCGAGAGATCGACTTGAGGGTGGTCTCGCCCGATATGGGCGGCGGCTTCGGGTACAAGGGAAAGCACTACCCGGAGGAGACCATCGCCGTCTGGGCGGCGCGCCGCCTGCGCCGGCCGGTCAAGTGGGTCGCGACGCGCCAGGAGTCCTTCCTTTCCGACACGCAGGGCAGGGACCACCGCACGCGCGCCGCCCTCGCCCTGGACGACGAGGGCGGCTTCCTCGCTCTCCGCGTCGGCACGCAGGCCGATCTCGGGGCCTACGTCTCGACCTTCGGCGCGGCGATCGCGGGGCCGATCTACAGCGCGCTGCTGGCCGGGCTCTATCGAACGCCGGCCATCCACGTCGAAGTCACCGGGATGTTCTCGAACAGCGTCCCCACCGACGCGTATCGCGGCGCCGGCCGGCCGGAGGCCTGCTACGTGCTCGAGCGGCTCGCGGACAAGGCGGCGCGCGAGCTTGGCCTCGACCGCGCCGAGATTCGCCGGCGCAACCTCATCCCGAAGGAGGCGATGCCGTACAAGACTCCGATCGGTCCCACTTACGACTGCGGCGATTTCCCCAGGATCTTCGAGCGCGCGCTTGCGGTTTCGGATTACGCAGGATTCGAAGCCAGACGAAAATCCTCGAAGAAGCGGCGCGGCATCGGTATCGCGTGCTATCTGGAATCGTCCGGCGTGGCGCCCTCGCGTCTCGCGGGCATGATGGGCGCGCGCGTCGGGTTCTACGAAGCGGCGACGGTGCGCGTCGCGCCTGATGCGAGCGTGACCGCCTACCTGGGCACGCACAACCATGGCCAGGGCCACGCGACGACGTTCGCGCAGATCGTCGCCGAGAGATTTGCACTTCCGCTGGAAAGAATCTCAATCGTCGAGGGCGACACGGCCATGGTCCCGGTCGGCACCGGCACGTTCGGCTCGCGCTCGCTCGCCGTCGGCGGCTCGGCGCTTCACGTGGCCTGCCAGAAGATCATCCTGAAGGGCAAGAAGATCGCTGCGCACCTGCTGGAGGCTTCCGCGGCCGACATTGAGTTCTCGGCAGGAGAGTTCCACGTCGGCGGAACGGATAGAAAAATCGGGTTCGCGCAGGTTGCCGGCGCTGCCTATGTGCCGCACAACTATCCGCTCGAGACGCTGGAGCCCGGCCTGGACGAGAGCGCGTTCTACGATCCGCCGAACTTCGCGTTCTCCAACGGCGTGCATGTCTGCGAGGTGGAAGTCGATCCCGAGACCGGCGCGGCCGAGGTGGTCTCGTACCACGCGGTCGACGACATCGGCACCGTGATCAACCCGATGATCGTCGAGGGGCAGGTGCACGGCGGGCTCGCCCAGGGGATCGGGCAGGCGCTCGCCGAACGCACGGTGTACGACGCGGGCCAGCTCGTTTCGGGGTCCTTCATGGACTACGCGCTGCCGCGCGCCGGCGATCTGCCGAGGTTTCATTCGGAAACCGACGAGTCCCAGCCCTGCACGCACAACCCGCTCGGCGCCAAGGGGTGCGGCGAAGCAGGGGCCATCGGCGCGCCGCCGGCGGTGATGAACGCGCTCCTCGATGCACTCGGAGTTGCCGACCTGGAAATGCCGGCTACACCGCACCGACTCTGGCAAGCCATAATGGGCAAATGATTCAGGAGCTGAATCCGGCCAAGCTGGCGCTGCTCTACCGCCGGCAGTTCGAGCTGTGCAAGGTGAAGAAGGGCGAGACCATCGCCGCGGTCAGCGACCTCGCCACGCGCCGCGAATATCTGCAGGCCGCGTTCGCCGCCGCCGACGATCTGGGCGCCGACATCTACGAGCTGTGCGTGAACTCGCTGCCGTCGTGGACCAAGGTCGGCGTGCCGACGATCGGCAAGGCCAAGGGCACGCTGGAAGCGGTCAAGGCGGCGGACCTGGTGGTGATCTTCCACGTGCCGCTCTTCACGAAGTGGCTGAAGCAGGTGATGGACGGCGGCACGCGCGTGCTGATGATCATCGATTCGCCCGACGACCTCGAGCAGCTCATGGCGCCCGCGGGGTTGAAGGGCGCTTGCAAACACGCAGACAGCCTCTATAGGAAGACGAAGCGCGTCCGCGTGCGGAGCGAAGCGGGTACGGACCTCACTTACGACTGTGGCGAATACCCGGTGATGACGCAGTGGGGCTTCGCCGACGAGCGCGGGCATTTCGACCACTGGGGCGGCGGGCACATCCACACGTTTCCGAACGAAGGCAGCGCGACCGGCACCGTGGTGTTCCAGCCGGGCGACATCGTGATCCTGCCGTATTGCCGCTACATCGCCGACCCGGTGAAGCTCGAGATCCGCGAGGGGCACATCGTGAAGCTGGAGGGCGGCATCGACGCCAAGCTGATGCGCGATTGGCTGGAAGACGGAAGATCGGGGCCGAAGGACCGCGATCCCTATGCCGTGTCGCACCTTGGCTGGGGCCTGAACCCGCAGGCGCTCTGGTACGGCATCGCGCTGCACGGCGACGCGCCGGAGCGCCACCGCGCGGCGGCGCGCACGTTCCCGGGCAACTTCCTGTTTTCCACCGGGCCGAACACGCAGGGCGGCGGCAAGCGCGACACGCGCGGGCACTACGACGTGCCGATGCGCGACTGCACCGTCGAGCTCGACGGCAAAGTGGTGGTCGATCGCGGACGGATCGTCGACGAAAAAATGAAAGTCACCCGGGAGACAAGATGAAGAAGCTATTGCTGGCGATTGCGCTGCTGTGCCTTGCGCCGGTGCAAGCGGCGAACAAGGTCAAGATCGGCTTCATCGGCACGCTGTCGGGGCCGAACGCTTCGGTCGGCGTCGATATCCGCGACGGCTTCCAGCTCGCGATCAAGCTGAACGGCGGCAAGCTCGGCGGATTGCCCGCCGAGGTGCTGATCGGCGACGACGGCCTCAAGCCCGAGCAGGCGAAGAGCCTGGCCGAGCGCTACCTCCGGCTGGAAAAGGTGGACTTCGTGACCGGCACGGTGTTTTCCAACGTGGTGGTCGCGATTGCCCCGGAGATCCTCGCCGCCAAGACGTTCTACATCGCGCCGAACGCGGGCCCGGCGCCGTACTCCGGCGCGCAATGCAACCCGTTCTTCTTCGTCTCGTCCTGGCCGAGCGAAGCGTACAGCGAGGCGGCAGGGCAGTACATCACGTCCAAGGGCATCAAGAACGTGCTGTTCCTCGCGCCGAACTACCAGGGCGGGAAGGACGCCGCCACCGGCTTCAAGCGCTACTACAAGGGCAAGCTGGTCGACGAGATGTACACCAAGCTCGGCCAGCTCGACTACGCGGCGGAGCTGTCGCAGATCCGCGCGGCGAAGCCCGAGGCGCTCTACGTCTTCCTGCCCGGAGGCATGGGCGTCAACTTCATCAAGCAGTTCGTCGCCGCCGGCATGTCGAAGGACATCCAGCTCGTCGTGCCGATGTGGGGCTCGGACCAGGACATCATCCGCGCCGTGGGCGATCCGATGCTGGGCCTCTTCAGCGTCGGGCACTGGTCGCTCGACTTCGATAACCCGGCCAACCGCAAGTTCGTCGCCGAGTTCGAGAAGGAGTACAAGCGGCTCCCGACCGGCTATGCCGCGTCAGGCTACGACACTGCGCTCCTCATGGACGCCGCGATCCGCAAGGTGAAGGGCAAGATCGAGGACAAGGACGCTTTGCGCGCTGCGCTGCGTGCCGCGGAGTTCAAGAGCGTGCGCGGCGACTTCAAGTTCGGCCCGAACCAGTTCCCGGTGCAGAACTACTACCTGCAGCTGGTCGGTAAAGGAAACGACGGGCGCATCGTGCACAAGACGATCGGCACGATCCTGCAGAACCGTGCCGACGCCTATGTGCAGGACTGCAAGATGAAATAAGGCGGGCTTACATCCCGCTGGCGCCGGCCTTGGCGCACTGCTCGTCCTGGTCGCCGGTGACGCCGCTCACGCCGACCGCGCCGATGACCTTGCCGTCCGCCATGAGGGGCACGCCGCCGGGCGAGGCGTAGATGGCGCCCAGGCTCAACACTGCGGGCCCTGCCTTGGCGATCGCATCGACGAACGCGCGCGTCGGGCGCTGATAGGTCGCCGCGGCCCTGGCCTTGCCGATGGCGATGTCGTTGCTCGCATATTGCGTGTTCTCCAACCGCTCGAAATACAGGAGCGCGCCGTGCGTGTCGACGACTGCAACGGCGACGTTCCACTTGTTCTTCTGGCACTCGGCGATGGTTGCCGCCGCGACCTTCTTGGCCGTCGCGAGGGTGATGGACGGACCGTAGTCCGGCCGTCCCTGGGCTGCGGCAAAGGTGGCGAATGCTGCGAAAGCAAAGCCAAGCGAGATCCTGACAGGCGACATCTGTTTCTCCTCTGGTAGTAGTGAGACTAGGGCAGCGCGACTATACGTCGGTCGCGCAGGGTTTCGATCTCCTGCGGTGAACAGCCGAGCGCGGCGAGCAATTCCCTGCCGTGCTCGCCGATTCGCGGCGGGTCGGTGCGCTTGCGCAGGCGCTTGCCGTCCAGCGCCAGCGGCAGCGCGGGCACCCGAATGGTTTTCGAATTTATTCTTGTTTCTAGAAGCCCTTCCGACGCGTTGAGATGGGGATCGTCGAGCAGGTCCCAGGGCTTGGCGATCGGCGCGAACGGCAGCCCGATCGCCTCGAGCTTTGCGGCGAGCTCGTCCTGCGAGAGCTTCTTCGTGATCTCGTTGATCCGCGGGACCAGCCAAGCGCGCTCTTTCACCCGTTGGCCGTTGCTGCGCAGCCGCGCGTCGCCGGCCAGGTCCTGAGCGTTGAACGCCCGGCAGAAAACCTCCCATTGGGTGTCGGTCACGACGCCGACGAAGAGCCGCCCGCCGCCGAGGGTGTCGAAAATGTCGTAGATGCCCCACGCCGGGCGCTTCACCGACATCGGCAGCGGCGCCTCGCCGGTGATCTCGAACTGCGCCATGTGCTGCGCGACGAGATACGCGGTGCTTTCGTAGAGCGCGCTGGTGACCTGCGCTCCGCGGCCGGTCTTCTCGCGCTCGCGCAGCGCGGCGAGGATGCCGACCGCGGCGAACGTGCCTCCCATGATGTCGATCACCGACGAGCCGGCGCGCAGCGGGCGGTCGGGAAGCCCGGTCATGTAGGCGAGCCCGCCCATCATCTGCGTCACTTCGTCGAGGGCGAGGCGGTGCTCGTAGGGGCCCTTGAGGAAGCCTTTCAGCGAGCAGTAGACCAGCCGCGGGTTTTCCTTCGACAACTTCTCGTAGGAGAAGCCGAGCTTGTCGAGCGCGCCGGGCCGGAAGTTCTCGGTGAGGACGTCCGCTTTTTTCAGGAGCCGGAGAACGAGGTCGCGGCCTTCGGGCTTCTGCAAATCGACCGCGAGGCTTTTCTTGTTGCGGTTGAAGACCGGAAAGAATCCGGCGCCCGCGGCTTCGAGCCGCCGCGTGTTGTCGCCGGCGAGCGGCTCGACCTTGATCACCTCGGCGCCGAGGTCGGCGAGCACCAGCCCGCAGGAGGGGCCCATCACCATGTGCGCGAATTCGACTACGCGCACACCCTCAAGCGGCAGCACGAAATCCTTTGGGCAGTCCTGCGAGCGGCGTGTGGCCGTACACGGGCTCGTCGGGAATGGCTTTCACCAGTAGCTCGCGGGCGGCGAGCAGCTTCTGAAAATCGACCCCGGTGCGCACGCCCATGCTCTCGAACATGAACACCAGGTCCTCGGTGATCACGTTGCCGCTCGCACCGGGCGCGAAGGGGCAGCCGCCGAGGCCACCCATCGAGCTGTCGAAATGGCGCACGCCTTCCTCGTAGGCGGCGAGGGCGTTGGCGAGCCCCAGGCCGCGGGTGTTGTGCAGGTGCGCGGCTTCGAGCTTGGCGCCGATTTCATCTCGGACTTTTCTGAATAACCTTCGAATCTGCGCGGGATTCGCATATCCCACGGTGTCGGCGAGGCACACGAAGTCGCAGAAATCGGCGAGCGCCACCGCGATGCGCACCACGTCGTCTTCCGGCACCTCGCCCTGCAGCGTGCAGCCGAACGCGGTCGAGACGGCGCCCTCTATTTCGACGCCCGGATGCGGGTGCTGCGCGCACTTGCGCACTTCCTCGACCATCTGCTCCGGGGTCATGCGCACGTTCGATTCGCTGTGCTTGCGGCTCGCCGAGACCGGGAACGTCACCTTGTGCGCGCCGGCCTCGAGCGCGCGCTGGAAGCCCTTCAGGTTCGGGGCGAGCGCCACGACCTTCACGCCTTTCAATGTTTTTGCAAACGCAACAATCTCGCCGGTGTCCGCCATGGCCGGGATCAGCTTGGGCGGCACGAACGAGCCGACTTCGATCTCCTTCAGCCCCGCCGCGGCGAGCGCGGCGATCCAGGCTTTCTTCGCCTCGGTCGGCATCAGGTGGTGCGCGTTCTGCAGCCCGTCGCGCGGGCCGACTTCGCAGATATGGACGTTTTCCATGGCCGCCATTCTACTTGCCGAGGCGCCGCTCGAACCGCCCGACCGCGACCGCGGCGCCGATGCCGACGAGCGCCAGCGCCGCCATCACTTGGAGCGAGGCGCCCCAGCCGCCGGCGCGCGACGCTACCCAGGCGATCAGGATCGGGATCGCGAACTGGGCGCCGTGCGAGGCCTGCATGACCATGCCGTTGGTGGTGCCGATGTGCTGCGGGCTCTTCGCGTGCACCGTCGTGCCCGAGAATACCGCTGCGGGAATCACGCCGCCGAGCAGCGAGAACGCCATCACGCACGCGAGCCGCAGCGTGTCCGGCAGTGCAGTGGAAAAGAAACCAAGCGCGGTCGCGCCCATGGCGAAGGCGCCTGCCCCCATCACCAACCAGCGCGGCAGGCCGGCGCGCAGCAGCAGGCCGCCGAGCTGGTTCCCGGGGATGTTGATGGCGACGAACGCTGCCGTCACCAGCGCGGCGGCGGACGGGCTCGCGCCGCGCTCGTCGACGACGAACGTCGGCAGCCAGGTCATGAGCGAGGTCCACTGGCCGACGTAGCAGATGAAGCCGACGCAGAGCGCGAGGCTGCCGGGGCGGGCGAGCGATTCGGCGAGCAGGCGCAGCGAGCCGATGCCGCTCCCGAACTGCGCCGGCGGCACCTTGCGCGCGAGCAGCACCGCGCACAACGCGGCATAGGCCGCCAGGGCGACCCAAAGGCCGCGCCAGCCGAACCCCGAGAGCACGAGCGGCGCCACGAGGAGCGCGAGCGTGCCGCCGGTCGGCATGTACGAGCTCCAGATCGAAAACGCCGTCGCGCGGTCCTGCGGCAGGGTGGCCGCCGCCAGCAGCGGCGCGGCGGCCACCACGAACAGGAGGAAGCCGACGCCTTCGAGGAAGCGTGAGGCCAGCAGCGTGCCGTAGCCGCCGGCGAGCGCGCCGACCAGCCCGCCCGCCACCATCACCCCGAGGCCGGCGAGGGCCGCGCGCTTCACCCCGATGCGCTCGCCGAACACGCCGAAGAACACGCCGACCGACGCGCCGATCACGTAAAGCATGGTCTGGATCAGGCCCGACTCGACGAGGGTGAGCCCGAGGTCGGCGCGCATCGTGGGCAGCGCCGGCGGCACCTTCGTCATGTAGGCGCCGGCAGCGAGCCCGCCGGCGAAGATGACCCAAACCGCGGGCCAATTAGTCAAGCTGCGGTTACTGGAATCTTTAGCTCGACGATCTTCTTCGACCACTCGGCGGGTCCAGTGGTGTGCACCGAAGTGCCGCTTGCATCGACCGCGACCGTCACCGGCATGTCCTCCACCTCGAACTCGTAGATCGCCTCCATGCCGAGGTCCTCGAAGGCGAGCACGCGCGACTTGCGGATCGCCTTCGAGACGAGATAAGCAGCGCCGCCGACCGCCATCAGGTAGGCCGCCTTGTGCTTGCGGATCGCCTCGATCGCCGCCGGCCCGCGCTCGGCCTTGCCGACCATCGCGACGAGTCCGGTCTTCGCCAGCATCATCTCGGTGAACTTGTCCATGCGCGTGGAAGTCGTCGGGCCGGCCGGGCCCACCACCTCGTCGCGCACCGGATCGACCGGACCGACGTAGTAGATGACGCGGTTGGTGAAATCCACGGGCAGCGGCTTCTTCTGTTCAAGAAAATCCTGGATTCGCTTGTGGGCGGCATCGCGTCCGGTAAGCAATTTTCCGGAGAGAAGCAGGCGCTGGCCGGGTTTCCAGGACGCCACTTCCGCCCGCGTCAGAGTATCCAAAGAAACTCTTTTTGAAGCCGAATCGGGCTTCCAGGTTACGGCCGGCCAATCCGAGAGCTTGGGCTCCTCGAATTCCGCCGGGCCCGAGCCGTCGAGCACGAAGTGCGCGTGCCGCGTCGCCGCGCAGTTGGGGATGATCGCGACCGGCCGGTTGGCGGCGTGCACGGGATAGGTGCGGATCTTGACGTCGAGGACCGTGGAGAGTCCGCCCAGGCCTTGCGCGCCGATGCCGAGCGCATTCACCTTGTCGTAGAGCTCGACGCGCAGCTCCTCGACCTTGTTCCGGGCCCCGCGCGCTTTCAGCTCGGCCATGTCGATCGGCTCCATCAGCGCTTCCTTGGCCATCAGCATGGCCTTCTCGGCCGTGCCGCCGACGCCGATGCCCAGCATCCCCGGCGGGCACCAGCCCGCGCCCATGGTCGGCACGGTCTTCAGCACCCACTCGGCGATCGAGTCGGAGGGGTTCAGCATCGCGAATTTCGCCTTCGCCTCCGAGCCGCCGCCTTTCGCCGCGACGTCGACCTCGAGCTTGTCGCCGGGCACCATTTGCACGCTGATCACCGCCGGGGTGTTGTCCTTCGTGTTCTTGCGGCCGAAATCCGACTCGTCGAGCACCGAGGCGCGCAGCTTGTTGTCCGGGTCGAGGTAGGCGCGGCGCACGCCCTCGTTCACGGCGGCTTCCAGGTCGTCGAAATCGAACCGCACCTGCATCCCGATCTTCAGGAAGACGTTGACGATCCCCGTGTCCTGGCAGATCGGGCGGTGGCCCTCGGCGCACATGCGCGAGTTGGTGAGGATCTGCGCGATCGCGTCCTTGGCCGCGGCAGACTGCTCGCGCTCGTAGGCGCGGCCGAGCGCCCGGATGTAGTCGGCCGGATGGTAGTAGGAGATGAACTGCAGCGCGTCGGCGACGCTCTGCACGAGATGCGGACGCGTGATGGTCGTCATGCGTGCTTTTGTTCGTGAGGGGCGCCCACGGCGGGCGTGATGCGATGCGCGGCCGCGATCGCCAGCGCCGACACCAGGAAAGTCAGATGGATGCCGACCTGCGCGACGATCAGCCCGAGGTAGAGGGGTAGCTGCAGCCAGCGGCTGGCAAAGATGAAAGCGGGGAGCGGGCGCAAGGCGCGCGCCTCGGTCATTCCGGGGGAATTCTGGGCCATCTTCGTTTCGCTTGAATGCGAGGGTGAAACTGTAGCATTCTATTCGGACCGTCCAGAGGAGAAGCGCATGGCCACGTCGACCATCGAATCGGTGCTGCAGGAGAAGCGGGTGTTTCCGCCTGCCGCCGCCATTGTCAAGCAGGCGAACATCTCCGGGATGGAGGCGTATCGCAAGCTCGTCGCCGAGTTCGAGCGCGACTTCCAGGGCACCTGGGGCCGCCTCGCGCGCGAAACGCTGCACTGGTCGAAGCCCTTCACGAAGGTGCTGGACGAATCCAAGGCGCCGTTTTTCCGCTGGTTCCACGACGGCGAGCTGAACGCTTCCTACAACTGCCTCGACCGGCACCTGAAGACGCAACCCGACAAGACGGCGATCATCTTCGAAGCCGATGACGGCAAGGTGACGAGGATCACCTACCAGGAGTTGTACAAGGAAGTCTGCAAGCTCGCGAACGCGCTCAAGGCGAAAGGCATCAAGCAGGGCGATCGCGTGCTGATCTATATGCCGATGTCGATCCAGGCAGTCGTCGCCATGCAGGCATGCGCGCGCATCGCCGCCACGCATTCCGTGGTGTTCGGCGGCTTCTCGGCGAAGAGCGTCCAGGAGCGCATCATCGACGCCGGCGCCATCGCCGTGATCACGGCGGACGGCCAATTCCGCGGCGGCCGCGAGATCCCCCTGAAGCCCGTGGTCGACGAGGCGCTCGGCATGGGCGGCTGCGAGGGGATCAAAAATGTGATCGTGTACCAGCGCTCGGGCAGCAAGGTGCCGATGCAGGCCGGGCGCGACACCTGGTGGGACGATGCGGTGAAAGGCCAGGCTGATACCTGCGCGCCGACGTTCGTCAACGCCGAGCATCCGCTGTTCATCCTCTATACCTCGGGCTCGACCGGCAAGCCCAAGGGCATCCAGCATTCCACCGGCGGCTATCTGCTGTGGTGTGCGCTCACCATGAAATGGGTGTTTGACAGCAAGCCTGGCGACGTCTTCTGGTGCACGGCGGACGTCGGCTGGGTGACTGGGCACAGCTACATCGCCTACGGGCCGCTCGCCGTGGGCGCGACCGAAGTGGTGTTCGAAGGGGTTCCCGTCTATCCCGACGCCGGCCGGTTCTGGAAGGTCATCCAGGATCACAAGGTCAACGTGTTCTACACGGCGCCGACCGCGATCCGCTCGCTGATCAAGGCCGGCGGCGACCTGCCGAAGAAGTACGACCTTTCGTCGCTGCGCATCCTCGGCACGGTGGGCGAGCCGATCAATCCGGAGGCGTGGATGTGGTACCACGAGACCGTCGGCGGCGGCCGCTGCCCGATCGTCGACACCTGGTGGCAGACCGAGACCGGCGGCCACCTGATCTCGCCGTTGCCGGGCGCCACGCCGACCAAGCCGGGCTCGGCCACGCTGCCGCTGCCCGGGATCTTCGCCGACATCGTCGACGAGACCGGCCATTCGGTGGGCCGCGGCAAGGGCGGCATCCTGGTGATCACGCGCCCCTGGCCGTCGATGCTGCGCACGATCTGGGGCGATCCCGAGCGCTACAAGAAGACCTACTGGCCCGACGATTTCAAGGGGAAGCTGTACCTCGCCGGCGATGGCGCGAGCATGGACGAGGAAGGGTATTTCCGCATCGTGGGACGCATCGACGACGTGCTGAACGTGTCCGGCCATCGCCTGGGGACGATGGAGGTCGAATCGGCGCTGGTGGCGAACTCGAAGCTGGTCGCTGAAGCCGCGGTGGTGGGCAAGCCCGACGAGTTGACCGGCGAGGCGATCTGCGCCTTCGTGGTGCTGAAGGGGCCGCGGCCGAACGGCGCGGAGGCGAAGAGGATCGCCGAAGAGCTGCGCCAATGGGTGGCGAAGGAAATCGGGCCGATTGCGAAACCGAAGGACATCCGCTTCGGCGACAACCTGCCGAAGACGCGCTCCGGGAAAATCATGCGGCGCCTGTTGCGCTCGATCGCGAAGGGCGAGGAGATCAAGCAGGACGTGTCGACGCTCGAGAACCCGCAGATCCTCGAGCAGTTGAAGCAGTCAACGTGATCGAACGGCACAAGGCGTACTGGCGCAAGACCCTGACGATGACCGGCAGGCTGCTGTACGCCGCCATCATCGCGTTCTACGCCTGGTACTTGAGGAAGCAGACCGAACCCTGATTCGGCGGGAGGAGGAGGCATGGAGGAATTCGACGTACGCGGGCAGCGCCTGGCGGCGCTGTGCCTGCTCGGCCTGCTGCTCTTCAGCTACCCGGTGCTCGCGGTGTTCAACGTCCAGGCCACGGTGGCCGGCATCCCGGTGCTGTACGCGTACTTCTTCGTCGCCTGGGGGGCGCTGATCGGGCTGGTCGCCCTCGTCATCGAGCGCACGCCATAGCGGAGCGAAACGGTGCTCGAGACCTGGGTCGTCATTGTCACCGCGTTCGCTTACCTCGGGCTGCTGTTCGCGATCGCGTACTACGCCGACCAGCGCGCGGACGCGGGGCGCTCGGTGATCGCGAGCCCCTACATCTACAGCCTGTCGCTCGCGGTGTACGCGACCGCGTGGACCTTCTACGGCAGCGTCGGGCGCGCGGCGGAGAACGGGGTCGGCTTCCTGCCGATCTACATCGGGCCGACGCTGATGATCGCGCTGTGGTGGGTGGTGATGCGCAAGATCCTGCGCATCAGCAAGCAAAACCGCATCACCTCGCTCGCGGACTTCATCGCCTCGCGCTACGGCAAGAGCGCGCTGCTTGGCGGTGTGGTCACCGTGATCGCGGTGATCGGCATCCTGCCCTACATCTCGCTGCAGCTGAAGGCGGTGTCGGTCAGCTTCACCACGGTCGCGGGTGCGGTCCCGGGGCTCGGCGACACCGCGCTCTGGGTGGCGCTGATCCTGGCGGCGTTCACCATCGCCTTCGGCACGCGCCACCTCGACGCCGCCGAGCACCACGAAGGCATGGTGGCGGCGATCGCCTTCGAGTCGCTGGTCAAGCTGCTCGCATTTCTCGCTGTGGGCGCCTGGGTGAGCTGGGGCCTGTACAACGGCTTCGGCGACATCTTCGCGCGTGCCGCGGCCGAGCCAGAGCTGCGACCGATGCTCGCGCCGTTCGGCGGCGTGGGCGGCGACTATTCGAGCTGGATCTGGCTCACGCTGCTCTCGATGCTGGCGATCATGTTCCTGCCGCGCCAGTTCCAGGTGACGGTGATCGAGAACAAGGACGAGAGCCACCTGAAGAAGGCGATCTGGCTGTTCCCGCTGTACATGCTCGCGATCAATATCTTCGTGCTGCCGATCGCGTTCGGCGGCCTGCTGCACTTTCCGAGCGGCAGCGTGGACGCCGACTCCTTCGTGCTCACCTTGCCCCTGTCGCAGAAGCAGGAGCTGCTCGCGCTGGTGGTGTTCATCGGCGGATTGTCGGCGGCCACCGGGATGGTGATCGTCGAGACCATCGCGCTCTCGACCATGGTGTGCAACGACCTGGTGATGCCGGTGCTGCTGCGCATGCGCGCGCTGCGCCTGAACCAGCGCCGCGACCTTACCGGGCTGCTGCTCGGCATCCGGCGCGGCGCGATCGTGCTGATCCTGCTGCTCGGCTACCTTTACTTCAAGGTCGCGGGCGAAGCCTACGCGCTCGTCTCCATCGGCCTGATCTCGTTTGCCGCGGTGGCGCAGTTCGCGCCCGCGGCGCTGGGCGGCATTTTCTGGAAGGGCGGCACGCGGCGCGGCGCGCTGGCGGGGCTGGGCGCCGGCTTCGCGGTCTGGTTTTATACGCTGCTGCTGCCGGCGTTTGCGCGCTCGGACTGGCTGCCGATCGGCTTTCTCGAGCACGGGCCGTTCGGCTTCGAGCTGCTCAAGCCGGTGGCGCTGTTCGGCGTCTCCGGCCTCGACCAGATCACGCACGCCATGATCTGGAGCATGGTGGCGAACGTCGGCGCCTACGTCGGCGTGTCGCTCATGCGCTCGCCGAGCGCGGAGGAGCACCGCCAGGCGACGCTGTTCGTCGACGTGTTCAAGCGGCCAGCCGGCGCGCGCTTGCGGCGCGGAACCGCGTCGGAAGCGGAGCTGTTCAACCTGCTCGCGCGCTTCGTCGGCCTGCGCGCGGCGAGCGACGCATTCGCCGAGCATGCCCGCCGTGGCGCCGACGCGGATCTGGTGCAATTCGTCGAGCGCCAGCTCGCGGGCGTGATCGGCGCCGCCTCGGCGCACATCATGCTCGCCGCGGTGGTGAAGGAGGAGGCGCTGACGCTGGACGAGGTGCGCGCGGTGCTCGACGACGCGTCGCAGATCGTGGTGTACAGCCACCGCCTGGAGCAGAAGTCGCAGGAGCTCGAGCGCGCGACGCAGGAGCTGCGCGCGGCGAACGAGCGCCTCACCGAGCTCGACCGCATGAAGGACGAGTTCGTCTCCACCGTGTCGCACGAGCTGCGCACGCCGCTCACCTCGATCCGCTCGTTCACCGAGATCCTGCACGACAACCCGCAGCTGCCGGCCGCCGAGCGCAGCCGCTTCCTCGGCATCGTGATCAAGGAGACCGCGCGGCTCAGCCGGCTGATCGGCCAGGTGCTCGACGTCTCGCGCCTGGAATCCGGCCGCGTCGAGTGGCACGAGTCGCTGCTCGACATGCGCGAGGTGATCGAGGACACCGCGGCGTCGACCAGCCAGCTGTTCCGCGAGCGCAATGTGCGCCTCGAGCGCAACCTGCCGGGCCGCGTGCCCAAGGTGAGGGCCGACCTCGACCGCATCGTCCAGGTGGTGGTGAACCTGCTGTCCAACGCGGTCAAGTTCATCGAGCCGGGGCGCGGTCGGGTAGAGATCGCGCTGGCCGAGGAGGCGGGCTTCCTGCGGGTCGACGTGCGCGACAACGGCCCCGGCATCAGCCCCGAGCACCAGGAGATGATCTTCGAGAGATTCCGCCAGGCCGGCGATCCCCTGACCGGCAAGCCGCAGGGCACGGGCCTGGGCCTGTACATCAGCCGCCGCATCATCGAGCACTCGGGCGGCCGCCTGTGGGTGAGCAGCCGGCCGGGGGAGGGCGCATGCTTCTCCTTCACGCTGCCGCTGGTGGCCGAAGCGAGCCTGGGCAGGGCCGCGTGACCGCGAAACCCGCTCCCACCGCCTACGTGGTCGACGACGACGAATCGATCCGCTCCCTCTGGCAATGGTTGCTGGGCTCGAACGGCATCGCGGTGCAGACCTTCGCCACCGCCACGGCGTTCATCGACGCCTATCGCCGGGGCGACGCCGGCTGCCTGGTGCTCGACGTGCGGCTGCCCGGCATGAGCGGGCCGGAGCTGCAGGACCACCTGCGGCGCGAGGCGATCGAGATTCCCATCGTCTTCGTCAGCGCCCACGGCGACGTGCCCACCGCAGTCAATGCGATCAAGGGCGGCGCGGTGGATTTCATCCAGAAGCCGTTCGACTATCGCGAGGCGCTGGCGATCGTGCGGCGCGCACTCGAGCGCGACGCGCAGGTCCGCGAGCGGCGTGCCAGACAAACGGAGCTCGCCGGGCGTTTTGCCGCACTGACCGCACGCGAGCGCGAGGTGCTGCATCGCATCATCGAAGGCAAGTCGAACAAGGTCATCGCCGAAGAGCTCGACATCAGCGTGCGCACCGTGGAGTTCCATCGCGCCAACGTCATGGAGAAGACCGGGGCGGAATCGGTAGGCGCGCTCATCCAGCAAATGGCGCTTCACAGCGGGCTGGAGTAGCCGTCGTTTGGTGCGGTGCCGCAAAACCTAGTAGTACTACGAGGGGCAGAGGACCAGCAGTTCCACTAGGATGCCGTGCAGGATTTCCAAAGGGGGAGGCCTGATTGGAACTGACTGAGAAGCATCGAGAGTACTGGCGGAAGAACCTCGTCATTACCGCCATCCTGCTGGCCGTCTGGTTCGTGGTCACCTTCGTCGAAGGCTGGTACGCAAGAGAGCTGAACAACATCAGCTTCCTCGGCTTTCCGCTCGGGTTCTACATGTCGGCGCAGGGCTCGCTGATCATCTATGTGGTGATCATCGGCATCTATGCGCGTTACATGAACAACCTGGACAAGGTGTACGACGTGCACGAGGGGGAAGACGAATGAGCGCCGTTTACAGCCACAAGAGCTTCAATTCGCAGCTCAAGAAGTACTACTCGGTCTATACCGGCGGCTTCATCGCCTTCGTCATCGCGCTCGCCATCGCCGAGCAGATCGGCATGTCGCGCGCCTGGATCGGCTACTGGTTCCTGTTCGCCACCATCGCGCTGTACGCCGCGATCGGAATCATGAGCCGCACCGTTGACGCCGCCGAGTACTACGTGGCAGGCCGGCGTGTGCCGGCGTTCTTCAACGGCATGGCGACCGGCGCCGACTGGATGAGCGCGGCCTCCTTCATCGGCATGGCCGGCACGCTCTACCTCTCCGGCTACGACGGCCTGTCGTTCGTCATGGGTTGGACCGGCGGCTACGTGCTGGTGGCGCTGTTCCTTGCGCCTTACCTGCGCAAGTTCGGCCAGTTCACCATCCCGGACTTCCTCGGCGCGCGCTACGGCGGCAACATCGTGCGCTCGATCGGCATCTTCGCCGCGATCCTGTGCTCGTTCACCTACGTGGTGGCGCAGATCTACGGCGTGGGCATCATTACCAGCAAGTTCACCGGGCTCGAGTTCGGCATCGGCGTGTTCGTCGGCCTGGCCGGCATCCTGGTGTGCTCGTTCCTCGGCGGCATGCGCGCGGTCACCTGGACGCAGGTCGCGCAGTACATCATTCTGATCATCGCCTACCTCACGCCGGTGGTCTGGCTGGGCGTGAAGCACACCGGCATCCCGATCCCGCAGTTCGCCTACGGCTACACGCTGCAGAAGGTCGGCGACCTGGAGAAGAAGATCACCGCCGATCCGAAGGAAGTGGAGGCGCGCGGGCTGGCGAAGGCGGCCGCAGCCGAAGCCAGCGCGGCGCTGAAAGATCCCGTCAAGGCGGCCGCCGAACGCCGCGCGGCGCTGGAGCAGCGCCTCGCCAAGGCCAAGGCGGACAACGCGCCGGACCATGTCCAGAAGTCCATCCAGCAGGCGCTCAGCAACACGCCTACCGATCCGGCCAAGGCGCAGGAGTACTGGTCGGCGCGGCGCAACCTGGGCGCTAACGCCAATCCGCCGCGCAAGCATGCAGATCCGTTCCCGGGAGCAACCGAGGAGGCGCGCCACACCGCCAAGCTCAACTTCCTCGGCATCGTGTTCTGCATGATGTTCGGCACCGCGGCGCTGCCGCACATCCTGATGCGCTACTACACCACGCCCAGCGTGAGGCAGGCGCGCACCTCGGTGTTCTGGTCGCTGTTCTTCATCTT
The DNA here is from genome assembly GCA_036559525.1 of Burkholderiales bacterium. Lineage (GTDB taxonomy): Bacteria > Pseudomonadota > Gammaproteobacteria > Burkholderiales > SG8-39 > SCGC-AG-212-J23. The sequence goes on from DATBSZ010000017.1 coordinate 21,367, forward strand.
C
>DATBSZ010000018.1:0-16093 GCA_036559525.1 Burkholderiales bacterium
ACGCTGCAGGCCGACCCGCAGATCGGCCGCATGGACACCGACCTGCAGCTCGACCTGCCGCAGCTGATCCTCGAGCCCGATCGCGTGCGCGCGGCGGGCCTCAACCTCACCTCGGGCGACGTCGCGCTCGCGGTGAGCATGCTCACCGGCGGCATCGACATCGCGAAGTACAACGACTATCCGGGCGACGGCGAGCGCTACGACATCCGCGTGAAGGCGAAGGACGGCGAGTTCCAGCAGCAGGCGGATCTCTCGAAAATCTACCTGCGCAACCGCCAGGGCCAGCTGGTGCGCCTCGACCAGGTGGCGCGCTTCCGCGAAGCGCTCGGCCCGGCGGTGATCTCGCGCTTCGACCTGCAGTACTCGGCGACCTTCTACGCCACGCCGACGGTTTCGCTCGGCGCGGCGATCGAAAAGGTGCGCGCCGCAGCGCAGAGCCTGCCGATCGGGTACCGCGTGGTGTTCGTCGGCGAGGCCGAGCAGCTCGAGAAGACCGCTACGGCGACGCAGTTCACCTTCATCCTGGCGCTCGCGCTGCTCTTCATGGTGCTCGCCAGCCAGTTCAACAGCTTCCTGCAGCCGCTCTACATCATGCTCGCGGTGCCCCTTGGCATCGTCGGCGGCATCGCCGCGCTCTGGCTTTCGGGCAGCTCGCTCAACATCTACTCGGGCATCGGCCTCGTGCTCCTCATCGGGCTGGTCGCGAAGAACTCGATTCTGCTCGTCGACCTGACCAACCAGCGCCGCGACCAGGGCATGAGCGTCGACGACGCCCTGCGCGACGCCTGCCCGATCCGCATGCGGCCGGTCGTCATGACCTCGCTCACCATCATCCTCGCGCTCACCCCGGCGGCGATCGGCGTCGGCGCCGGAGCCGAGACCAACAAGCCGCTGTCCCTCGCGGTGATCGGCGGCATGATTACCTCCACCCTCCTTACCCTCGTGGTGGTGCCCGCGGGCTATTCCGTGGTCGAAGGCTGGCGCGAGCGGCGCCGCGCAGGAAAGCCCAAGCTTGCCTGACGCCCGCAGCCTGGCGGTTTTCTGCGACTTCGAGAACATCGCGCTCGGCGTACGCGAGGCGCGGTACTCGCAGTTCGACATGGAGAAGGTGCTCGAGCGGCTGCTCGCCAAGGGCTCGATCGTGGTGAAGAAGGCCTACTGCGACTGGGAGCGCTACAAGGAGTTCAAGGCCACCATGCACGCGGCCTCGTTCGAGCTGATCGAGATCCCGCACGTGCGCCAGTCGGGCAAGAACTCGGCCGACATCCGCATGGTGGTCGACGCGCTCGACCTCTGCTACACCAAATCCCACGTGGACACCTTCGTCATCGTCAGCGGCGACTCCGACTTCTCGCCGCTCGTGTCCAAGCTGCGCGAGAACGCGAAGACCGTGATCGGCGTCGGCGTCAAGAACTCGAGCTCGGACCTCCTCATCAACAACTGCGACGAGTTCATCTACTACGACGACCTGGTGCGCGCCGACGAGCAGAAGCGCCGCGCGGCGAAAAAGCGGCGCGAGGCGGCGCCCGCGGGCGCCGGCAGCGACAAGGGCAACGGCGACAAGAAGCAGGAGGCCTTCGACCTGATGCTCGGCACGCTCGACGCGCTGATGGCCGAGCGCGACGCCGATGAGCGCATCTGGGGCTCGATGGTGAAGCAGGCGCTGAAACGCCGCAACCCGGGCTTCAACGAATCGTACTATGGCTTCCGTGCCTTCTCCGACCTCCTCGAGGAAGCCGAAAAGAAAGGCCTCATCACGCTCGAAGCCGACGAGAAATCCGGCGGCTACGTGGTCAAGCCGGCCTAGCGCCGCGGATCTCGCCGCGGCGCGAGGCAAGGGCATCCGAGACGTGATCGCGCCCGGCCTGAAGGTCCTGTTCGTCGGCATCAATCCCGGCCTGTACTCGGCGGCAACCGGCCACCACTTCGCGCGTCCCGGCAACCGTTTCTGGCCGGCGCTGAAGCAGGCCGGGTTCACCGAGCGCCAGCTCCACCCATCACAACAGGAAGAACTGCTGAAGGACGGCTATGGAATTACCAACCTCGTGAACCGGGGTACTGCCACGGCCGACGAGCTCGCGCCGTGGGAATTCGTGAAGGGGCGACGCAGGCTCGCGGCCAAAGTGAGACGCTACCGCCCCGCGACGGTCGCTTTTCTGGGGGTGGGCGCCTATTGCCACGCCTTTTCGTGCAAAGAAGCCAAGGTTGGGCCCCAGTCCGACCGCTTCGAGGCCGCGCGGGTATGGTTGCTGCCCAATCCGAGCGGACTGAACGCGAACTACCAGCTGCCCGAGCTCGTCAAACTGTTTCGCGCCCTTAAGCGGAGTTGAACCATGGCCACCAAGCTCGACAAGTTCCTGAAGCGGGAAATCGCAATCGAGGGTAACCCCTACATGCTGACGATCGGGCCGGAGGGCCTGAAACTCGTGCCGAAAGGCAAGCGCAACGGGCTCGAGCTTTCGTGGAAAGCGCTCGTCAGCGGCGACGCCGCCCTCGCCACCGCGCTGAATGCCTCCCTCCAGAAGTAGGGATCTGAACGGCGCCGCGCCGGACAACTGCCCGGTAGCGCTGCTGCTCATCGACTGGATCAACGACCTCGAGTTCGAAGGGGGCGAGCGGCTCTTTCCGCAAGCCCTGGCGGCCGCGAGGGCTGCCGCCGGGCTGCGTCGGCGCGCGAAGCAGGCCGGCGTGCCGGTAATCTACTGCAACGACAACTTCGGCAAGTGGCGCTCGGATTTCCGCTCGCTGCTCGAGCATTGCCTGAAGGACGAGGTGCGCGGGCGGCCGATCGCCGAGCTGCTCGCGCCGGATGACGAGGATTACTTCGTCCTCAAGCCTAAGCACTCCGGCTTCCACTCCACCTCGCTCGAGGTCCTGCTCGCCCACCTCGGCGCAAGGACCCTGATCCTCACCGGTATCGCCGGGAACTTCTGCGTGCTCTTCACCGCGCACGACGCGTACATGCGCGACTACAGCCTCGTGGTGCCGCGCGATTGCCTGGCCTCGGAAGACGAGGCTGATAACCGCCACGCGCTTGAGCACATGGCGAAGGCGTGCAAAGCCGATACCGCAGCGTCGTCCGGCATCGATTTCGCGAACCTGAGAAGAGCGGCCTAGCCGGGGTGGATCAGGGCGGATTGAGCTGCTGGTAGGCGGCGTTGGCGACGTTCAGCAGGTCTTCCTTGCTGATGTCCGCCGAAGATATCGCGTAGCCGAGCTTGCTGTCGACCCAGTAGAACACGCCGACGGTGCCCTCATGCGCGTAGCGGAAGGCGGTGGAGCGGTTCTGTCCCATGTCGCTGCGCACGTAGAGCGTGACGCGCGTGCCGCGATTGCACTGGTACATGAAGTGCGCCACCGGCCCCTGCTCGCCCGGGAGCAGCCGGCCGCCGACGAGGCTGTAGCCGACGTTTTCGAGCTTCGGTGCGCGCAGCTGCGTGCCCAGGCGCTTTGAAAGCCACGCGACAAGGTGCGTTTCCTGATCGGCGCCCACTTCGACCGGGTGGCGGACCTCCGGAGAGTAGGTGGCGTGCGCGACTGCCGCGCGCCGCGCCAGGACCATCGCCCCGTCGGCCGCAACGACGCGGGAGGTCTGCGTCGAGTGAAGCTGCCAACCGGCGAGCGCGCCGAGCGCCGCGCCGAGAACCACCCACATCGCGACCAGCGCGAAGCGCCGCGAGCGCAGCGGGCGCAGCGCCTGCTCCAGCCTTTCGGGCACGGGCTCGTGGAGCACGCCGTCGTACGTGCTGCGCAGCTCCTGGGCGAGCGCGCGGTAGCTCTCGATGCGCTCGGCGTCCTCGGGATGCGCGGCAAGCCAGGCCGCTACGGCGGCGCGGCGATCCTCCGGCAGCTCGCCATCGGCGTAAGCCTGAAGATCGTGCTCGCTGACCGGCTCGGTCATTTCACCACCTTCAACTTCGCCGCCACGGGCTGCCCGAGCATCATCGCGCGCAGCTTTTCGCGCGCGCGCGACAGGCGCGACATCACGGTGCCGATCGGAATCCCGAGCGTGCGCGCCACCTGCTCATAGCTCATTTCCTCGAGCGTGACGAGCAGCAGCACCGCGCGCTGCTCCGCGGGCAGGCGCGTGATGCCGCGGTCGAGGTCGCGCACCAGCAGCGCGTCGCCCTGCGGCGCGCGCTGCGCGAGCTCGGGCATCTCGTCCTCGAGCGTATCGGTGGCGCGCGCGGCGCGCACCCGGTTGACATGTACGTTGTGCATCACCGTGAAAAGCCAAGCCCGCAGGTCCGTGCCGCGGCGATAGAGGTGCAGCTTCGCCCAAGCTCGCTCCAACGTGTCCTGCACCAAGTCGTCGGCCGTGGCACGGTCGCCTACCAGCGCGCGCGCGTACCGCCGCAGCCGCGGGATGAGCTCAACCAGGCGCTCGGCTTCATTCATAGAGGGAACAAGCCTCCCAAGACGCCTATTCCACGCTATTTGGGTGCTTCAGGCAACGGCGGGAGGGCGCGCAGGTAGGCGACCAGGGCATCGAGGTCCTGAGGCGTGAGCTGGCTGGTGGTATTAGTCACGACCTCGGCCATCGACTCCGCCGCCACGTCGCCATCGGGGGTCATGGCGGTGCGCAGGAACTCCTTCAGCTCGCCATCACCCTTCTTGCCGAGACGCGTTGGCGTCAGATTGGGCGCGACATCTTTCGCCCCGGCGAGAAAGCGGTCTTTCTTCGGGCCGCCGAGAAAATTGCGCGGCGTGTGGCATTCACCGCAGTGGCCAAGCGCTCGCACGAGATACGCGCCACGATTGAGCTGCGCGCTCTTTCCCGCTTCCGGCGCGAGCGGCCCGGGCGTGAAGAACAACCACTTCCAGCCGCTGACGAGAAAGCGCCAGCGGTAGAGGACACCGAGGTCATGCGGCTCGCTTTGCCGGCTGCTCTGCGGCAGCGAGCGCAAATACGCCCACAGGTCGCGCAGGTCGGCGTCAGCGATCTGAGTGAACGAGGGATAAGGAAAGGCCGGGAAGTAATTCGATCCGTCCGGACGCCGCCCCTCGCGCATCGCGCGGATGAAGTCGGCTTCCGACCAGCGGCCGATGCCCGCCTCGGGATGCGGCGTGATGTTCGGACCGTGGAAAGTGCCGAACGGCGTCTTCAGGGCGCGCCCGCCGGCGTACGGGACCGGCTTGTCCTTCGCGTCCTTCGCTTCGAGCGTGTGGCAACCGAGGCAACCGCCGGCCTTGGAAAGGTATTCGCCGCGCTTCGCGTCGCCTTGCGCGAAGCAAAGCGTAGCCGCAAGAAAAAGCAAAAGCCCCGCGGTTGCGGGGCTTGCCTGGAACACCGTTCGCCTACTGCTTCTCGCGGAAGCTCTCGTGGCAGGCGCCACAGACCTTGCCGACCGCGGCGAACTGCTGCTTCACGCCGGCCTCGTCCTTTTTGCGCGCGATCTCGCCCAGCTTGGCGGTCTCGGTCTGCAGCCGTTGCGCGAGCTCGTCGAACTTGGCCTTTTGCGACCAGATCTCCGGCAATGCCTTGGTGTTCTTCTCGCCCTTGGTGTTCTCGTGGAACCCGTCCCAAGGCATTTGCGCCAGGTTCTCGAGGTACGTGGCGTTGCGCGAAACGACGTCGGCGTTGTACGGAGAGACTTTCCCCGACGCCATGCCGGCGATCGGGCCCCAGTACTTGGCGATCAGGGTCATGGCGGACTGGCGCTGCTTCACCAGGACGTCGGGCTTGACCTGCGCAAGCGCGACTCCGGCAACGCCGCCGAGGGCGATCGCAACGCCGGCTGCCAGAAGGGTCTTCTTCATTGGGTCGTCTCCTCGTATCGCGGCAAGCGCCGCACTATTGAAAAACACCTATGGCAACGCAAGTATTCCGTCAGCGCAGCCCGGCGGCGTACTCGGCTACCGCCCGGATCTCGCGTTCCGTCATGCGCGCGGTGACGCCCCGCATCATGCCATTGGGGTCGTTGGCCCGCCCGCCTTCTTTGAAAGCCTTGAGCTGCGCGGCGACGTATTCGGCGTACTGCCCCGCGAGGCGCGGGTACTGGGCCGGCATGCCGGCCCCGGCGGGGCCATGGCAGCCTGCGCAGGCCGGGACGCCGGTCGCGGTATTGCCGCCGCGCCAGAGCTTCTGGCCGAGGGCCGCGAGGTTCTTGTCGGCCGCGGCCGCGGGCTTGAGCTTCTGGCCGGCGTAGAACGCGGCCAGCCCCTTCATGTCGGCGTCGGAGAGATTCGCCACCATGCCCATCATGATGGGGCTTTCGCGCGCCGGCTTCTTGCCGCCCTGCGGCTTGAAGTCGGCGAGCTGCTTGTGCAAGTACTCGGGGAACTGGCCGGCGATCTTGGGATTGGCGGGCGCGGTGCTATTGCCGTCGCCCGCGTGGCACGAAGCGCAGACCTGGTTTGCGGTGTTCTGCGCTTTCGCCAGATCCTGCGCGTGCACCGGCGCGGCGGACAATGCTGCGCCGGCGGCCCATATCAATGCACGTATCATCCCCTCGCCCCTCGTCATCGAAAGGCGCGATTTTATTAGAATATTCTCGCAAGCACAGTTTCTCGCCGCGGCCGGCCGCCCGGGCGATATCCCGCCCGCGGGCCCACCCGAAGTCGCCTTTGCCGGGCGCTCGAACGTCGGCAAATCCAGTGCGATCAATGCTCTCCTCGGGCGCAAGCGCCTTGCTTACACCAGCAAGACCCCGGGCCGCACCCAAACGATCAATTTCTACGAGTTGGGGTCCGTTGCGCGCCTGGTCGACCTGCCCGGCTACGGCTTCGCGCGCGCGCCGCACGCGCTGCGCCGGCAATGGAAAGACCTCGTCGACGCCTACCTGCAATCGCGGCCGACGCTGGCCGGCATCGTCGTGATCATGGACGCGCGCCATCCCTTCACGGCGCTCGACGAGCAATTGCTGGAATGGCTCGGAGACTCGCGCAAGCTCGTGCTCCTGTCGAAGGCGGACAAGCTCTCGCGTACGGAACAGGCCGCGCTCATGAAGAGCTACGGCGACGCCTTGCTCTTTTCGAGCACTACGCGGCAAGGCGTCGAGGAATGTTGCAACCTGCTGGAAAGCTGGCTCCAGCCGGCTGCAGAAATAAAAAGCCCCCGGTAAAGGGGATATAAACCGGGGGCAAAACGCCTTAACTTTGGGTTAAGGCACCCGCTCAGGGAGGAGAAGCGGGAGACGATTGACTCGTCCGAAAGGTAAGATGGCCCCCGCCCGGCAAAGTTCCCCCGTTAACATTTCGAAATAAATGAACATTTACGGCAACTTCCCGGCGCTGCGGATGCGCCGCATGCGGCGCGACGAGTTCTCCCGGCGTCTCATGCGCGAGACCACACTCACGACGGGGGATCTGATTTATCCGGTCTTCGTTCTCGACGGCAAAGCCCGCACTGAAAAAGTGGCTTCCATGCCTGGGGTCGAGCGCATGACGGTGGACAAGCTGCTGCCGCTCGCCGAGCAGTGCCTGAAGCTGGGCATTCCGGTGCTCGCGCTTTTTCCCGTCGTGGAATCCCGATTGAAGACCGCGGACGGGCGCGAGGCGTTCAATGCGAAAGGCCTGGTCCCGCGCGCGGCGGCGGCGCTGAAGAAGCGCTTTCCCGAGCTCGGCCTGATGACCGACGTGGCCCTCGACCCCTATACGTCGCACGGACAGGATGGCTTGATCGACGAGAACGGCTACATCCTCAACGACGCCACGCTCGACGTCCTGGTCAAGCAGGCCCTCGCGCAGGCCGCTGCCGGCGTCGACATCGTCGCGCCTTCGGACATGATGGACGGGCGTATCGGCCGCATCCGCGCGGCGCTCGAGAAAGCCGGCCACATCCACACCAAGATCATGGCGTACTCGGCGAAGTACGCGTCGGGTTTCTACGGGCCTTTCCGCGACGCCGTCGGCTCGGCGAAAGCGCTCGGCAAAGCCGACAAGCGAACCTACCAGATGGATCCGGCGAACTCCGACGAGGCGCTGTGGGAAGTCGGCCTCGATCTCGCCGAAGGCGCCGACATGGTGATGGTCAAGCCGGGCCTGCCCTACCTGGATGTTCTGCGCCGCGTGAAGGACGAGTTCAAGGCGCCGACCTACGTCTACCAGGTGTCCGGCGAATACTCGATGCTGCGCGCGGCGATCGCCAACGGCTGGTTGCCCGAGTCCTGCGTGATGGAAAGCCTGATCGCCTTCAAGCGGGCGGGCGCCGACGGCATCCTGACTTACTTTGCCTTCGAGGCCGCTAAAGTGCTGCAGTTGCCAGAGAAAGGGTCTTCAGGAAGCGCTCGGCGTTCTGGTACCCGATCACGCGCAGCCCCTTGATCTCGCGGCCCTCGGCGTCGAAGAAGACGATGCCGGGCGGGCCGAACAGCGAGAAGCGCTTGAGCAGCGCCTTGTCGTTCTCGTTGTTGGCGGTGACGTCGACCTGGAGCAGCAGCATCCGGTCGAGCTGTGAGCGAACTTTCGGGTCCGAGAAGGTGAAGCTCTCCATCTCCTTGCACGACACGCACCAGTCCGCGTAGAAGTCGAGCATCACCGGCTTGCCCGGCGCCTTCAGCCGTGTTTGCAGCTCGGTTAGGGAGGCCACCCGGGTCCAGGCGACAGGTTGCGAGTGCGGGGTGCCTGCGGTGAACACGGCAAGCGGGCGCAACGGATCGCGGCTGCCCGCGAGAGCGCCGACGAGCAGCGCGGCTCCGGCGATCAAGGGCACGGCGGCGGCGATCCGGGAGCGGCGCAGCAGCGAGGCCGCGCCGAATGCCAGCAGGCTCCAAGCGAGCATGCTGGCAAGCGGCGGCAGCACGGGGACGAGAATCCACACCGCCACCGCGAGCAGCATCAAGCCGAAGAAATTCTTGACCGTCGCCATCCAGGCGCCCGCGCGCGGCAGCAGCGCACCTTCGGAAACGCCCACGGCGATCAGCGGGACCCCCATGCCGAGCGCCATCGCGAAAAGCGCGCTGCCGCCGAGGACCATGTCGCCGGAACGCGAGATCTCGAGCAGCGCGCCGGCGAGCGGAGCCGACACGCATGGACTGACGATGACCGCCGACAGCACGCCCATCGCGGCCACTGGAACCAGCCGGCCGCCCTTCAGTTTCCCGTGCGCGGTGTGCAGGCGCTGCTGCACCCCATGCGGAAGCCGCAGCTCGTACACGCCGAACATGGAGAGCGCGAGCAGCACGAAAATTGCCGCAAAGGCACCGAGCACCCACACGTTCTGCAGATAGGCGGCGATAAGCGAGCCGACGTAGGCGGCTGCGATGCCGGCAAGCGCGTAGGTAAGCGCCATGCTCAGCACGTAAGTACCCGACAGCAGGAGCGCGCGCGACTTGTCGATGCGCGCGCCTTCTCCCGCGACAATGCCGCCGAGGATGGGGATCATCGGCAGCACGCACGGCGTAAAACTGAGCAGGAGGCCGAAACCGAAGAAGCTGGCGAGGACCAGCGCTGCATTGCCCTGGAAGAGCTGCGCGATATCCATGTCGCTCGCGAAGATGGACCAGCGACGCTCGGCATCGACCTGGCGCGGTCCTGGGCTCATCACCGCCCCCCCGGCATCCCCCGCGACCAGCCGCAGCGAGGCCTGCGATTCCATCGGCACATAGCACACGCCCACATCGGCGCAGCCCTGCGACACGACCTTGAGGTCGAAGCGGCCCTCGCCTTGCGCCGGGATGCGGATGCGAACTTGCCGGCGGTAGGTCTCCACCTCGCCGAAGAACTCGTCCTTGTGGCGCGCGCCGGCGGGAAACTGCGCCGCGCCCAGCCGCACCGCCGGATTGCCTTCGGCGGTGAAGCGGAACTTGTCGCGGTACATGTAGTAGCCGTCGGCGATCGCGAAGCTGACCTCGACCTCGCCCGCCGCGGCGCGGGCGCTGAAGCGGAACGCCTTCTCGGGCTCGAGCAGCTCCTCGCTCTTTTGGAACAATTGCGCCGATCCCGGCGCGGCAAGGATCCACAACAACAATCCGATGAGGAAGCGGTTCACGCCTTGGTTTCCGCGGCTACCCAGTCGAGATAGGCGGGCAGTCCGCGCTCGATTGGGACCGCGATGATCTCGGGAAGTTCGTACGGGTGCCCGGCGCGCAGCGCCTGCTCGAGGGCCGCGTAGCGCTCCTGCGTGGTCTTGATGAGCATCGGGTGCTCTTCGTCGTGCTGCACGGCGTCCTTCCAGCGATACACCGAGCGGCAGGGCGCGAGGATGTTGACGCAGGCGGCGAGGCGGCGCTCGACGAGCATGTCGGCGAGCTTCTCCGCGACGGCGCGATCCGGCACGTTGGTGAAGACGAGGAGCTTGGTAGACTGCATGCGGCTATTTTAGCGATGCACAAAGTTACCGTTCAGCCCAGCGGCCAGGCCTTCGAGGTCCAGGAAGGCGAATCGGTGCTCACAGCGGCGCTGCGCCAGGGCGTCATGCTGCCTTACGGATGCAAGAACGGCGCTTGCGGGTCATGCAAGGGAAAGATCGTCGCCGGCGCCGTCGACTACGGTCACTACCATGCGCGCGTGCTGACGGAGGCCGAGCGCGCGCACGGCAAGGCGCTCTTCTGCCAGGCCAAGCCGCTCGGCGAGCTGGTGATCGAGTGCCGCACCATCGGCGCGGCCAAGGACATCGCAGTGCGCCTGCTGCCGTGCCGCGTGCAGAAACTGGAGAAGGTCGCCGACGACGTCATGATCGTGCGGCTCAAGCTGCCCGCGAACGAGCGGCTGCAGTTCCTCTCCGGCCAGTACATCGACTTCCTGCTGAAGGGCGGCGAGCGGCGCAGCTTCTCGATGGCGAACGCGCCGCACGCCGACGAGCTGATCGAGCTGCACATCCGGCAGGTCGCCGGGGGCACCTTCACCGACCACGTATTCGGCAAGATGAAAGAGCGCGACATCCTGCGCCTCGAGGGGCCGCTCGGCAGTTTCTTCCTGCGCGAAGACAGCGCGAAGCCGATCGTGTTCGTCGCAAGCGGCACCGGCTTCGCTCCCATCAAGTCGATCATCGAGAGCGCGTTTCACCGCAACGTCACGCGCCCGATGGTGCTTTACTGGGGCGCCCGCCGGCCGAAAGACCTGTACCTGAGTTCGATACCCGAGACCTGGGCACGCGAGCAGCCGAATTTCCGCTACGTGCCGGTGATTTCCGAGGCCCGGCCCGAGGACCAGTGGAGCGGGCGCAGCGGCTTCGTGCATCGTGCCGTGATGCAGGACTTCCCCGACCTTTCCACGCACCAGGTGTACGCCTGCGGCGTGCCCGTCATGGTGGACTCGGCGAGGAAGGACTTCACCACGCTTTGCCAGTTGCCCGAAGACGAGTTCTACGCCGACAGCTTTACCACCCAGGCGGACCTCGCTTCGGACGAACTGCGTTAATGCTTCTTTCCCTCTAAGCCGCGTCTTCTCCCAGGTAGGCTTCCTTTACCCGGCTGTCATTCAAGAGGTCCGCCGAACGACCTGAAAGTGAGATCACGCCCGACTCCATGACGTAGCCTCGATGCGCGAGCTCGAGCGCGAGGCGCGCGTTCTGCTCGACCAGCAGGATGGTGACGCCGCGGCTGGCGATGTCGCGCACCACCTCGAAGATGCGCGCCACCATCATCGGCGCGAGCCCCATCGACGGCTCGTCGAGCAGCAAGAGCTTCGGGTCGCTCATCAGCGCGCGCGCGATGGCGAGCATCTGCTGCTCGCCGCCGGAGAGCGTGCCCGCCACCTGCAGGCGGCGCTCCTTCAGCCGCGGAAAAGTCGCGTACTGCTTCTCCGTGTCGGTGCTGCCGCGCGCATAGGCACCCATGGCCAGGTTCTCCTCGACCGTGAGCTGCGGAAAAATGCCGCGGCCTTCGGGCACCATCACCAGCCCCCTGCGCGGCAGCTCGTGCACCTTGGCCGCGGAAATATCGCTTCCCTCGTAAGTGAGCTTTTTCGATCGGGACGGAATCAGGCGGCAGATCGCCTTGAGGGTGGTGGTCTTGCCGGCGCCGTTGGCGCCGATCAGGCAGACCAGCTCGCCTTCCTTCACTTCGAGATCGATGCCCTTGACGGCGCGAATGCCGCCGTAATGCACCTCCAGGTCTTTGACTTCAAGCAGCATGCGGGGCACCGAGGTAGGCCTCGATGACCTTGGGGTCCTTCTGCACCTCGGCGGGCGTTCCCTCGGCGATCCTCTCGCCGTAGTCGAGCACCAGGACGCGGTCGCAAACGTTCATCACCAGGCGCACGTCGTGCTCGATGAGGAGCACGGTGACGCCGTCGTCGCGGATGCGCCGGATCAGTTTGCCGAGCGCGATCCGCTCGGCGGGATTCATCCCCGCAGCCGGCTCGTCGAGCGCCAGCAGCTTCGGCTCCATGGCGAGCGCGCGCGCGATCTCGAGCCGGCGCTGGTCGCCGTAGGGCAGGCTGCCGGCCGCGTCGTTGGCGCGCGCGCGGATCCCGACATAGTCGAGGAGCTCCAGCGAGCGTTTTTCGATTTCTCTTTCCTCTTTCAGCGTGCGCTTGTTACGCAACACCGCGCCCACCACCCCTGCGCGCGTGCGCGCGTGGCGCCCGATCATCACGTTCTCGAGCGCCGACAGGTTGACGAAAAGGCGGATGTTCTGGAACGTGCGGCCGATGCCGGCGGCGGCGACCTGGTGCGCCTTGAGCCCGGCGAGCGCGCTCCCGTCGAAGGTGAACGCGCCGGCGTCGATCGGGTAGATCCCGGTGAGCACGTTGAACAACGTCGTCTTCCCGGCGCCGTTCGGGCCGATCAGGCCGTAGATCTGGCCGCGTGCGATCGAGAACGAAACCGCGTTCAGCGCCTGCACGCCACCGAAGCGCTTGCTCACCCCGTCCGCGGTGAGGAGGTTCACGCCGCGCGTTCCTCGAGCTCGCGCTTGCGCACCGCCGATGGCAGCAGGCCCGCGGGGCGGTAGAGCATCACCAGCACCAGCGCCAGGCCGAAGAGCAGCATGCGGATGACCTCCGGCTCGATCAGCATGCGGCCGAAGAGCGCCTCCTGCACCGGGGTGACCGTCCAGCGCAGGATCTCAGGGACGAACGACAGCAGCAGCGCGCCCAGGATCACGCCCCAGATGTTCCCCATGCCGCCGAGCACCACCATCGACACCACCATGATCGATTCGACCAGCACGAAGCTTTCCGGAGAGATGAAGGCCTGGATCGCCGAGAACATGCCGCCCGCGATGCCGCCGAAGCTCGCCCCCATGGCGAAGGCGAGCAGCTTGAGATTGCGCGTGTCAATTCCCATGGCGCGCGCCGCGGTCTCGTCCTCGCGGATTGCCTCCCAGGCGCGCCCGATGCGCGAGTTCTGCAGCCGCAGGTTGACGAGGATGATGCCGAGCGCGACCGCGAGCAGCAGGTAGTAGTACTTGATCGGGCTATCGAAGCGAAAGCCGCCCAGGACGAAGGGATCGATGCCGGTGATGCCCTGCGGGCCGTTGGTGATGTTCACCGGCCGCGACAGATTGTTCAAGAAAATCCGGATGATCTCGCCGAAGCCGAGCGTCACGATCGCCAGGTAGTCGCCGCGCAGCTTCAGCGTCGGCGCGCCGAGCATCACGCCGAAGAGCGCGGCGACCGCCGCGCCGAGCGGCAGGATCACCCAGAACGGCAGGTGCAGGCCGAGCTGCGGGCTTGCGAGTAATGCGTAGACGTACGCGCCCACCGCGTAGAAGGCGATATAGCCGAGGTCGAGCAGTCCGGCGAAGCCGACCACGATGTTGAGGCCGAGGGCGAGGAGGATGTAGAGGATGGCGTAATTGGTGATGCGCACCCAGGTGGTGCCGGCCTGCGCGATGGCGAACGGCAGCACGGCAAGGGAGAGCGCAATGAGAAAGATTCCAACCCAGGCGAGCCACGGCTTGCCCTTGGTGTCGAAGTACTGCCGCATCAGGCGCGGTCTCCCACTCTTTCACCGAGCAGCCCCTGCGGGCGGAACACGAGCACCAGGATCAGCACGATGAAGGCGAACACGTCCTGGTAGTTCGAGCCCATCAGGATGAAGTGCCCGCCGCCCTCGCAGGCCTGCAGCGGCAGCCCCCATTGGCACAGGTCGGTGAAGTCGCCGATGTAACCGGCGCCGAGCGCCTCGACCAGGCCGAGCAGCACGCCGCCGAGCATCGCGCCCGGGATGTTGCCGATGCCGCCGAGCACTGCCGCCGAGAACGCCTTCAGGCCGAGCACCGAGCCCATGGTGTACTGCGCGATGCCGTAGTAGGTGCCGAACAGCACGCCCGCTACCGCGCCCAGCCCCGCGCCGATGATGAAGGTGATCGCGATAACCCGGTTGATGTCGATGCCCATCAGCCCGGCCACCTGCGCGTTCTGCGCGGTCGCGCGCATGGCGGTGCCGAGCGGCGTGCGGTAGACGAGGATCGCGAGGCTCGCCATGAGCGTCACGCAGATCGCGAGGATCGCGATCTGCACCGTAGTGATCCCGGCGCCGCCGATGAAGTAGGTCTGCGACTTGATGATCTGCGGAAACGCCAGCACGTTGCGGCTCCACACCAGCATCGCGAGGTGCTGCAGGATGATCGACACGCCGATCGCGGTGATGAGCGGTGCCAGGCGCGGCGCGTGCCGGAGCGGCCGGTAGGCGAGGCGCTCCATCGAATAGCCCACCAGCATGCAGATCGGGACTGCGCAGCCGGTGCCGATCAGCACGATGGCGAGCGCCGGCAGGCCGGTGGGTGCGAGGAGGTTGATGATGGTAAAGGCGACCATCGCGCCGATCATCACCACTTCGCCGTGCGCGAAGTTGATGAGCTGGATGATGCCGTAGACCATCGTGTAGCCGAGGGCGACGACGGCGTACACGCTGCCTGCGGTCAAGCCGTTGACCAGCTGCTGCAGGAACGTGTCCATGCCGGGCCAAAGCCTAGCAGAAACGAAAACGGCACCCGAAGGTGCCGTTGTCGTGAGCGGCTACGGCAGGGCTATTTCATGCCCTTCACGAAGGCGTCGAAGCTCTGCGACTTGCCGCCGGTGATCACCGCCACCGGCAGCAGCTTGCCGCCCTTCATGGTGAAGATGGTCATCTCGGCGTCCTTGCGGTCGCCCTTGCTGTCGAACGCGATCTTGCCGGTGACGCCCTTGAAGTCGAGCTTCTGTAGCTCCGGCAGGTACTTCTTCGGGTCGCTCGAGTTCGCCTTCTGCATCGCCTGGATCAGCATGTTGGCGGCGTCGTAGGTGAACGGCGAGTAGAGGATCGGGTCGGCGTTGAACTTCTTCTTGTAAGCCTCGAGGAACTTCTTGTCCGCCGCCTCGACCGGGATGCCGGCCTGCGAGCAGAGCAGCCCCTCGGCGGCGTCGCCGGCGAGCTCCTTCATCTTGTCGGTGCAGGCGCCGTCGCCGAACGAGAACACCGCCTTGATGCCGAGCTCGCGTCCCTGCTTGAGCAGCGGGCCGCCGGTCGCGTCCATGCCGCCATAGAACACCGCGTCGGGGTTGCGACCGCGCAGCTTGGTCAGCACCGCTTTCCAGTCGGTGGTCTTGTCGGTGCCCTTCTCGCGCGGCAGCACGTTGATCTTCGCCGCCTTGAGCGTCTTCTCCACTTCGTTGGCGATGCCCTCGCCGTAGGCGGTGGCGTCGTCGATCACCGCCACGGTTTGCGGCTTGTTGTTGGTGGCGAGGTAGCTCGCGATCGCCGGGCCCTGCTGGTCGTCGCGGCCGACCACGCGGAATTGGGTCTTGAAGCCCTGCTCGGTGAGCTTGGGGTTGGTGGCCGAGCCGGAGATCACCGGGATGCCGGCGCCGTTGTAGATCGGCGAGGCCGGGATCGAGGTGCCGGAGTTGAGGTGCCCGACCACGCCGGCCACCTTGGCGTCGACCATCTTCTGCGCGACCGTCGTACCGACTTTCGGGTCGGCCTGGTCGTCTTCGGCGACGAAGGTGAACTTCACCGCCTTGCCGTCGATCTTGATGCCGGCCGCGTTGGCCTCTTCGACCGCCAGGCGGGCGCCGTTCTCGTTGTCCTTGCCGAGGTGCGCGATGCCGCCGGTGAGCGGCCCGACGTGTCCGATCTTGACCTCAAGGCCGCCGGCGGCGGCAGGGGCGACGCCTTTGTCGGCCGTGGCGGCCGGCTTCTGGTCTCCGCAGCCGATCAGGGCGACGGCGGCGGCCAATAGGGTAATGCTGGAAATCTTGTTCATGGGGTCTCCCGGGGGTAGTG
>DATBSZ010000019.1:0-35285 GCA_036559525.1 Burkholderiales bacterium
AGCGAGCTCGAGCAGCGGCAGGTAACCGCATTGCAGGTGCTCGGCGACCGCCGCACCGTGCCGGGTGAAATCCGGGCCGACGAAGAACTCCTTGTGCTCGAGGCCGATCAGCGCTTCCGAGACGCCGAGCGTGCCGCCGAGATGCGATTCGCTGAGGAAGGGCTCGGAAAAGCGCACGCGCAGCCGCGAGCCCTCGAGCAGCGCCTTCCAGCGGCTTTCGACCCCGAACGCCGCCAGTCCGAAATTGCCGGGATGCCGGCTGGTGTTCGGGCCGCAGCGGGCGAGCGCTTGGCGCGCAAGCTCGGAGAGCTCTTGGCGCAGTTTGGGAGTCAAATCGATCTCCTTGCCGCCCAGGCGCAGCGATACCTCGTCGGCGTGCGCCGCCACGGCAGCGCACACGAGCAAGGCGGACAGGATCGCTTTCACGGTCCCACTACGGTAATGGCGCCGTCGATTTTCAGAGTCACGCCGGCAATGCAGCGACTTTCCTCCGACGCCAGAAACACGGCCGCGGCGGCGACGTCGTCCGCGCCGGCGAGGCGCTGGAGCGGCGTGCGCGAGCGGCGTTTTTCCCAGCCCGCGGCGTCGATTACGCTGTTCGAGCCCGGGGTGGACACCGGTCCGGGTGCGAGCGCGTTGACGCGGATGCCGTGCGGCGCGAGCTCGACCGCCTGCTGGCGCGTGAAGGTGTCGATCGCCCCCTTGATCGAGGAGTAGACGCAGGCGTTGGTGATGCCGAAGGACACCGCGACCGACGAAAGGTTGATGATCGCGCCGCCGCCGCGGGCAATGAGGTGCGGCGTGGCGGCCTGTGTGCACCAGAAAACGCCCTTGATGCCCACGTCGAGCATGCGGTGAATCTTGTCCTCGGGCATGTCGACCAGCGGCGCGTAATGGAACGAGACGGCGTTGTTCACCAGGATGTCGAGCCCGCCCGCTTCGGCGACGAAGCGCTTCATCGTCGCGAAGACCGCGGCGCGGTCGGAGACGTCGCATTGGTAGGGCGTGCTTCCGTCGATGTCGACCCTCGCCACGGTGGCGCCTTCGCGCGCGAGCGCGTCGGCGATCGCGCGGCCGATGCCGGCACCGGCGCCGGTCACGAACGCGGCTTTCCCTTGCAGTCGGCCCATCGGACGGATAATACATTCCCATTCCGAGGAGGGATCCATGAAACGAATCGTGTTTGCCGGCCTGCTGGCCGCGGCGCTCAGCGCGCCGGTGCTCGCGCAAACCAAGGTGCAGATGCAATCCGCGTTTCCGCCCAGGGGCACCTTCGCCGACAACCTGGTGTTCTTCGCCGAGCGCGTGAAGGTGATGTCGGCGGGACGGCTGGAAATCGTGCCGCTCCCCACCGGGCAGATCGTGCCCGCCTTCGAGGTGCTCGACGCCACCCACAAGAAAGTGATCGACGGCGCGCACTCCTCTTCGGCCTACTGGGTCGGGAAGAACCGCGCCGCGGCGCTCTTCGGCGTCACCCCCGGCGGCCCGTTCGGCATGGACGGCTTCGACTACATGGGCTGGCTGTACGACGGCGGAGGCATGGAGCTGTACCGGGAGCTGTTCCAGGTCGTGCTCCAGCGCAACGTGTTTCCGATCCCGATGACCTCGGCCGGGCCGCAGGCGCTCGGCTGGTTCAAGCGCCCGGTGAAGAGCTGGGCCGACTTCAAGGGACTCAAGTGCCGGCAGACCGGGATCTCGGCCGAGGTGTTCGTCAAATCGGGAATGACGACCGTCAACATGGCGGGCGGCGAGATCGTGCCTTCAGCGCAGCGCGGCGTGATCGACTGCGCCGAGTGGGTCGGCCCGAGCGACGACATGCTGATGGGCTTCCACCAGGTTTGGAAGCACTTCTACACCCAGTCGTCGCACGACCTCTCGCTTCTCGAGATCATCATCAACGGCGATGTCTGGAAAGCGCTGACGCCCGACCTGCAGGCGATCGTGCAGGCCGGCGCCATCGAAGCCACGCTGCGCTCGCAGAACCGGCGCAACCGGCTCGACGCCGACGCCCTCGAGGAGCTGCGCACCAAGCACAACGTCGTCGTGCACCGCACGCCGCCCGACATCCTGAAGAACATGCTCCTGGCGTGGGACGGCATCGCGGCCGAGGAGGCGGCGAAGAACCCGTTCTTCAAGAAAGTGTACGACTCGCAGCGCGCCTACGCGTCGAAGGTCGTCACCTCGCGCCTGGTCACGGCGCCGTCGTACAACGCGATCGCCGGGCATTACTGGCCCCAGCAGCCGGCGCAGAAGAAGAAGTAGCTACGGCTTGAGCTGGTCTTCGAACTTGCGCAGGACTTTCTCGCGCAGCTCGGGTGACGCTTTCACCACCGGCGGAAAATCGCCGAGCATCTCGAACGGCCGGCAGGCGTCGATCAGCGCGCGCGAGTTCCACGTCACGCCCTTCGGCAGGCGCGGGTCGAGCGGGCCGCTCCAGGCGCGGCGGATGAAGTCGATGTCCTCGGCCGGGTCGCAGCGCGTGCACATCGCCCAGATCACCTGATCAAGGTTGGCGGGATCGATGTCGTCGTCGACCACGACCACGAAGCGGCCGAGGTAGGCGCCCGACTGGCAGCTCGCGGCGAGGACCGCGGCCTGGCGCGCATGGCCGGCGTACGCCTGCTTGATCGAGATGACGTTGAACATGCGCGCGCAGCCAGGCTCGTGCACCCACACGCCGCGCACACCTGCAAGCCCCGCGCGCTCGACCTCGTCCCAGATCATCCCGGCCTTCATCACGCACTTCGAGTACGAGAAGTCCGAAGGCGGCACCATCGGGCAGGCGAGCCCGAGGATCGGGTCGTTGCGGTGGTAGATGCGCTCGACGCGCACCACCGGCTGCGGCGTTCGGCCGCCGGCGTAATAGCCGGTGAACTCGCCGAACGGTCCCTCCGGCGCGGTCTCGCCGGGATGCATCGCGCCCTCGAGCACGATCTCGGCGTGCGCCGGCATCGGCAGCCCATAGAGCTCGCTCTCGATCACCTCGTAGGGCATGCCGCGATGCCCGGCGGCGTAGTCGTACTCGGAGAGGCCGAAGCGGATCTCGTTGCCGCCGGCGAGAAAGAGGAGCGGGTCGTGGCCGCAGCTGATGAGCACCGGGCAGGGCTTGCCCTGTTTCCAGTACTTCTCGCGGATCTGCCGGCCGTGCTTGCCCGGCGAGATCCACAGCCCGAGGCGATCGGGTCCCTGCACCATCGCGCGATAGGTGCCGCAGTTGACCCAGTGCTGCTCCGGGTCGCGCATGATCACCAGATCGTCGGTGCCGATGTAGCGCCCGCCGTCGTGCTCGTGGAGCAGCGGGGCCGGGAACCGCAATACATCCACGTCCTTCCCTTTGAGAATATTTTCGAGGACCGGTCCCCGCGCCACGGTTTTCGGGGGGATAGGCTCATGGGTCTTCATCCGATCCCGGTACGCCCGCACGACGTCCAAGGGATGGGACGGCACCGGGAATCCGAGCAGGAGAGCAAGCCGCTTTGCCGAGTTCGTAGCGCCCGAGAGCGCGCGAAAACCTTTCGGGTACCCGGGAATGTCCTCGAACAGGATCGCGGGCGGCGACTCCTCGCGGTAGACGATCTCCGCGAGCGTGCCCATCTCGAGCTTCCAGTCCGCGCCGCGGATGCGGCGCAGCTCGCCCGCGCGCTCTAGGCGCTCGATCGCCTCGCGCAGGTCGGCGTGCGGCCGCTCATACTCGTTCCACAGTTTCTGGGACTCAATATGTCCCACGAAACGCGTCGGCGCCCGGCACGAAGTTCAGGTTGGTGACGCCGTGGTTGCGGTTGACGAGCGGCCGGGCGAAAAGGCGGTGCTTCATGCTGCGCACTTCGTGCTCGATCTGGAACAGCTTCCTGCCGTCGCGCGGATCGGTGATCCACTGGAAGCGCCACTCCTCCGCGTCGGTCTCCATGTTGATCAGGCCGCGCTCCTTCAGCCAGTGGTACGGGCTCGCGAAGTCGGCGATGTAGATCTGGATGTGGTGGTTGTCGTACTCGGGCTGTGGGGCCGCAGTCTCGGTGAAGAAAAGGCGCTGGTCGCGGCCAATGCTCACTGAAGTTCTGTTCTTGTCGAAACGGGCTGGGGCGCGCATGATCTCGTTGTAGAAGCGCGCGATGCCCTCGGCGGTGCCCTGCGGCACGTCGAAGTCGACGTAGGCGAGCGCGAGCTCGGTGCGCCCGAACTCGGGCGACGGCGCGTGGAGGCGCACCCGGTTCCCCCACGGACAGGTCGCCTCGATGGTTCCCTCTTTTTCGCGCCAGGAAAACCTGGTCTTCACGTCCGGGGCGATGCGCTTCATCTCGTTGCCCGCGTGCTCCAGGCGCTTCTTCGCCTCTTCCAGGCTCGGCACCACGAACCCGGCGGTGCCGCGCAGCACTTCGGGCGCCTTGCCGCCGCGGTTCGGCAGATGCACCTGCGTGCGGCCGAAGTTCACCCACATGTTCTCCAGGCCGCTGAAGATGTACGGGTCGCGGGTGCCGCCCAGGCCGACCACGTAGAACAGCGTCGCGAAGCGCTGGTCGCCGACGATGACGTTGAAGTGCTCCAGGTGCACGATGTTGCCCACCACCTGGGCGTCGCGGTTGTACTGCTTGAGCTTCTCGGGTGCGTTCATGGCACTAGTTTATTCCCCTGCCCCTAAGTAGTTAATCCCCACACGCGTTTAGCGAAATCGGGGTAGTCGGCCGCGATGGCCCGGGCCACCGGGCCTCGCAGCAGGGT
This sequence comes from Burkholderiales bacterium, assembly GCA_036559525.1. Lineage (GTDB taxonomy): Bacteria > Pseudomonadota > Gammaproteobacteria > Burkholderiales > SG8-39 > SCGC-AG-212-J23. The sequence continues at coordinate 4,717 of DATBSZ010000019.1, forward strand.
CAAATCCTCGGCAGAGGGCGCAGGGGTCAACCCCAGCTTGTCCGGAGCATCGTAGGAAAAACCCGTATCAGCCCGCACGTCACCCGGCTGGTGCACGCTTTCCAGCCGGAAGCGGCGTTTGTCCTTCTGCCACGAGAACAGCGCCTTCCCGGTCACCAGGGCAGCGGGGTCGCCGCGCGCCGAGATGAACTCGACCTTCGGCACCAGCACCCGCGGGGAATGCTCTTCGCGGAAGAGGATGGTGTTTTTCACCACCGAGTACATGAAGGCCGAGCCGAAGGAGCCCGGGAAGCGGCGCCCCTCGGCGCGCACCAGGTTGATGTTCGCCTCGCCGTCGATCTGCGCCCCGCCGAGGAAGAACACGTCGATCCTGCCCTGCCCCGCGAGGTCGAACAGCTCGCGCGAGCCCTCGGTGAACGGGTTGCCGCGTCGCTTATGAAGCATCGAGACGCGGAGCGGCGCGCCCCGTGCCTTCAACAGCTCACAAGCGGTCGCCGGAATGGCGGAAGCGGCGCCCACCGCGACGTGGCGCGCCCCGCCGATCAGGCGGGCGATGACGCAGGCGAGGAGCTCTTCTCGGGAATGCAAACGTATTCGTCTAGGTAGCGCTGAAAGCCTTCCTGCGTGCGCGCGGCGCGCGCGTAGTGCGCGAGGTGCGCGTCGTCGATGTCGTACACGCCGGGGATGCCGAGCGGCCAGGCGCCGCGCTTCGCCGGCGCGATGGCGCTGACGTAGGTCGCGGAAATCACGCCGGGCGCGAGCAGCTCGTCCTCGAGCATGTCGCCCGGCTTGAGCTCTTCGAACGTGACGAAGGTCTGCTTTGCCGCATGCGCGATCGTCGCCAGCTCCCGCCGGCGCCCGACCCACACGTTCCCCGCCTCGTCGGCCCAGCGCGCGTGGAACAGCGCGATGTCGGGCTGGATCGCCGGGACGAGCAGGATGGGGTCTTCTTCCGGATTGAATGGATTGCGCCCGACCTGCCAGTCGGCCCGGTGCTTCACGAGGTCGGAACCCAGGACCCCGCGCAGCGGCATGAACGGCACGCCCTTCTCGCTCGCCTGCAGCGCGGTGTGGACCGCGGGACAGGTAGCGTCTTTCACCTTGATGAGATTCTTTTCGACCGCTTCCGAGAAGCGCGGCGCGAGGCCCGCCTCGCCGAGCGACACCGCGCTCGATTCGACTTCGGCGACGCAGCCCGCGCCGATCAGGAGGTCGGCGCACAGGCCGAGCACCGGAACGCCGAGCAGGCGCAGATTTCTTTTTTTCTGGACGATCAACGCCCGCACGATCGCCATCGCGGGCATCGAGTAGTCCGGCGGCAGCGCCAGCAGCGCGCCGTCCGGGATGAGACGAGCTAAATCCTCAGGCTGTGCCGCCAACGGTGAGCCCCTCGATCTTGAGCGTCGGCTGCCCGACGCCGACCGGCACGCTCTGCCCTTCCTTGCCGCAGGTGCCGATGCCCGGGTCGAGCTGCAGGTCATTGCCGATCATGGTCACTCGCGTCAGGGCGTCGGGCCCGTTGCCGATGAGCGTCGCGCCCTTCACCGGGTGCGTGACCTTGCCGTTCTCGATGAGATACGCCTCGGCGGTGGAGAACACGAACTTGCCGCTGGTGATGTCGACCTGCCCGCCGCCGAAGTTGGTGGCGTAGATGCCTTTGGCGACGCTCTTGATGATCTCGGCCGGGACATGCGGGCCGGCAAGCATGTAGGTGTTGGTCATGCGCGGCATCGTGACGTGGGCGAACGACTCGCGGCGCGCGTTGCCGGTGAGCGGCATCTTCATCAGGCGCGCGTTCAGGCTGTCCTGCAGGTAGCCGCGCAGCACGCCGTCCTCGATCAGCACGTTGCGCTGGGTGGGCGTGCCTTCGTCGTCGACGCTGAGCGAGCCGCGCCGCCCGGGCATCGTGCCGTCGTCGACCACGGTGACGCCGGGCGAGGCGACGCGCTCGCCCAGGCGCCCGGAAAACGCCGAGCTGCCCTTGCGGTTGAAGTCGCCCTCGAGGCCGTGGCCGACCGCTTCGTGCAGCAGCACCCCGGGCCAGCCCGGACCGAGCACCACGGTCATCGTTCCCGCCGGCGCCGGCCGCGCCTCGAGGTTGACGAGGGCCTGCGACACCGCCTGGCGCGCATAAGCGTCGAGCACATCGTCGGTGAAATGCGAATAGTCGGTACGGGCGCCGCCGCCCGAGCTGCCGCTCTCGCGCCTGCCGTTTTGCTCGGCGATCACCTGCACCGAGAGCCGCACCAGCGGACGCACGTCGGCGGCGATGGCGCCGTCGGCGCGAGCGATCAGCACCACTTCGTACTCGCCGCCGAGGCTCGCCATGACCTGCGTGATGCGCGGGTCGAGCGCGCGGCATTTCTTCTCGAGCTTCTCCAGCAGGGCGACCTTGGACTCCGAAGCGAGCGAGGCGATCGGGTCGATGTCGCGGTACAGCGGCACCGGGACCTTGCGCGCCGCGGCCTTGACCCGCCGGGCCTGTCCCGCGGAAGCAATGGCTCGCGTCGCTTTGGCTGCGTCCTGCAGCGCGGAGAAGCTGATCTCGTCCGAATAGGCGAACGCGGTCTTCTCGCCCGATACCGCGCGCACGCCGACGCCCTGCTCGATGTTGAAGCTGCCGGACTTGACGATGCCCTCCTCCAGGCTCCAGCCCTCGAACCGCGAGTACTGGAAGTAGAGGTCGGCGTAGTCGACCTTGCGCATAGCGAGCGTGCCGAAGACGCGCTCGAGCTTCTGCGTCTCGAGGTCGAAGGGCGCGAGCAGCGTCGTCTTGGCAGTTTCCAGGATCAATTCAATCTCCTTCGAATCTCCTTCAATTTCTCATGGTCTATCTCAGCCAGGACCACGCCCTCGCCCTCGTCGCGGCTCGCGAGTATCTCGCCCCAGGGATCAACGATCATGCTGTGGCCCCAGGTGCGCCGCCCGCTCGCGTGCGTGCCGCCCTGCGCCGGCGCGACGACGTAGGCCTTGTTTTCGATGGCGCGCGCCCGCAGCAGCGTTTCCCAGTGCGCGGCGCCAGTCGGCACGGTAAAGGCGGAGGGCACGAACATGACGTCGAATTCGCCGAGCCCGCGGTAGAGCTCGGGGAAGCGCACATCGTAGCAAACCGATAGCGCCAGGCGTCCGAAGGGGCTCGCGATCGCGAGCGGGCGGGTGCCGGGCTGCAGTGTGCGCGACTCGTCGTAGCTCTCCTTTCCGCCGCCTTCAAAACGGAAAAGGTGCATCTTGTCGTAGCGCGCCGCGCGCTTGCCGGTGTCGTCGTACACCAGGCAGGCGCCGCGAATGCGCCTTTCATCATCGGTGGAGATGGGGGCGGTGCCGCCGACAATCCAGATCCTGTTTTTCTTGGAAACTTCAGAGAGAAACTGCTGGATCGGGCCGTTGCCGTCCGGTTCGCGCAGCGCCACCTTGTCGCCCTCGTGGCGGCCGATCAGGTAAAAGTTCTCGGGGAGCGCGGCGAGCTTCGCGCCGGCCGCCGCCGCGGCGGCGATCAGGCGCTCGGCGGCGGCGAGGTTGGCCGCAACCTCGGGGCCCGAGACCATCTGGATCGCGGCGATCCGGGCCCGGGCCATCAGTTGGCCAGCTCCGTCGGCGGCGGGGGCAGGATCTTGACGACCTTCGGATCGCTCCAGCTGCCGGTCACCGTGTAGTCGAAGGCGAAGATCTGCCCGAGCGGATTCTTGAGGATCCGCTGGGCGATCGCCGCCGCGACCCCCGCGACCGGATTGACCAGCGCCACGCCCAGGGCGGCGCTATCGCTCAGGCTCGGCAATACGCGCACGCGCAGGTCCTGCGTCTCGTGCGCGAGGTCGGCCTCGCCGCTCATCTCTACGTCGGCCGCCGAGCCGCGCATGCGGAACTCGCGCAGCCGGACCACGCCGCTGTCGACCTGCGCGTTCGAGGCGATGCGGTCGAACTGGAATCCCTTGGAGAACACGTCGCGGAAGTCGAGCGTGACGCGCCGCGGCAGGGCCTGCAGGCTCATCAGCCCGATCAGCTTGCCGAGCCCCGGCTCGATCTCCAGGAACTGCCCGTTCTCCGCCTGCATCTGCACTTCGCCGCTCATCGTCGGGAAGTCGAGCGTCGCCGGGTCGCCCTGCCAGGCGAGCGCGCCGCGCATGCGCGTCCTGCCGCCTTTCACCATGCCGGGCTGGCCGACGCGCGTGAGAAAGCTGCCGGCGTCGCCCGCCTCGAGGTCGAACTGCACCTCGCTCCGCGAAGGCTCGGCGCGCCAGATGCCCGAGCCTGTCAGCGAGGCGTCGGCGTTGATCATGCTCGCGCTTTCGATGCGCCAGTCCTTGCCGGCGCGCCTCGCGATGAGCTCTACGCGGCCCAGCGGCTTGCCGCGGAAGGTGAACTCATCGGCCACCAGGTCGAGATCGGGAAGCTCGCTCGGCCGTCCTGTCGGCCGGGGCTGGGCGCCCGGCGTATCGGCAGGGATCGTGAAGTGGGCGAGGCGGGCTATGACCCTGGGCTGAGGGCGCGTGCGATAGGACACGTCGCCTGCGAGCTCATCGGCCTTCACGTTCGCCGACCAGCCCGCCGCCGCGGTGCTCGCCCGCAGCCCGACATTGCTCAGCCTCCTGCCGAAGGCGTCGAGCGTGCCGAACTTCATCTCGACGGAGATCGTCTCCGAGCTGCCGCCGCCATCCCCGCCCGCGAGCGGCAGCCAGCGATCGAGATCGAACGCGGCGAGCGAGCCGTACACCAGCGTGCCGGGCCGCTCGGGGAGCCGGATCGGCTGATCCCGCTCCGGGTTGACCCAGACCGCGGTGCGCTGCACGACCATCGTGCCGTCCTGGCTGCGCCGCTGCACCTCGGCGCGCGCGAGCGCGCCGAGGGTGACCGAGATGCGGTCGCGCTCGCCTTTTGGCGCCGGATTGATCTCGACGCGCAGCGGCAGCGGCTCCGCGGCGCTCTTGGCGAGCGGCGCCGGGAGCGTGCTCTCGACGCCGCGCAGCGGCGATTCGAACGTGACGCGAGCCACGCCATCCTGGGCGCGCACGGTGAGGAAATAGTCGAAGGTGCCCGACAGGTGCTTGCCGAGAGGATGATCGCGCATCGAACCTGCCAGCGTGCGCGCCGCCTCGAGCGCCGCGTTGCCGCGCGCGAGCACCTCGATGCCGCGGCCGGCGCGCGTTCCGCCCGAGATCCCGACCTCGCCGCCGAAGACGCGGCCGCGCACGTCGTGCAGCGTGAAACCCGATTCGCCGAACGCGAGCCGACCCGAAGCCGCCTCGATCGGCGGCAGCCACGGCAGGACGTTCACCTCGTTCGCCGCGAATTCGTAGTCGCCGGCGACCCTGGTCTTCGGCAGCGCGTACAGCGGCAGGTCGAGCTTCAGCCGCAGCTTGCCGCGCCCTGCCGCCTTGATGTCTTCGGTGAAGCGGCCCGCGGTTTCGCGCAGCGGCGAGGACTGGAGGAACCGCAGGAATTCCGCGGTCGGGCCGTCGGCCTGCCCGCTCACCTGCACGTGTCGCTCCGGGCTGCGCAGGCTCGGCATGGCGACGCGCACGTTCGAGAGCTGCGCACCGAGGATCGAGCCGCTGCGCCCGACGATCTCCATGCGGTCGCGCTCGAAGTTGAGCTCGCCGGCGATGTCTTCGATGCGCGGCCAGCCGGCGGCGTACTCGAGCACGCCCTTCTCCACGCGCGCGGTGACCTGGAACTGCCCGGTGGACGGATCGACGAACGGAAACTCCCGCAGGTCGCCGCGGATGCGCACGCGCACGTCGCTCGCCTCGCCGGCCAGGATGGAATTGGCGAGCCAGGTGCGCACGTCCCCCTGCAGGATGCTCGGCAGGTAGCGCCCGACCTGCCTCCCGTCCGCGCGATTGAGAACGCCCGAGAGGTCGATGCTGCCCGGTCCGTCGCCGCGGCGCGCGTAGCTGCCGTAGACGTTGCCGCTCGCGTGCGCGTTGGCAAAGGTGAGCGAGCCGATGCGCACCGTGAGCCCGCCCGAGGCGTCGCGCTCCCATTCGACCTGCCCGGCGAGCGAGTCGAGCGCAAGGTGGGGGTCGGGAAATACGCGCGGCAACTCGAGGACCGACTTGTGCGAGGCGAGCGAAAGCTTGCCCTTGTCCAGGTCGGCCTCCAGGCTGCCGGAGATGCCGGAAAACCCGGGAAGCTCCTCGCGCGCGCGCAGCGCCAGCTCCGCAAAGCGACTGCGCACGCCGACCCGTGTCGGCGCGTCGAACGGTCCGCTCCACTCCAGCCGGAAATCGGTCAGGCGGCCTTGCGGCGCGAACTGCTTGACCGCCTGTGAGATCTGCGGCGGGACCGGCAGGGAGCCGGCGAGATCCCGGATCGCCTCCAGGTCGACGAGGCTCGCGCCGAGCGTGCCGCCGGCCTGCGGCCGCCAGGCGATCTGGAAGTCGGTCTTCGGAACCTCGGGGCCGCCTTCCATGGCGAGGGCGAGGCCGCGCCCGGAAAATTCGATCCCGTCCGCCAGCCAGCGCCCGGATATCCGCCCGTGCACCGAGACGAGCTCGAGCGGGTCCAGCACGTCGCCGAGGCTCGCGCGCACGTCGGCGAGCGCCAGGTCCGCCGTGAATTCCTTCAGCTCGCCTCGCTCGACGCTCGACCAGAACCGCAGCGCGCCCTGGCCCTGGCGCACGTTGAACGGGTAATCCACCCACGCGCGCCAGGCGGCGAGATCGGTGTTCCCTACCTGCCCGAACACGCGGGCGCTCCACTCGCCGCGCTGCAGCCCGCGGGCATCGACCAGCGCGCGTACCTCGACGCTGCTGCCGAGCTCGGCCGGCGGACGCGCCGTCACCCCGAGCGCGAGCGAGAACACCGACGCTTCCACCTGGACGTTGAGGCCCGACAGCACCAGCGGCGGGGCGCCGCGCAGCTCGTCGCGCCATTCGAGCTCGGCGTTGCGCACCACGATCTGGCCCTGGCCCGCCAGCCACGCGCCGAAGCCGCCGCCCGAGGGCTCGCGGGGCTTTTCGAGCTTCAGGCCGGCGACGAAGAAGTCGCCCGCCGCGTCGCGCCGCACGCCGAGGCGCAGCCCTTCGATCGCCATGCTGTGCAGGCGCAGCTCGCCGTGCGCCAGCGAGCGCCAGGCGACCACGTTCTCGATCGACGGCAGCACCAGCACCTCGCGCCCCTGCGCGTCGTAGATCCGCACGTCGGACAGGCCGATGTGCGGCCGCAGGCCGAGCCATCCGGCCCGGATCTCGCCGACCTTGACCGGCAGGCCGATGCCGCGCGACATGGCGGCGACGATGTGTTCGCGGTAACGTTCGATGTCGGGCAGCACCCAGAAGCGCACGGCGAGCACCAGCGCCGCGAAGGCGAAAAATCCGCCCCACGCGAGCACTTCGACCGCTCGCAGCAGCCGCTTCATGGTGGAGTCACGTCCAGGCGGCCATTCTAATCTCCTAATGCCGGAACTAACCTCGCAAACCGCCTCGAAAATCCGGCTCTCCCGGTTCGCGCAACGCGTGCTTTCCGCGCGTCCCGAGCTCGCGGCCGAGCTCGCCGACCCGCAGCCGTTCACGCGCGCCGAAATGCTCAACGCACTGGGAGGCTCGGGCGATGACGGCGAGGCGCAGCTGAAGCGCTCATTGCGCCTGCTTCGCAACCGCGTGCTCCTGCGCGTCATGGCGCGCGACCTGTCCGGGCGCGCCGGGCTCGACGAGGTCTGTGGAACCATGACCGACCTGGCCGAAGTGGCAGTTTCCAGAATCTTGAATCAAGAAAATCTCATCGTCGTCGGCATGGGCAAGCTCGGCGGGCGCGAGCTCAACGTGTCCTCCGACGTCGATCTGGTGTTCCTGTACCGCGGGCCGGCCGAAGCGCAGGAGCGCTACGAGCGCGCCGGCCGCAGGCTGATCCGGCTGCTGTCGGAGCCGACCGAGGACGGTTTCGTGTTCCGCGTCGACATGCGGCTGCGGCCGTACGGCGATTCCGGGCCGCTCGCGTGCAACTTCGAGGCGCTCGAGCATTACCTCATCACCCAGGGACGCGAATGGGAGCGCTACGCGTGGCTGAAAGCGCGGCCGCTCGGCGCGAGCGACGAGCTGCGCGAGCTCGACGCCATCGTGCGGCCGTTCGTGTTCCGGAAGTACCTCGACTACGGCACGTTCGCGGCGCTGCGCGCGCTGCACGCCGAGGTGCGGCGCGACGTCGCGCGGCGCGAGCTCGCCGAGCACGTCAAGCTCGGGCCCGGCGGCATCCGCGAGATCGAGTTCATCGTGCAGGCGCAGCAGCTCGTCCGCGGCGGCCGCGACCCCGAGCTGCGGGTAAGGTCGACCGTCAGGGCACTTGCAGTTCTGAGTGAGAAATCTCTTCTGCCGGAAAGCGCCGCGCGCGAGATGGCCGACGCTTACGTCTTTCTGCGCAACCTCGAGCACCGGCTGCAGTACCTCGACGACGCGCAGCGCCACGACCTGCCCGCGGACGGAGAGGACCGCGCGCGCATCGCCGAGATGTGCGGGTTCGCGACGTGGGAGGGGTTCTACCAGGCTCTGCAGCGGGTGCGCAGCACGGTCTCGCGGCACTTCGACGCCGTCTTCGCCCAGCCCGACGTCCCCGCCGAGCCTTGGCCCGAGCATCCGCGCCTCGCGGCGCTGCGCGCGAGCCAGCGCTATGCCGCGCTGCCGGAGGAATCGCGCCGCCGGCTCGACCGCCTGATGCCGGCGCTCGCGCGGGCGGCGCAGGCGACGCCCGACCCGGGCGCGACCCTCGCGCGCGGCGCCGATCTCGTCGAGGCAATCGCGAGCCGCGCCGCGTACCTCGCGCTGCTCGCCGAGCATCCCGAGGCGCTCGAGCGCGTCGCGCGCATGATCGGCTCGTCGAGCTGGGCGGCGGAATTCATCACCCGGCACCCGCTGCTGCTCGACGAGCTGCTCGACGACCGGCTGCTGTATGCGCCGCCCGAATTGGTTTCCTTCCAGAAGACCCTGCGCTCGCAGCTCGCGGCCGCGCGCGACGACACCGAGCGGCGCATGAACGTGCTGCGCGAGATGCACCAGGCGCAGGTGTTCCGCCTGCTCGCGCAGGACCTTGCGGGGCTGCTCACCGTCGAAAAGCTCGCCGACCATCTCTCGGCGCTGGCCGACCTGATGCTCGAAGTGACCCTCGAGCTCGTCTGGGAGGATCTGCGGGGCAAGCACCTCCCGGCGCCGCGCTTCGCGGTCGCGGGCTACGGCAAGCTCGGCGGCAAGGAGCTCGGCTACGCCTCGGACCTCGACATCATCTTCCTCTACGACGACCCCGACGAGCGCGCCCCTGAGGTGTACGCGCGCCTTGCGCAGCGGCTCAATACCTGGCTCAGCAGCCGCACCTCGTCCGGGATGCTGTTCGAGACCGACCTGCAGCTTCGGCCGAGCGGCGCCTCGGGCCTGCTCGTGTCGTCGATCCAGGCATTCGAGCGCTACCAGGAGGAGAACGCGTGGGTCTGGGAGCACCAGGCGCTCACGCGCGCACGCTATTGCGCCGGCGACCGCCAGGTGGGCGCGGCCTTCGAGCAGATCCGAGAAAAGATCCTAAGAAAGCCGCGCAACGCGGCCGAGCTGCGCGCCTCGATCGTCGAGATGCGAGCCAAGCTGCACGCGGCGCATCCCAACAAGTCGGGGCTGTTCGACGTGAAGCACGACGCCGGCGGCATGATCGACATCGAGTTCGCGGTGCAATATCTGGTTCTGCAATTTTCAAGAGAGTTTGCTTCACTTACGGCCAATCTGGGGAACATCGCCCTGCTGAAGATGGCGGCTGACCACGGCCTGATCGACGCCGGGCTCGCCGAGCGCTGCCGCGACGCCTACCGAGAGTTCCGCCGCATCCAGCACGCGCTGCGCCTGAACGGCGCGCAGTACGCGCGGGTTCCGCACGAGAGGGTCTCGGCGGAGAGGGAATCCGTCCAGGCGCTCTGGCAGGCGGTGCTGGCTACTTCAGATCCTTGATCTCAGGGGAATCGGTGTCGAGCTCGCCGCGCTCGAGCTTCTCGCGCGCCATCGCGGCGAGCGCCTCGTAGCGCCGGCGGTAGCGCTCGAGCTGCGCCTCCTCCAGGTCCTCGAGGTCGAGCAGCGCGTTGTGCGCGCCCTGCGTGGCGCGGATCAGCTCGTCGAGCTTGAGCTGCATCGCCTCGGTGTCGCGGGTCTGGGTGTTCTGGATGATGAACACCATCAGGAACGTGATGATGGTCGTGGTCGTGTTGATGACGAGCTGCCAGGTATTGCTGTAGCCGAAGAGCGGCCCGCCCAGCCCCCACAGGACGATGACTGTCACTGCGAGGACGAACGTCGCCGGCCGGCCGCAGAGCGCAGCGATGCGGCGCGCGACACGGGAAAACCTGAACTGGTTCATTTGCCGCTCCGGAAGGTGATGTCGCCATAGAAGCTGCGGCGGCGCGAGAAGTCGTCGCCGGGGTCGGTCATCACGCCGACGGCGACGATGTCGTCGGGCTCCTCGCCGAACGCGCGCCGGTAGTCCTCGACCACGTTGCGGCGCACGCTCACCCATTCGCCGACGCGCTGCGCGCCGCTCTCGACCACGAGGTAGCGCACGCGGTCGGTGTACGGGCTGCGAATCACGGTCTCGGCCGGAACGTCGAGCATCCAGACGTAGACGAGCGAGGCGTACGGCAGCCCGTTCGCCGTCAGCACCATGGCGAGGCGCAGCTTCGCGCGGTCGTCGAAGTCGAGCTTGTTCGCATCCCCGTGGAACGCGAGCGACAGCCGCGCGAGCGGGCTGGTCCCGGACGTCATCTCCAGCCGCGTGCCGGGCTCGGCATTCGCCCGCCAGCGCCATTCGAGCACCGGGTGGCGGCTCGGGTCGACGCGGATCTTGCGCGAGAACCCCGAGCCGCCCTCCTGTGCATCGGCTTCGAGCACGTTCGTGCCGTCCACCTCGACGACCCGATAGTCGGTGGGATGATTGCCGCGCCGGATGAGCCACTGCTCCCACGGCGCCGGCGAAGCTCCTGGCGGGACGCGCGAGAAGCGCGCAACCTCCACGACCTCTCCCCGCTCGCGCGGCAGCGAGCGCACCAGGTCGTCGGACCAGACGAGCGGATCGTCGGGCGTGCTCGCGCATGCCCCCAGCAGCATTGCCGCCGCAGTCCAGGAACGCTTCATCCCCCGGAAAGACTAGACGGCATTGCGGGGCGTGCGCAAGGGGCCGTCGACCTCGGAAGCGAAGCGCGCCAGCGCCTCGAGCAGCGCGTCACGCTTGAGGCGGTACAGCACGCGCTGACCCTGGCGCTCGCCCGCGATCAGACCGGCGCGCTGCAGCACCGACAGGTGGCGCGAGATCGCCGGCCGGCTGATGCCGAAGCGCTCGGCGAGGTCGGCGGTCGAGAGCGCGGTCTGCGACAGGAATGCGAGGATGCGCCGGCGCGGCAGCGAGGCCAGGGCGTAAAAGACGCGCTGGGGGTTGTTAACGAGCACGTTAATAGTATGGCGTATTCCGCGGCCTTGTGATTGAATCCCCCCACTTCCAGGAGAAACACGCATGTCCAAAGGAAAAGCCGCCCTGAAGGCGGCGGCGGCTGCCGCGCCGCTGTCGATGGCCGACCGCGACGGCTGGATCTGGCACGACGGCAAGCTGGTCGAGTGGCGCTCGGCCACCACCCACGTGCTCACGCACTCGCTGCACTACGGCCTCGCGGTGTTCGAGGGCGTGCGCGCCTACAAGACCGCGATCGGCACCGCGGTCTTCCGCCTGAAGGAGCACACCGACCGCCTGTTCTCCTCGGCGCACATCTACATGATGAAGATCCCCTACACGCGCGAGCGCCTGATGCAGGCGCAGCTCGACGTGGTGCAGGCGAACGGCCACGACGCCTGCTACATCCGGCCGATCGCGTTCTACGGCTCGGAGAAGATGGGCGTGTCGCCGGTCGGGGCGAAAGTGCACGTGGCGATCGCGGCCTGGCCGTGGGGCGCCTACCTCGGGCCCGAGGCGCTTTCCAAGGGCATCCGGGTGAAGACGTCGTCCTACGCGCGCCATCACATCAACGTCACCATGGCGCGCGCCAAGATGTCGGGCACCTACCCGAACTCGGTGCTCGCCACGCTCGAAGCTACGATGCACGGCTACGACGAGGGCCTGCTGCTCGACGTCGACGGCTTCGTCGCCGAAGGCGCCGGGGAGAATATCTTCGTGGTCAAGAACAACAAGCTGTACGAGCCGGAGCTCACCTCGGCCCTGACCGGCATCACGCGCACCTCGGTGATCGAGCTCGCGGCAGAGCTCGGCTATCCCATCATCTCCAAGCGACTGACGCGCGACGACATCTATATCGCCGACGAGTGCTTCTTCACCGGCACCGCCGCCGAGGTCACGCCGATCCGCGAGCTCGACGCTCGCGTGATCGGCGAGGGCAAGGCCGGGCCGGTCACCAAGGCGATCCAGAAGGCCTTCTTCGACGTGGTCACCGGAAAAGACAAGAAGCGCAGGTCATGGCTGACCCCCGTCAAATCGAAGTGACCGAGAAGGACCTGCCGCTGCACTGCCCGACGCCGGGCACCGCGCTCTGGGCGCTGCATCCGCGCGTATTCCTCGACGTGGCGAAGGAAGGCGAGACGCTCTGCCCGTACTGCGGGACCAAGTACGTCTACAAGGGAGCCCCCGTCAAAGGCCATTAGTTGCGGATCCTTGTCGTTGCGCCGAACTGGATCGGGGATGCGCTCATGGCGCAGCCGCTGCTCGCGCGATTGAAGCAGTCCGGCGCGACCATCGACGTGATGGCGCCGGAATGGGTGGCGCCCGTGGTGCGGCGCATGCCCGAGGTCGAGGACGTGATCCCGGCCGCGTTCCGCCACGGCCCGTTGCAGCTCGGCGAGCGCTGGCGGCTCGGCCGCAGCTTGAAGCGCCGGGGCTACCACCGGGCTTTCGTCCTGCCCAACTCCTGGAAGTCGGCGCTGGTGCCTTTCTTCGCGGGCATCCCGGAGCGCGTCGGCTACGTCGGCGAGTTGCGCTACGGCCTCTTGAACTCGCTCCACAAGAGCACGCAGGCGCCGATGCCGCTGCACTACGCCCGGCTCGCCGGCGAACCGGTGGGGGTGCCGAAACTGCAGGTCACCGAGCAGGAAATTCTCGATGCCCGCCGGCGCTTCGGCATCGAGGGTGCGTACGTGGTTCTGTGCCCCGGAGCGGAGTACGGACCGGCGAAGCGCTGGCCGTACTTCAAGGAGCTCGCCGAGAAGCTCCCGGCGGCGGTGGTGCTGGGCTCATCCAGCGATCGGAGCGCGGCGGCGGGAATGGCAGGCAAGAACCTCGTCGGCGAGACGACCCTCGACGAGGCGATCCGGCTCATCGCAGGCGCTGCCGCGGTGGTCAGCAACGACTCGGGGCTGATGCACGTCGCCGCTGCGCTCGGCCGGCCGCAGGTGGCCCTCTTCGGCTCGTCCAGCCCCGAGCACACGCCGCCGGCCAACGACAAGGCGCGCGTGCTGTGGCTGCGCCTGGAGTGCAGCCCGTGCTTTGAACGAGAATGCCCGCTGGGCCATTTTCGCTGTATGAAGGAAATTTCCGTCGAACAGGTTCTCGCCAGCCTCAACCCATGACCGGCAAGATCTTCCCCACCGCGCAGGACGCGGAAAACGCCTTCTACGAGTCGCTCGAGCGCTGCGACCTGGAGGGCATGATGGCGGTGTGGTCGGAGGACGAAGAGATCGTGTGCGTGCACCCGGCCGGCGCGCGCCTCACCGGCCAGGACGAGGTGCGCGAGAGCTGGGCCAGGATGTTCGCCGCCGGGCCGCGCGCCCGCCTCGCGATCGAGCGGCAGGTCGCGATCAGCGGAATGATGCTCGCGGTGCACAGCGTGTTCGAGTCGTTCACGATCCCGCAAGCCAAGCCCGAGGCGCAGCCCGCGCCGATCATCGCCACCAACGTGTACCTGCGCACCGCGGCGGGCTGGCGCATGATCGTGCACCACGCCTCGCCCGCGCCCGCGCAGCCGCAAGCGGCACCCCGGGACGCACCGCCAAAGATTCTCCATTAGATGTTTCGTTCTCCCTGGTGGCTGCCGGGCGGCCACCTGCAGACGATTTACGCCTCGCTGCGGCGGCCGCCGCGGGTCGAGCTCGAGCGCCGCCGCTGGGAGACGCCCGACGGCGATTTCATCGACGTCGATTTCGCCGGCGACGCGGCCGCGCCGCGCCGCCTCGCGCTGTTCCACGGTCTCGAAGGCTGCTCGGACAGCCACTACGCGCGCGCCATCGCTGCGCATGCCGCGCGCCGGGGCTGGCGCATCGCGTTGCCGCACTTCCGCGGCTGCTCGGGCGAGCCCAACCGCAAGCCGCGCGCCTACCATTCCGGGGATACGCAGGAGGTCGACTGGATCCTCCGGAAAATCGATTCACCTTTCGTGATCGGCATTTCCCTCGGAGGCAATGCGCTCCTCAAGTGGCTCGGCGAGCGCGGCGATGACGCCCGGGCCCTGGTGCAGCGCGCCGCCGCGGTATCGGCGCCGATCGATCTGCCGGCGGCCGGCCGCGCGCTCGACCGCGGCCTGAATCGGCTCTTCTACACGCGCCACTTCCTGTCCACGCTCAGGCCCAAGTCGCTCGCCAAGCTCGAGCGCTTTCCCGGGCTCTACGACGCGGCGCGCGTGCGCGCCGCGCGCCGCTTCCGCGAATTCGACGACACCGTGACCGCGCCGCTGCACGGTTTTCGCGACGTCGATCACTACTGGAGCGAAGCCGCGAGCGGCCCGTGGCTCGAGCGCATCCGGGTGCCGACGCTGCTGCTCAATGCGCGCAACGACCCGTTCCTCCCGGAGCATGCCCTCCTCGCCGCCGCGCGAAAGGCCGCGCCGTGCGTGGTGCTAGAATTTCCTCGCACCGGAGGCCACGCCGGATTCGTTTCCGGCCCGTTCCCGGGCCAACATGGCTGGCTCGCCAGGCGCCTCCTGGATTTCCTAGATCAATGAACGTCCCCGCTGAAATCTTCCGCGCCTACGACATCCGGGGCATCGTCGGGCGCACGCTGACCGCGCCGCTCGTGCGCGAGATCGGCCGCGCGCTCGGCACGGTGGCGCGCGAGCGCGGCGCGCCGGCCTTCGCCGTGTGCCGCGACGGGCGCCTTTCGGGCCCCGAGCTCGCCAACGCGCTGATGGAAGGACTTACGGCGGCGGGCGCCGACGCCATCGACATCGGCATGGGACCGACGCCGCTCGCCTACTTCGCCGCGCATCACCTGGGCTGCGGCAGCTGCGTCGCCGTGAGCGGCAGCCACAACCCGCCGGACTACAACGGCCTCAAGATCGTCGTGGGCGGCGACGCCCTGTACGGCGACGACATCCAGGATCTGCGCACGAGGACCGAAAGCGGGAAATTCGCCTCGGGCAAAGGCAAGCGCAGCACGGCGGACGTGCTCGACGCCTATGTCGAGCGCATCGCGGGCGACGTGAAGCTCGCGCGCAAGTTCCACGTCGCGATCGACTGCGGCAACGGGGTCGCCGGCATGCTGGCGCCGCGACTGTACCGCCGGCTGGGATGCGAGGTCACCGAGCTCTTCTGCGAGGTCGACGGCACTTTCCCGAACCACCACCCCGATCCGGCGCAGCCGAAAAATCTGGTCGAGCTGATCAGGACGCTGAAAACCGGAAAGGCCGAGCTCGGCCTCGCCTTCGACGGCGACGGCGACCGCCTGGGGGTGGTCACCA
Source organism: Burkholderiales bacterium (assembly GCA_036559525.1). Taxonomy (GTDB): domain Bacteria; phylum Pseudomonadota; class Gammaproteobacteria; order Burkholderiales; family SG8-39; genus SCGC-AG-212-J23. The sequence goes on from DATBSZ010000019.1 coordinate 20,342, forward strand.
AGGACGGCGAGATCATCTACGCCGACCGGCAGCTCATGCTGCTCGCGAAGGACGTGCTCAGCCGCAATCCGGGCGCCGAGATCATCTACGACGTGAAGAGCACGCGGCTGCTCGCGCCCTGGATCGAGCGCCACGGCGGCAAGCCGGTGCTGTGGAAGACCGGACACTCGCTGATCAAGGCGAAGCTGAAGGAGAGCGGCGCACTCCTCGCCGGCGAGATGTCGGGCCATACCTTCTTCAAGGAGCGCTGGTACGGCTTCGACGATGCGCTCTACGGCGGCGCGCGCCTGCTCGAAGTGTTGTCCAGGGAAAAGGACGCAAACCCGGTTCTGAAAAACCTTCCCAACGCGCCCTCGACCCCGGAGCTGCACTGGGAGCTCGAAGAAGGCGAGCCGCATGCCCTGGTGGCAAGGCTGCAGGAGTCCCAGCCCTTCCCCGGCGCCGAGCGCGTCGTCACCATCGACGGCGTGCGCGTGGAGTATGCTGACGGCTTCGGGCTCGCCCGCGCCTCCAACACCACGCCGACCATCGTGATGCGCTTCGAAGCCGACAATTCCGCCGCACTCGAGCGCATCAAGAAGGACTTCCGCGCTGCGCTGCAGCCGCTCAAACCCGGTGCGCCACTTCCTTATTAGCCTCTTGTTGGGAGGAAATACGGCCATGGCTGCGTGCCCTGCGCTGCTCGATCGCAAGATGGACACGATCCTCGACCAGCCCCAATCGCTGTGCGAGTACACGGGCAAGGTGGTGCTGGTGGTGAACACCGCCAGCCAGTGCGGCTATACGCCGCAGTACGAAGGGCTGGAGGCGCTCTACCGCAAGTACCGCGATCGCGGCCTGGTGGTGCTGGGGTTCCCTTCGAACGACTTCGGCGGCCAGGAGCCCGGCTCGAACAAGGACATCGCCGCGTTTTGCGTCAACCAGTACGCGATCGATTTCCCGATGTTCGCCAAGACCGAGCTGAAGAAGAACCCGCTGTACGCCGACCTCGCCAAGGCGACCGGCGCCGCGCCGCGCTGGAACTTCCACAAGTACCTGATCGACCGCGGCGGCAAGCAGGTGCAGAGCTTCGACACGCGGGTCGATCCGAACGACCCGAAGCTGACCGCGGCCATCGAGCGGCTGCTCGCCGCTCAGTAGCGAGCGGCTGCCGGGCTAGCGGGTGCCGTCGAGGAAGGCGTTGCCGCGCGCGACCGCGTGGTTCAGCGCATCGATCGGCGACTTGCCCCCCTGCCAGGTGGACTCGAGCTCCTCGTCGATGATGCTGCGCAGCTTCGGGAACTGGCCGAGGCGCAGGCTCTTCCAGTTCGGCGTGCCCCGCAGGAGGAGCTGGCGCACCGCGATCTCGTGCCCGGGATGCGCCTTGTAGAAGCCTGCCTTGCGCGTGATCTCGTAGGCCGCGGCGTTCAGCGGGACGAGGCCCGTCCTCTGATGCCACTCGGCCTGTACCTCGGGCCGCGCGAAGAACGCGAGAAACCGCGCCACGCCGGCATAGTCGGCGGCCGGCCGGCCCGCCATGACCCAGAAAGCGGATCCGCTCGCGAGCGTGTTCAGCGGCGCGCCGTCGAAGTCGTCGTAGTAGGGAAACTGCGCGATGCCGACGTCGAACTTCGCGCGCCCGCGCAGCTCGTCGTAGTTCGCCGACGAGGCGGCGAGCAGCGCGCATTCGCCCGCGACGAAGCGCGCCTCGGCCTCGCCGCGCCCGCCGGCGTAGGTGAAGTAGCCCGACTTCTGCCAGGTGGCGAGGGTCGAGACCCAGCGCACCGCGAGCCGGTTGTTGAACATCAGGCGATCGGTGGCAAACGCCTGGTTGTGCCAGGCCGCCATGTTCTCGAGCAGCGTCGAGGCAGGCCAGGCCATCGTCAGGGCGCAGTCGCTGCCCGAGGCGAGCAGCGCGGCGAGCGTGGGCACCATGTCGTACCAGGTGGCCGGGGGCTTGGCCGGGTCGAGCCCGGCGCGGCGGAACGCGTCGCGGTTGTAGTAGAGCACCGGCGTTGCGGATCCGAGCGGCAGCGCCAGCAGCCGGCCTTCGGCGTCGACCAGCTCCTCGGCGCCGCCGAGCGCCGCCTCGGCGCGCAGCACGGCGCCGGCCTCGGGCATCACCTGCCACAGCGGGCGCGCGGCATCCTTCTGGTCCAGAAGGAACGCGCCGCCGAGCTCGGAGGCCTGCACGATATGCGGCGCGCGCGCGCCGAAGTTCCTGCTTCCGCGCGCGGTCACCGCTTCGACCGCCGCCTCGTCGTACGCGCCCTTGTACGTCGCGGCGACGCGGAACTGCTTCTGCGAGGCATTGAAGCGCGCGACGATGCGCTCGAATTCGGCGCCGCGCGCCGCGTTCATCGAGTGCCACAGACGGATGTCCGCGGCCAGCGCCGACGCGCCGCACAAGAGGGAAACCAGCAGGGAGAAAATCCGGGCGCCGATACGCAACATGCGGCGCGAAGTATATATTGGGTGGAGATGCCTGCCCTCCACGAACGCAGCGCCGCCGAGCTCGCTGCCGCATTCGGCTGCGGCGAGCTCTCGCCGCTGGAAGCGGCGCGCGCGGCTCTCGACCGGATCGAGGCGTGGGAGCCGCGCATCAACGCCATGTACCGGGTGCACCGCGAAGCCGCGCTCGAGCAGGCGCGCGCCTCCGAAGCGCGCTGGCGCAGCCGCCGCGCGCTGTCCGCGCTCGACGGCGTTCCCGTCACGATCAAGGAGAACATCTACACGCGCGGCGATCCGGCGCCGGTCGGCACGCGCGCCAACGAGGACGCGCCGCCGCAGGCGGCCGACGCCCCGGCGGCGGCGCGGCTGCGCGAGGCCGGCTGCGTGATCCTCGGCAAGACGACGATGCCCGACTTCGGCATGCTCTCCTCGGGGCTTTCCAGCCTGCACGGCGTGACGCGCAATCCCTGGCGCCTGGACCGCAATCCTTCGGGCTCGAGCTCGGGGGCGGCGGCCGCCGCCGTCGCCGGCTACGCGCCGCTCCACGTCGGAACCGACATCGGCGGCTCGGTGCGGCTGCCGGCGACGCATTGCGGCCTGTTCGCGCTCAAGCCCTCGCTCGGCCGCGTGCCGGTCAATCCTCCCTACATGGGCCGCGTCGCGGGCCCGATGACGCGCAGCGTGCACGACGCAGCGCTCCTCATGAGCGTCATCGCACAGCCGGATGCACGCGACTTCATGAGCCTGCCCGACCAGGAGCTCGACTTCCCGGCGCTGCAGCCGCTCGCCGCCAAGGGCCTGCGGATCGGCTTCGTTCCCGACATGGGCGCGGGGCTGGACGTGCATCCCGAAGTGCGGGCGGCCGCCGAGGCGGCGGCGAAGGCGCTCGCCGGGGCGGGCTGCGAGGTCGGGTCGATCCGCTCGTTCCTCACGCGCGAGATGCTCGACGGCATGTGCCGCTTCTTCGAGGCGCGCTCCTACAACGACCTGATGCAGCTCCCGCCGGCGAAGCGCGAGAAGGTGCTGCCGTTCGTCGCCGAGTGGTGCAGCTGGCGCGGCGCGCATTTCTCCGGCCGCGACGTGATGCAGGCGTATGCGCTGGTCATGTCGATGCGCGAAGCCGCGGTCGCGGCGAGCGAGCCTTACGACTTCATCCTGTCGCCGACTTCGCCGATCCTTCCCTACGAGGCCGAGCTTCCCGCGCCGGGCAACGACCCGTGCGATGCCCTGCCGCACATCGCCTTCACGGTGCCGTACAACATGTCCGAGCAGCCGGCGGCGTCGATCAACTGGACCTACAGCAGCGAAGGTCTGCCGATCGGCGTGCAGGTGGTCGGCAGGCGGTTCGATGATGCGGGGGTCTTGAGAATGTCGGCACTGCTGGAAGGCTTACGTCCCCAGCAGCGGCCCTGGCCGCAGTAGCACGAGGACGAGCGCCAGCAGGCCCGGAACGGCCTGCACCCAGAGGATCTTGCGGCTCGCCGTGGCCGCGCCGAACACGCCGGCGACGATCACGCAGACGAGGAAGAAAACCGTCACCTGCGCTCCGGCGGCCAGGCCCCACAGCAGGCCGGCGGCGAGAAAGCCGTTGTACAGGCCCTGGTTCATCGCCAGCGTCTTGGTCGCGGCCGCGTGCTCGGGCGTCATGCCGAAAGTGCGCCGTCCGAAAGGCTTGTCCCAGAGGAACATCTCGAGCACCAGGAAGTAGATGTGCAGCAGCGCGACCAGCAGTACCGAGATCTCCGCGGCGAGCTTCATCAGCGGGATTTCTTCAAGCGGGGATCCAGGCGGTCGATATCGCCCTGCACCTGGTCGCGGCTGCGCTCGTACACGATCTCGCGCCCCATGATTTTCCCGGCATAGGCCATGCCGTTGCGCGTCGGTGTGAGCGTGCATTTCACGTTGTGCACGCCTTCGCCCAGCACCACCTCGATCGATTCGGCGCGCTTGCTGAACACCACCACCTCGATCACCTGCCCGGTGTCGGTGTTTCTGACCTTGATCTTCTCGGAATTCATGCGTGCACCGGCCCGAGCGGCCGCAGCCGCACGCCCTTGCGCAGCTTGCTCCATTTGAATTCGGCGGGGTCGGCGAGCGCCGGCCCGGGTGACTTGACCACGAGGACCTCCTTCGCAATGGGCTCGAAGTCGGCGCGGAAGTGCACCGAGCTCTTGAGCGCCACGATGCGGCTCTTGCGCGGCTCGACGCCGAGCGTGCGGAACATTTCCTGGTCGGCGGCCTGGCACTTGCGCGAGGCGAGCACCACGCGCACGCCGGGCGCGGCGCGGCTGCGCAAGAGCGCCATCGGGCCGAGCGTCATGCGAAAGCCCTTGAACATCGGCCCGCTGCAGGTGAAGCGGCCGTCGCCGATCCGCTCGACCGTGAACTCGCCGCTCAACGGCGCATCCCCCGGGATCCGGGACCGCCCGCCCAGGGAAAAGGTCGGGCTCGACCCCTGCCCCGCCTCGTGCGCGCGCTGCGCCGACGCTGGATCGATCAGCATGCCCAACACGGCATCCGAGGCGTTCTGATCAATGAGAGAACGAAGCAGACCCGTGGTGTCGCCATTACCGCCGGCGCCGGGGTTGTCCTGCGTGTCGGCGAGCACCACCGGCGCGCCGGGCTCGCCGACGCTGCGCGCGCGCCGCACGGCGAGCGGCGCCTCATGCAGCTCCATCGCGAAATCCTTCTCCGCGTCGGCAACCGCGCCGCGCAACTGCTCCAGGGCTCCCACGGAGCCGTAGCCGAAGACCGACATGCCGCAGTCGGCGAAGTCGGCCATCGGGAAGCCGGGGGTGAATGACAGCACGCAGCCGTGCCGTTCTTCCAACTTGGACAGTTCCTGATAGATCGTCTTGCACGGCTCGATGAAGGAGCACTGCGACGGGATGCCGGTGAGGTAGTCGAGCTGGTGGAAGCCGCCCTGCGGGCGCTGGCCTGCGCGCAGCATCTGATCGAGAACGCGTGCGGCGCGCGCGCCGGTTTCGGCCATGTCGACGTGCGGATACGTCCGATAGGCGACCAGCGCGTCGGCGCGCTCGAACATCGCGCGCGTCACGTTCGCGTGAAGGTCGAGGCTCGCGACGACCGGCACGCGCGGGCCGACAGCTTCGCGCACGCGCCGCAGGAGCTCGCCCTCGCCGTCGTCGTAGGTCTCCACCACCATCGCGCCGTGCAGGTCCAGATAAACGCCATCGAGGGGCAGCTCGGCCCTGAGGCGCTTCACGAGCTCGGTGCTGATTCTTTCGAAAGCATCGGCCGTGACGTGCGCCGAGGGGCTCGCCGCGCCCCACGCGGTGCCGACCAGGCTGTGCCCGAGCGAGCGCAGCGCGTGGATCGCGCCGGCCGCCGGGATGTTCGCGCCTTCGACCGCGGCGAAAATGGGCTCGCCGTAGCGCACGCCGGGCCAGCCGCCGCCCGCCTCGAACGCCGCGTAGTCGGCCTTGGACGGCGCAAAGGTGTTGGTCTCGTGCTGGAAGCCGCCGATTGCGATGCGTGCCATGCCCTGCTAACCTGTTTTCTCCTAGGAGGAGGATTCTCGCATGCGTTATCGCGTTCTCGCCGCAGCGCTCGTCCTTTCCGCATCCCTTGGCGTCGCTCCGGGCTTTTCTCCCCTCCACGCCCAGACCAAGGTGCTTCGGGTGGTGCCGCACTCGAACCTCAACATCCTCGACCCGATCTGGACCACCCAGTACATGGCGCGCAACCACGGCTACATGGTGTACGACACGCTGTTCGGCACCGACGAGAAGAGCCGCATCCAGCCGCAGATGGTCGAAAGATGGACCGTCAGCAAGGACCAGAAGGAGTGGAGCTTCACGCTGCGCGGCGGCCTGGAGTTCCACGACGGGAAACCGGTGACCGGCGAGGACGTGATCGCCTCGCTCCAGCGCTGGGGCAAGCGCGACGCCATGGGCCAGAAGCTGATGACGTTCGTCGAGCGCATGGACTCGCCCAGCCCGGCGAGCTTCCGCATCGTGCTGCGCGAGCCCTGCGGCTTCGTGCTCGAGGCGCTGGGCAAGCCCTCCTCCAACGTGCCCTTCATCATGCCCAAGCGCGTCGCCGATACGCCGGCGGACAAGCAGATCGAGGACGCGATCGGCAGCGGCCCCTACATCTTCAAGAAAGACGAGTTCAAGCCGGGCGACAAGGCGGTCTATACGAGAAACGACAAATACGTGCCGCGCAAGGAGACGCCCTCCGGCACCGCGGGCGGCAAGCACGTGTACGTCGACCGCGTGGAATGGAACCTGGCGCTGCGCGACGCGCAGTCGCAGGTGAACGCGCTCGCCAACGGCGAAGTCGACGTGCTCGAGCGTCCCGCGTTCGAGAGCTACGAGCAGCTGAAAACCGCGCCCAACGTGCAACTCGTCACCAAGGACCCGCTCGGCTTCCAGTACATGTGCCGCTTCAACCACCTGCACCCGCCGTTCAACAATGCGAAAGTGCGTCAGGCGGCGCTCGCGGCGATGGCGCAGGAGCCCTTCCTGCGCGCGCAGGTCGGCATCAAGGAGTTCTACCGGCCGTGCGCCTCGATGTTCACCTGCAACACGCCTTACGGCTCGAGCAAGGGCAGCGAGATCCAGTCGAAGTCCAGCATGAAGAAAGCGCAGGAGCTGGTGAAGAGCTCCGGCTACGACGGCACGGCGGTGGTGATCATCAAGCCCACCGATCTCGCGGCGATCCAGAAGCTGCCCGACGTCGCGGCGCAGCTCCTGCGCCAGGCGGGCTTCAAGGTCGACCTGCAGGCGATGGACTGGAACACCGTGGTGTCGCGACGGGCGAAGAAAGAGCCGCCGGCGCAGGGCGGCTGGAACATCTTCTGCACCGCGTGGGTGGCGCCCGACATCTGGAACCCGCTCACCAACGCGGCGGTCGGCGCGCAGGGCGAGAAATCCTGGTTCGGCTGGCCGAGCGACGCGCAGCTCGAGAAGCTGCGCGACGAGTTCGCGCGCGCGACCGACGAGGGCAAGAAGAAGGGCCTCGCCGAGGCGATCCAGGCGCGCGCCTTCGAGATCGGCACGCACGCGCCGCTCGGCGAGTACGTGAACCCGCTCGCCACCCGCAAGAACATCAGCGGCTGGGTGATCGGCCCGGGCGACATCTACTGGAACGTCAAGAAGAACTGACCTAACTGGTTAACTTCATCGCGCGGCGGCTGGCGGCGACCGTCCCGGTCCTGCTGGTCGTCGCGATCTTCGTGTTCCTCCTGCTGCGGCTGACGCCGGGCGACCCCGCGGCGATCATGGCGGGCGACGCCGCGACCGCGGAGCAGATCGAAAGCATCCGCGCCGGCCTCGGCCTCGACCGGCCGATCGTGGTGCAGTTCGGCCTCTGGATGCAAAAGATCCTGTCCGGCGACCTCGGCGAGTCGTTCTACTTCCGCATCAAGGTGGCGACGCTCATCGGCCAGCGCCTCGAGCCGACCTTCGCGCTCGCCACGCTCACCATCCTCCTGGCCGTGGCGGTATCGATTCCGCTCGGCGTGGTGGCGGCCTGGCGTTTCGGCGGCTGGTTCGACCGCGCGCTGATGGGCTTCTCGGTGCTGGGATTCTCGATCCCGGTGTTCGTGCTCGCCTACCTTCTGATCTGGCTGGTGTCGCTCAAGCTCGGGTGGTTTCCCGTCCAGGGCTACCGGCGGCTGGCGGACGGCTTTTTCCCGTTCCTGCACCACCTCGTTCTTCCGGCGGTCACGCTGTCGGTGATCTACATCGCTCTCATCGCCAGGGTGACGCGCGCCTCGGTGCTGGAAGCGCTCGGCGAGGATTACATCCGCACCGCGCGCGCGAAAGGCCTGCCTGAGCTGCGCGTGCTGGTGCGCCACGCGCTCGCCAACGCCGCCGTGCCGATCGCGACGGTGATCGGCATCGGCATCGCGATCCTCATCGGCGGCGTGGTGGTCACCGAATCGGTCTACGCCATCCCCGGCCTCGGCCGGCTCACGGTAGACGCGGTGCTCGCGCGCGATTTTCCGACCATCCAGGGCGTGATCCTGTTCTTCTCTTTCATATATGTACTGGTGAACCTGCTGATCGACCTGTCGTACGTATTCCTCGATCCCAGGATCCGGTACTGATGCTCTGGCGCAACTGGTCGGTCCGCATCGGGGGGGCAGCCCTGGTCTTGCTTCTCCTCGTTTCAATGCTTGCGCCATGGCTTGGGACGGTCGATCCGACGCTGTTCGACGCCGGAAGCCGGGACCTCAGGCCCGGCGCCACGGGCGAGATCATGACGCTTGAGGGCGAAGTCCTGAAGCACACCTTCGTGATGGGCTCGGACTCGTTCGGCCGCGACATCTACAGCCGCGTTCTCTACGGCACACGCGTTTCGCTCGTCGTCGGCATCGCTGCGGCGCTGCTTTCGGTGGCCTTCGGGGTCGTCCTTGGACTGTCCGCGGGTTACATCCGCTGGCTCGACGGCCCGCTGATGCGCGTCATGGACGGCATCATGGCGATCCCGGCGATCCTGATCGCGATCGCGGTGGTCGCGCTCTGGCGCGCGAGCTTGCCCACCGTGATCGTGGCGATCGCGATTCCCGAGATCCCGCGTGTCACGCGCCTGGTGCGCGCGCTAGTGCTCTCGATCCGCGAGGAGCCGTACGTCGAGGCCGCAGTGGCGCTCGGCACGCCGACGCCCAAAATCATGTTCGGCCACATCCTGCCGAACACCATCGCCCCGCTCCTCGTGCAAGGCACTTACATCTGCGCGTTTTCGATCCTGCTCGAGGCGATCCTGTCTTTTCTCGGCGTTGGCCTTCCGCCCGACATCCCGACCTGGGGCAACATCATGGCCGAAGGGCGCGTGCAGTTCGTCGCCTACCCGCACAACGTGTTCTTTCCGGGCATCTTCCTCGCCGTGACGGTGCTCGCCGTCAACATCCTCGGCGACGGGCTGCGCGACACGCTGGACCCGAAGATGGCGAAGCGCGTCTGATGAGCACGCTGGAGATCGCCGGCCTGGCGATCCGGCTGCCCGCCGGCGCCGACCGCGCGCAAGCGGTTTCGGACGTCTCGTTCACGGTGGAGCGCGGCGAGATCATGTGCCTGGTCGGAGAGTCGGGCTCCGGCAAGAGCGTGATCGCGCAGGCGATCATGGGCCTGCTTCCGAGAGCGCTGCCGGTTTCGGCGGGGAAGATTCTTCTGGAGAGCGAGGACCTGCTCGCCGCGAGCGAAGCCCGCCTGCGCGCGCTGCGCGGCGCTCGCATGTCGATGATCTTCCAGGAGCCCATGACCGCGCTCAACCCGGTGATGCGCTGCGGCGCGCAGATCGAGGAGGTCTTGAGTCATCACACCCGGGACAGCGCCGCGACCCGCCGTCAGAAAATGCTCGATCTCCTGCGCGAGGTAGCGCTGCCCGATCCGGAGCGCATCCTCGCCTCGTACCCGCACCAGCTTTCCGGCGGCCAGCGCCAGCGCATCATGATCGCGATGGCGCTCGCCCTCGAGCCGGCGCTGCTCATCGCCGACGAGCCCACCACCGCCCTCGACGTGACCACGCAGGCGCAAATCCTCAAGCTGATCGTCGAGCTGCAGCAGCGCCATGGCATGGGCGTGCTGTTCATCACGCACGACTTCGGCGTGGTGGCGGAGCTCGCGCACCGCGTCGCGGTGCTGCGCGAAGGCAGGCTGGTCGAGCTCGGCCCCAAGCTCGAAGTGCTGCAGCGGCCGCGGCACGAGTACACGAAAATGCTGATCCGCTCGGTGCCGACGCTCGAGCCGCATGATCGCCCGGCCCGGGACGATGCCGTCCTGGTTCTACAGACCAGGAATCTTTCAAAGACGTACGTCGACCGCGGCTGGCTCGGCCGCCGGCGCGAAGTGCGCGCCGCGAGCGAAGTCAGCCTCGAGGTGCGCAAGGGCCAGACCCTCGGCATCGTGGGCGAGTCGGGCTCGGGCAAATCGACCGTGGCGCGCTGCATCGTGCGCCTGATCGAGCCGAGCGGCGGCGAGATCCGGCTCGGCGGCGTCGACCTCGCGCGCATGCGAGCGCGCGCGCTGCGGCCGCTGCGCCGGCGCGTGCAGATCGTGTTCCAGGATCCGTACCGCTCGCTCAACCCGCGCCGCAGCGTCGGCGAGGCGATCATCGAGGGACCGGTCAACTACGGCGTGCCGCGCGCCAAAGCGCTCGAGCGCGCCCGGCGCCTGCTCGAGCTGGTGCGCATGGACCCGGCGGTGCTCGATCGCTACCCGCACCAATTCAGCGGCGGGCAGCGCCAGCGCATCTGCATCGCGCGCGCGCTCGCCATGGAGCCCGAGCTGCTGGTCGCCGACGAGGCGGTCTCGGCGCTCGACGTCTCGGTGCAGGCGCAGGTGCTCGCCCTGCTCGCGGAAATCCGCTCGCGCCTGGACCTGGCGATGCTCTTCATCACGCACGACCTGCGCGTCGCCGCGCAGGTCTGTGACCGGGTCGCGGTGATGCAGGCGGGGCGCATCGTCGAATACGGGCCGGCGCGCGAGGTATTCCTCTCGCCGCAGCACGACTACACGCGCGCGCTGTTCGCCGCCGCGCCGGGGCGAGGCTTCGCGTTTGGCGGCTAAACTAGCAAGATGGACAGGCTCCATGCAGCGGCGATCGCCATCCCTGGCGTAGAGGTGCGCGTGGTGGAGCGATGCAGCTCCACCAACGACCTGCTTCTCAGGGAGGTCCCGGAAACCCCGCTCCTGATCGCGGCCGAGGAGCAAACTGCCGGCCGCGGCCGGCGCGGCCGGCGCTGGCACAGCGCGCCCGGCGCGGGGATCACGTTCTCGCTTGGCCGGCGCATCGCGCGCTCGGTGCGCGAGCTCGCGGCGCTGTCGCTCGTCGCCGGCGTTGCGACGACGCGAGCGCTGCGAGCCCTCGGCGCGCACCAGGCCGCCCTCAAGTGGCCCAACGACCTCGTCGTCGACGGCGCCAAGCTCGGCGGCATCCTGGTCGAGACCCGCAGCAGCCATGCGGTGATCGGAATCGGCATCAATTGCCGAAGTGATGCGACGGTCGAGGCCAGGGTCGGCCGCAGGCTCGCTTACCTGAACAGCCCGGTTAACCGAAACGAGGTGATCCGGCGAATCGCGGTCGCCTTGGTCGAGGCCATCGACCAGTTCGAGAAGCACGGACTGGACGCGCTGCGCGCGGAATGGGAAGCGATGCACGCGTACGCGGGCCAGAAACTGCGCGTGCGGCTGGCGGACGGGCGCACCTTGAGCGGCACCGCGGCTGGACTGGGCGCCGATGGCTCTTTGCAGCTTCACACGAGGCAAGGCATGCGCTCCGTCACGAGCGGCCGCGTGGTCTCCGCGAGGACGGCATGATTCTCGCGATCGATGCCGGCAACTCGCGGGTCAAGTGGGGATGGCACGATGGCACCGGCTGGGCCAGCATCGCCACGGTCTCGCTCATCGAGTTCGCCGCCTCGAGCGACCACGTCAACCCGTTCTCGGTGACGCACGAGGACCCTGAGCGCATCATCATCTCCAACGTCGCCGGCGACGGCGCGCACCACCTCCTCATCAACTGGACCAGCATCTTCGACGTCGAGCCGCTCTGGCTGCGCGCCGAAGCCGAGCGCTGCGGCGTGCGCAATCTCTACGAGCGCCCGGAGCAGCTCGGCCCCGACCGCTGGGCCGCGCTGATCGCCGCGCGCGCGCTGCACTCATCGGGCCCGGCGCTGGTCGTGAACGCCGGCACCGCGACCACCGTCGACATGCTCTCCGGCGACGGCCGCTTCCTCGGCGGCGCGATCCTTCCGGGGGTCGAGCTGATGCGCTTCGTTCTGCACGAGCACACCGGGCGGCTGCCGCTCGACGAGGGGCAGTACCGGGATACCCCGCGCAAGACGAACGATGCGATCGAAAGCGGCTGCCGCCATGCGCAGGCGGGCGCCGTGGAGCGCATGTATCGCGTGCTGCGCGATGTCGAGCTGAACCCGCTGTGTATCGTGGCTGGTGGCGCCGGCCGCGCGCTGGTCGATCAACTCTCGATGCCGCGCCGCTACGTGGAGAACCTGGTCCTGGACGGCCTGGCGCGCATCGCGCTCCACGAGCGCACGCTGGCGAAATGAGGGCGCTGTTTCTGCTGCTGCTGTGCGCGAACCTGGCGTTCTTTGCGTGGGCGCGCTACGGCGCGCCCGTCGACGCCGGCGACCCGGCGCCGATCTCGCGCCAGATCGAGCCGGAGAAGCTCAAGGTGATCGCGCCTGCCAACCTGCCGGCGGCTGCGGCCGCGAAGAAAGCCGCGCCCGCATCCATGTCCACTTCCACGATTGCTTGCATGGAATGGGGCAGCTTCACGCTCACGGACGCACCGCGCGCGCAGCAGGCGCTCGAGCCGCTCGCCCTCGGCGCGCGCCTCTCCCAGCGCCGCACCGAGGAGGTGGCGGGCTGGTGGGTGTTCATCCCGCCGCAGGGCAGCCGCCAGGGCGCGCTGAAGAAAGGGCTGGAGCTCAGGAACCTCGGCATCGACGAGTATTTCATCGTGCAGGACGAAGGCGAGCACCGCTGGGCGCTGTCGCTCGGGATATTCCGCAGCGAGGAAGCGGCGCAGGTGCACCTCGCGGCGCTGCAGGCGCAGGGCGTGCGCAGCGCCCTGGTCGGCGCGCGGGAAAGCGTGGTGCCGAAGGTCTGGCTGCAGGTGAAAGGTGTCGATGCCTCGCTCCAGGCACGGCTGAAGGAGATCGCCCGCCAGGCAGAAGGCAGCGAGCTGAGGGATTGTCGCTAGAGCATTAACCGATCGGCAGGGCGCCGCCGGGCACATGCTTCGCGACCAGCTGCAACAGCTTGTCGGCACGTACCGGCTTGGTGAGATAGCCCACCGCGCCGAGCGCCCTGCCGCGGTCGTCCCCCTCGTCGTACGAGGTGAGAAAAATCACCGGGATGCGCGGCAGCGTGGTATCGGCCTTCAGCGCCGCGATGAACTCGAAGCCGTCCATGTGCGGCATGTTGATGTCGCAGACGATCAGGTCCGGGGCGCTGCGCAGCACGTGGTACCCCGCGGCGATCGCGTCCGCGGCCGCGTGCACCTCGTAGCCGGCCGCCGCCAGGTGCATTCGAAGCAGCTCGCGGATGCTTTCGTCGTCGTCGACGACGAGGATCGTTGCCGCCATGGATTGGCAAAGATTATAGGGCGGAATGATTTCTGCATGATCCTCAGGCCCATGGGGAAACAAAAAGGCCCGGGGTCTCCGGGCCTTTTCGACATCTGGATTTTCAGCCAGATTAATCGTCGTCGTCTCTGTCGTGCTTGTGGTTATGGCGTTCGTAGTGTCTGTATTGCCCGTGCTCTTTGTAGTGGCCGTGGTGCTTGTGGCGTTTCTGCGGATAGACTTTCACGTCGTCTTTGCCCTCGAACGCCACTTTGCCGAGCGTCACACCCTTCAGGACGCCAATGGTGTCCATTCGGGTAAACCCGGTCTTCCGGTTGTCGAAGTAGCACACGCGGTCGCGCTTGCCATCGCGGTTGACACGATGGCCGTGCTGCGCGCACCAGACGAGGCTTGCCTCTTTGCCGGTACGTCCGAACCTGAGACTGGAGACGTCGATCTTGAATGGGTCGAACTGACTGTCCGCCAGCAGCGCCACCGGAATGTAGCCTTTCGCCTTGTTGATCGGCGTGGGGTCGCGGCGGTCACCCGGCTTGATGTCGATGTTGACGTACTGCATCGACGGCTTCGGCGCCGGGCGCGAGACGAAGAAGCTATACGTGCCGCCGGTGTGAGCTTCGTGATCCTGCGGTCCTGTCCCCCAGGAACCAAAGTCGTCCAGGCGGGCCGGCATTGCGACAACCGCGACCTTCCAGGTGCCCGCTATGTCCACGCGGAATTGAAGACTTGGGTCGTACGTCCCGGTTCCTCCGGTCGGGTAAAAGTTGGATCCCATATCCGCGGGATCCGTATCCTGGGCGATATACCTCATCTTGCCCGTAGGATCGAAAACGTAGAGGACCGTATCGAGCTCCCCAGACGTCCCGTCGATATCGAGGGCAATGAGTTCGCCTGCGTTCCCCTCGAACGAGTAGTAGTCGACGTCGGGTGTAAACATGCCGGGATTCTCGATCGAGCCCGTGATCGTAGCCAACCCTGTGGCGTCGAATCGGAGAGCCTGGGGCTGGTTGAAGAGATCGTTGGGCTCCTCCTCGTTGAGGGCCAGCGCGGTTCCATTTGCCCCCAGCGCAACCAACGCCATTGCCAACAGCGTGCGGCGAATCGTGCGTTGCGTACTCATTTGCTCACTCCTCTTAGTTATCGTCACGGTCACCGGCTTTCGTCGGTGACTCCCTGTCGTGCGTGGACGATTAGGCGCGTCGCGCCGCCGGGGTGTCGGTGAACAAGTGCGCACACTTGCTGACCTCACAACCTCCCGAAAGGCCGTTTGTCGCACGTTGTCGTCGCCGTGGTGATAGACGTCACGCGCGGCGACGAACTTTGTCATGCGACAAAAACTGTCAGACAAAAACTGTCAGCCCCACGGCGAGCACACGTTCGCTCAAGCGAAAAAGCTTTGGGAAGTAGAAGGAGGTATGCGCCGCGCGCCTTCGCAACAAC
>DATBSZ010000020.1:0-4138 GCA_036559525.1 Burkholderiales bacterium
CATTGGATGGCGTCCCAGAAATCGAGCACTGCGGAAGCGACGGCGGCCGGCTGCTCTTCCGGCACGTAGTGATCGGCGCCGGCGATCTCCTGCGCCGCGATGTCCGGCCGAAGGGCGCGCGTCTTGGTCCACGCGTGGCGCGACACGAGCTTGCTGTGCTCGCCTCGCAACAGCAGGACCGGCACGCGGATCTCTTTCAACGTGGAGGAAAGATCCTGGCGCAGGCCCAAGCAGGTTTCCTGCATGGCCGCAGGCGCCGCCAGCGGCCGCCATTTGTCATTCACGTTTTCATACCCGTGGCGCGCGCGGCGCTCGATCGCATCGGCCGGCAGACGCGGATAGCGCTCCCTCAGGTATTTCCGGATCTCCTCGAGCGACGCGAAGTCGCGTCCTCCGGCCTCGACCCTTGCCTCGAGAGCGTCGAATACCTCGGGCTCGATGTAGGGCGTGAAGTCGATCGCTACGACTGCAGCAACCTTGTCCGGATAGCTCGCGCCTGTCACGAGGGCGTTTCGCGCGCCGAGAGAGTGGCCGATCAACAAGGTTTTTTCAGAAAGTCTGTCATTGATATCGCGAGCATAGTCCTCGGCCGCATAGCCAATCGCCGGCTTCGCGGCGCGGCCGTGCCCGCGCTGGTCGATGCTGGTGATGCGAAAGCGCGCGGCGAGGAGCTCGGCCATCGGCTCGAACACGTGCGCGTTCGCCGTGATGCCATGCAGGCACAGGGCGGCGGGCCTAGAAGTCGTACTTCTGTCTCAGATAACGAAGGATGCCGTCGTGCATCTCGCGCCACGCCCAGAGCGTGACCGCGGCCGCGCGCCGGCCGCGCACGACGTCGCCGCGGTCCTTGACGTAGCCCTCGAACAGGCTGAACGAGTGCTCGGTGTGCTCGATGTCGGCGCGCACGTGCTCGTAGAAGTACTCGACGGTTTCGTCCGAGAGCCCGTAGTACTTGGTCAGCGCGAGCGCGGTGGCGCCGTGCGCCTCGGGCAGCTGCTTCTCGTCGCCCCACCAGGTCGCGAGGCCTTCGGCCGCGCTCTTGCGGCAGTAGTGCGTCATGGTGCGCGGGAAGCCGATCACCTCGGCAAGGGGCCTGGCCGCCACCTCGTCGAGCTCGGCGTCGGTCGCGCCGAGGAGCTTGGCGAACTGCACCCAGAGGCCCGGGTGGTCGCCCTCGCCCGCCAGCCGGAAGATCTCGTCGAACGCGTTCTCGAGCAGGTGCGCGACGTCCTCGCCTTGGAGGAACGCGGCATGCGACAGCATCATCGCCGGGTTGGCGTGCGCCTGGAACGCCCAGCGCAGCACGGCGTAGTCCTTGAGCGCTTCCTTCGGGAGCTTGCCGCTCGTCAGATAGAGCAGCAGCTCGGAGCCGAGATAGCGGTGCTCGGGGCGGTCCGCGTCGGCAATGAGGTGCTGCGGGAGCTCGCGCGCGGGGGTTGTGGCGTTTTCCCTCTTGGGCTTTAGTTTGGTGACGTTCATCTGGTCCGCTCGGCGACCTTCAGAAGCTCGTCGTACTCGGTCTTGATGGCCGGATTGGCCGAAAGCAGTTGCGTGCCGATCGCCTTCAGGTCGGCCATCAGCTTCGCCTGCTCCGCCTCGGGAAGCCTGAGGAGCTGGCCGCCGTTCGCCTGCCAGTCCTTGTTCGCCTTGTCGACAAGCGCGGTGGCGAACGAGAAGGCTTCCTTGTCGACGCGCTCGCCCACGGCAAGCATGGCGGCCTGGACTTCCGCCGGCAGGCCTTCGAACCATTTCTTGTTGACCACCTGGATCGACGTGACGATCGAGGGATGGATCTCGGTCACGTTCTTCGCCACGTCGTAGAACTTCATCGGCGTGAGCACCGGCATCCCGGCGAGCATGCCATCGACGGTGCCGTTCTGCAGCGCCGCGATGACCTCGCCGAAGGCCATCGGCACCGGCGATGCGCCGAGCTTCTTCATCGGCTCGATCTGCAGCGGCGTGCCGAAAACGCGGATCTTCTTGCCGTTGAAGTCGGCGAGCCGCTCGATCGGCCGGCGCGCGAGCACGATGATCGGGCTGTTGTAGAAGATGCCGATGCCCTTCAGGCCTTTTTCCTCGCCGATGGCGAGCGCGCGCTTGCGCAGTACCGGGTCCTGCAGCACGCGGTTCAGGTGCGCGGGCGAGCCGAACACGCCGATGGCGTCGAACACCTGGTAGCGCGGCTCGACGCTCACCAGGAACGAGGTCGGCGTAACGAACGACTCGATCGTGCCGACCGCCACGCCCTCCACCATGCGCGGGATTTGCCCGAGCTGGCTCGCGGGATAGATCTCGATCTTGAGCCGCGCCGCCTGCGGCTTCATCGCCGCGTCGAAGCGCTTCAGCCACTCGTGCTGCACGTCGTTGATGGTCGCGGTCGCCATTTTCATCGTGGACGTCTGGGCGATCGCGGCAGCCGAGAACAAGATCAATGGAATCGAAAGCCAACGCATGAAAGTCCCCTCCCTCAAGATTGCATCGCTTTTCTCACCGCCAGCAGCTTGGCGCCGCGCGCCGCGCGAAGCTGCTGAGCGCCTTCCGGCGTGTACTCGAAAATGCCTTTGCCGGTTTTCATTCCGAGATGCTTTTCTCTCGTCAGCCGCGTCACGTACGGCGCCACGCTGGTCCGGTTCTCGAGGTCGGCATTCAGGTAGCCCGCCACCGCCTCGTAGATGTCGAGGCCGGCGACGTCGAGCAGCTCCATCGGCCCGATCACCGAGAGCTTGAGGCCGAGGCCCCACTTGAAGCATTTGTCGAGCTCCTCGGGCGAGACCACGCCCTTCTCCACCAGCGACACCGCCTCGCGCAGGATGGCGTAGAGCAGGCGGTTGTGGACGAATCCGGGCACGTCCTTCTTCACCACCACCGGCATCAGGCCGCAGTCGGTGATGATTTTTCTTGATTTTTCGAGAACCTCGGGATCGGTGTGCGCGCCGGCGATCACTTCGACCACAGGAATGATGTGCGGCGGATTGGACCAATGCATGCCGACCACGCGGCCCTGGTGCTCCACCGCCTGCTGGAGCCGGGTGATCGGGATGCCCGACGTGTTGCTGGCGAGAATCGTCGTCGGCGGGACCAGCTTTTCCAGGTCTCTGAATACCTGCTGCTTCAGATCGAGGCGTTCCGGCACCGCCTCGACGATGAGGTCGGCCCCCGCCACGGCGCGCGCGAGGTCGGGCTCGATGGTGGCTTTCACCTGCAGCACCCGCATTTCGGCCTCGGCCTTGCGCAGCTGCTCTGCGCTGACATCGAAGCACGTCACCTCGAGGCCGCCGCGCGCCAGCGTCGCCGCGATCCCGGGGCCCATCGTGCCGACGCCGATCAGCGTGCCTTTCATCGCACTTCACCCTCGTATTTGTTTCCTTCGACACGATCGAGACGGCGGTTGTAGTAGTCCCAGAAATTGTCGACCGCGCGCTTGGGGTAGATGTTCTTGCGCTTCTTCTCCACCTCTTCCGCCGGCGGCGGGCTGTGCTTGAAGCCGCTCGCGCCGAGCCTGAGCTGCGCGCGGCAGGCCTTCTCGAGAAAGATGGCGCACAGCGTCATCTCCTTCACCGTGCGGCCGACCGACAGGATGCCGTGGTTGCGCAGGAACGCGGCCTCGCCGCGGCCGAGGGACTCTGCGAGATCTTTTCCGAGCTGCGGCGTGTCGATGAGATCGCTCGTCGTAAGGTAGTGAGGCGGGGGCGCGGTGAACCAGCAGCCTTCGTTGGTGAGCGGCATGAGCTTCTCGCGAGTGCACGAGAATAGCGTCGCCCAATGCGGATGCGTGTGGCAGACGAAGTTCAGGTCCGGACGCGCGCGCAGCACTTCGGTGTGGATCGGCCATTCGAGGTGGCGCACGCCCTCGCCGGCGAGGATGTTGCCCTCGAAGTCGAGCAGGATGAAGTCGTCCTCGCGCACCTCTTCGAGGCCGATGTTGCCGCGCTTCAGCCAAACGCCGCGCTCCCACGGGTCGCGCATCGAGCAATGGCCGAGCGACATGTCGTTGTGGCCCTCGAGGTCGAGAATGCGGTGCGCGCGCGACAGGTCCCACAGGCCGCGCCGCGTGTCGTCGTTCTTCGCCATGATGGGCATGTTCCGTCCCGCGCGTTCGCTAGCCATGAGATCTATTTTAGGCGGACCCAGCGATCGA
>DATBSZ010000021.1:0-11121 GCA_036559525.1 Burkholderiales bacterium
CCGTGAGCTCCATGGCTATGAGAAGGGCGGAGATTAGCCACTTCCACCACGTGTATTCCTCAATCCTCTGAGGATAGATTATCCAGAGGCACCAAGATCCAAGTGTCCAAACAAGTAACGCGATCCGACCCCAGTTACGACGCCGCGATGCTTGGAAAATGAACAATGCCGTTACTGCGGTCGAAGTCAACGTAACCGTAGTCCAAAGATACTTGAACTGTGAATCTGCGCTCGCCTCGGCATCGCCGTAGATTTGCCAGAAGGAGTTCAACGATTCGCTGGCAAGGACCAACCACGAGATGATGATTGCGATTCTTACCTCAAGGGGCGCAGGGTTCGGCCCATCGTGGGGTAGGTCCGCTACTCTGGCTGAGGGAGCTCGATAAGGATCGGTAGTCATGCAGGCTACGGCCCGCGCCCTGTGCGCTCTAACGTGAATTAGGTGACAAATTAGTTGACAGCAGTGGCGATTTGCAAACCGCCAAGATGTAACGCGTCATGTCATCCCTCCGTGTCCTCAATACGTTACGCCCCGGTAGTGCGGCAAGCAAATATGACACTGGGGGAGAGGAGATGGAGCGAAAGGACATAGGCGATGACGCTGCGAAGCCGCGACTACTGGAGCAGTTGCGCGACGCGATCAACAGGCTGCATTACAGCGCACGAACCGAGGAGAGGTACGTTCATTGGGTCAAGCGCTTTATCTATTTTTCCGGCAAGCGGCATCCGGCGGAGCTTGGAGCCGCGGAGGTCACGGCATTCCTGAACTACCTGGCTCGCGAGCGAGACGTCGCCGCGGCCACGCAGAACCAGGCGCTGTCGGCGCTTTTGTTCCTGTATAGGGAGGTGCTGCGCCAGCCGCTGCCTTGGCTGGACGAGCTCGACCGCGCGAGGCGCCCGGTGCGTGTGCCGACGGTCCTGACGAGCGAGGAGGTGCGCCGGCTCCTCGCCGCCATGCGCGGGACGAAATGGTTGATGGCAAGCTTGCTCTACGGCGCGGGCCTGCGCTTGCGGGAATGCCTCAGGCTGCGCGTGAAGGACATCGATTTCGGCTACCGGCAGATTCTCGTGCGCGACGGCAAAGGCGCGAAGGACCGGCTCACGATGCTGCCTTCGGTGGTGATCGAGCCGCTCCAGGCTCATTTGCGCCGCGCGAAGGAGTTGCACCAGCGCGACGTGGCGGAGGGTTTTGGCGACGTCGAGCTGCCGCATGCGCTGGCGCGCAAGTACCCGAGGGCGCAATACGAGTGGGGCTGGAAGTTCGCGTTTCCGTCCCACAAGCTGTCGGTCGATCCGCGCACGGGGGTGGTGCGGCGCCACCACGTGTACGAGAACTACGTGATCCGCGGCGTGGCGAGGGCGGCGCGCGCCGCGGGGATTGCCAAGCATGTCAGCTGCCACACGCTCAGGCATTCCTTCGCCACGCATCTGCTGGAGGCGGGATACGACATCCGCACGGTGCAGGAGCTGCTCGGGCACGCCGACGTCTCCACGACCATGATCTACACCCACGTGCTCAACAAGGGCGGCGCGGGCGTGACGAGCCCGCTCGACCGCGGCTAGAGCGGGATGGCGAGGAGGGTGTCGAAGCGGCGGCTGTCGCAGACGACGACGCGCTCTTCGTACTTCATGTCTGCGACGACGATGCGGTCGAGGTAGCGGCCGCTCGCGAACACCAGGGTGGCGCCGTCCTGCATGACGCGGATCACGACGAAGTTCGAGGTTGAGCTCACGACCCGGTCGTCGACGCGTTGCACGAGAAAGGAAGAAGCGAGGTGCCGGTAGCGCTGCGGCTCGTAGATGTTGGCGTGGCGGAGCGACGCGACGCGGTCGCGCAGCATGGCGCCGCCCTCGGCGTAGAGGACGGGGAGGGGAAGGCCGCGCTCCTCGTTCTCCGCGGTGGCGATGCGGTAGCGGCCCTTCTCGGTGAAGAACGCCGGCCACTCCTCGAGCCGGCCGGCGTCGAGCGCGTGCGCGTATCGGGCGTGAAGCTGCTCGACCGCGAGCTGCAGCTCCAGATTCATCAAATTTGCATGTGCTGCCGCCAGGCCTTCCAAAGACCCCTTACCGCGGTCTCGGTGATGCGCGAGTCGCCCGAGCCGATGGTGGCGCCGCCCATCTCGATCACCGAGGCGCGCTCGGGCGAGCCGGCGACGCCGCGCTGTACGAAGCCGGTCGCGGCGCCGTCCTCCATGGAGATGTAGCCCGCCGGGCCGACCAGGTTCGCCTGCAGCAGGCGCCGGCGCGTCATGGCCTCGTCGTCGTCGGCGAAACCGAAGAGGGTCCAGTGGAGCTCGGTGCGGTCGATGCCCTTCGGCACCACCTGGCGCGCGGCGAGCGAGTTGCGGATCTGGTGCAGCACGAAGCCGGGGAACAGCGACAGGATCTGGATCGAGACGCCGTCGCCGAGCTCGTCGACCTGGTCCAGCACTTCGGGATCCTCGAGGCGGAATTCCTGCGAGCCCGCGGAGCGCATGCCGTCCTTCTCGTAGGCGTCGCCCCGGTCCTCGACCATCTCGGTGTAGGTGCAGTGGTGCGCGCCGTCGGGCGAGACGAACACGCCGCCTTTCTGCGTCAGGCGGTTGATGCGAAAGCGCGTGAAGAAGAGGTGCAGGAGGCTCGCATGGTAGGTGTCCTTGACGTTGTCCATGTAGAGCTTCCAGTTGTTCGGCAGCACCTGCGTATACGCGCCGAGCACCTTGAGCGGCTTGACGAGGACGCGCTTCATCCTCGGGAGGATCTCGGGGCCGATATAGGCTTCCAGGGAGGAAACATCCTTGGAGAGCGTGCCGAACACCAGGCCGTGAACCGACTCGACCCTGAGCTGCTTCGGCGCCTGCGACTCGGGCCTCGCGTCGGCGGGCATGCCGCCCTTGCCGGCGATGCCGCGACGGAACGCGACGCTGGTCAGGTTGCCGGCGTGGTCGTAGGTCCAGTTGTGGTAGATGCAGGTGAAGCGCTCGGCGGCTCCGCGCGGCTGCATGCACACCAGCGCGCCACGGTGCGCGCAGCGGTTCTCCCAGGCGTGCAGCGCGCCCTTCGGGTCGCGCGTGACGACCACGGGCATGTCGCCGACGAAGGTGGTGATGAAGCTTTTCGGCTCGGGCAGCTCGGCCTCGAGGCAGAGATAGCTCCACGTGTCGCCCCGGAAGATCTTCGCCTGCTCCTCGCGGTAGATCGCCTCGTCCTGGTAGACCCAGTACGGAACTCGCGTCGCGCCTTCGGCGGGCCAGCTTCGCTCGAGCATCGGGTCATTATAATGAGGCGATGCGCGCGGCCTTCCTGGGAATGGTGTTGCTGGCGACGGCAGCTTCGGCGCAGGACTGGCCGACCAGGACCGTGCGCATCGTCGTGCCGTTCCCGGCGGGCGGCAGCGCGGACCTGCTGCCGCGCGTGATCGGCGAGAGCCTGCAGAAGCAGTGGGGCCAGCCGGTGATTGTCGACAACCGCCCGGGCGCGGCGGGCAACATCGGCGCGGCCGCGGTGTTCCAGGCGGAGCCCGACGGCTACACATTGCTCTCCGCGCCGCCGCCGCCGCTTGTTATCAACCGGCTGCTGTATCCGAAGCTCGCGTACGACTCGACGCAGTTCGTGCCGATGACGGTGATCGCGGCGATCCCGAACGTGCTCCTGGTGCATCCCAAGGTCGGCGTCGCCTCGGTCGCGGAGCTGATCGCTCTCGCCAAAGCCAATCCCGGAAAGCTGAACTACGCCTCGCAGGGCAGCGGCGCCACGTCGCATCTCACCACCGAGCTCTTCAAGTCGATGGCGGGCGGGCTGAGCATCACCCACGTGCCCTACAAAGGCACCGCGCCCGCGCTCGCCGACCTGCTCGCCGGCCAGGTCGACCTGATGTTCGACAACCTCGGCGTCTCGCTGCCGCACGTGAAGTCGGGGAAGCTGCGGGCGCTCGCGGTGGCGAGCACGCGGCGCTTCCGCTCGCTGCCCGACGTGCCCGCGCTCGCCGAAACGCTGCCCGGCTTCGAATCGGTGGCGTGGTTCGGCATCGTCGGGCCGCCGAAGACGCCGGCGGCGATCGCCGAGAAGGTGGCGGCGGGAACCGCCGAGGCGCTGCGCAACCCCGAGGTGCTGCGCCGCCTGAGCGATCTGTCGGCGGACCCGCTCGGCATGACCCCCGCCGAGACCGCCGCGTTCATGAAGCAGGAGACCGAGCGCTGGGGCGCGGTGATTCGATCCGCGGGGGTGAAGCTCGAGTAATTCGGGGACGGAGCCCGAACTAATTAGGGCTCCGTCCCCGAATTACAGCCAGGGCATCAGCGAGGCGTGGATGACGCTGGGCAAGCCCATGCCCCCGACGGATTTGATCGCGAGGTCCACGTCCTTCAGCGCGAAGCGGTGGGTCGTGACCTTTTCCAGGGGAAATCTTTTCGACGCGAGCTGGGCGAGCGCGAGCTCGCAGGCCTTGTAGCTGTGGCCGCGCGCGCTCTTGATGGTGATCGCCTTGGTCGTCACGCGCTCGAGCGGAAAGTTCGGGAATTCCCTGAGCTCGCCCTGCACGACGATCGTCCCGGCCTTGCGCTTCAAGGCTTCCACGCCCAGGAGTATTGGAATCGTTCCCGCGCCGGCGGTGCAGTCGAGGACCACGTCCACGCCCTTGCCGCCGGTGATCTCCCTGATGCGGGCGAGCGGGTCTTCGGCGTTCACGTCGATGGTGTGGTCCGCGCCGAGAGCTTTCGCGGTCTCCAATCTCTTCCCGTCCTTGGCCGTGCCGGTCACTACGATGAGCGAGGCGCCCGCCTGCTTGCAGATCACGGTCTGCGAAAGCCCCTGTTGGCCCGGCCCCTGGATGAGCACGGCTGAGTCGTAGCCGACGCCGCCGTCGAAGAGCGACCACTCGACGCCGTTGGCCATCGGCGTGACGAGCCCGGCGAGCTCCGCGCTTACGCCCTGCGGCACGCGGTGCACCACCGCGTTCCACGGCAGGTACAGGTACTGCGCGAAGCCGCCCCAGAGGTGCGGTGCGCGCTCTGCCGAGGTGTAGCCGTAGCGGATGCCCTCCGGATTGGTCCGCCAGTCGGTGTTCTCGCAGTGGCGGTACTGGCCCGCATGGCACCACTCGCACGTGCCGCACATCACGTAGTGCTCGACGAAGACGAGATCGCCTTCCTTGAATCCCTTGCGCCGCACGAACTCGCGCCCGGCCTTGGCGATCACCCCGATGTTCTCGTGGCCCATGATCACCGGCGCGCTCGAGGGCGGGGTCTTGTACAGCTTGACGTCGGTGCCGCAGATTCCCGCGACCTCCATCTTCAGGAGCGCGCTGTCCTCCGGGATCTCCGGCATGGGGTATTCGCGGAACTCGGTGCGGCTGGGGCCGGTGCGGACCGCGGCCAGGACTTTCTCGCTCATAATCGGTTCAGTCTAATGGAACGAGCAGATGCAGCGAGCCAGGTAAAGGCTTGGACGCGAAGCCATTTCGGCGACGTCACGGTGCTGGTGACGGAGCTGGAAAGCGCGCTGCCCGGCTTCCCGCCGCTGCACACCGTGGTCGCGTTCTGGACCGCGGAACGCAGGCACTACCACTTCAAGGTGTTCAAGCCGCTCGAGCAGGTGGCGGAGGAGGACGTGCCGCCCGCGTGGTACCGCGACGCGCTCGCCGTGACGCCGGGCACAGACTGCGGCTGCTGCTAGCGCTAGACTTCGCGGCAGAAAAGGGGGGATCCATGAAGTGTCGCTGGTTCGTCGCGCTGGCTGTCGTCGCGGGCTTTGGCATTCACGCATGCGCGCAGCTGCCGTCCGATCTCGCCCAGCTGGGAGGCTGGACCACGCTGATCGACGGAGAGAAGGGCCTGGAAAACTGGACCCGCGTCGGCGACGCGAACTGGCGTCCCGAGGACGGCGCCATCGTCGCCTACCGCGGCAAGGGCGGGTTCCTGGTGTCCAAGGGCTCCTACAAGGATTTCCAGCTCAGGGCCGAGTTCTGGGCCGACCCGACGACGAACAGCGGCGTCTTCATCCGCGTCTCCAATCCCAAGCGGATCGGGGCGGATAGCGCCTACGAAGTGAACATCTTCGACCAGCCGCCGGACCCGGCCTACGGCACCGGCGCGATCGTGAACTTCGCCAAGGTGTCGCCGATGCCCAAGGCGGGCGGCAAGTGGAACACCCTGGAGATCACGGCCCGGGGCCAGCAGCTCACGGTGTTGCTGAACGGCGTGCAGACCGTCGAGCTCAAGCACGCCAGGTTCGCCCAGGGGCCGGTGGCGCTGCAGTACGGACTCGGCGCCAGGAACGCCGAGGGCGGGCCCATCAAGTGGCGCCGGGTGCAGGTCAAGCCGATCGAGGAGAAGGAGCCGGCCAAGGCCGCCGCTGCCAAGCCCTCGTCCGGCGGCGGCGCTGCCTCGTCGGGAGGCGGTAGCGCGCCCGCGCGGTAGGTTCCTTCAGTTTCTCGCGAGCAGCGTGGACGCCTTTGCGGCGCCGGCGATGGCGTTGTAGCGGTTCGGTTCCTTGACTAGAGTGGCCTCAAACGCCGCAAGGGCGTCCCTGGCCATCCCGCGCTCGAGGAGCATCGCGCCATAGAGCTCGCGCGCCGGCGCCAGCGGTCCCGGCGTGACCACGGATTTTTCGGTCCGATCCTCGGCGTCGGCGGCCCGGCCGAGCGTGCTCAGCGCTTCGTCGTGCTTGCCCTCGGCGTGCAGCAGCCAGGCCGTGGCGACCAGCCATTGGATCTCGACCTGCTCCGCCCAGTAGGCGTCCTTCGCCGAGCGCAGCTTGTCGCGCAGCTCGGCGAGCTTCGCGATGTCGGCCCTGGCGGTTTCCGGGTTGCCGGAGCGCGCCGCGCCGAGCGCCCGCGCGAAATGCGTGATCGCATCGACATAGGCGAAGCGGGTGGGGCGCACCTCGAGCTCCGCCGCGGCTTTCCAGTCATTGCGTTCGACCGCGTAGCGCGCCGTGCTCGCGGCGATCGCATACGGTCCGGTACGGATATTCGGGTTGAAGCCCTTGGTGTCGATCATCTGATCGATGACTGCGCGCGCCTCCCGGTGCTGCCCAAGCTGGAGATGCGCATAGACCAGGTAATCCATCGCGTGCAACACGTCGTGCAGTCCCCGGGCGGCATTGGCGCCCTGCGCCGCCTCGCGCGCCACGCGGGCCGATTCCCGATTCGATTCGATCGACTCCTTCCACGCGCCGACCCGCGTGAAGATGTGCGACGGCATGTGCAGCGCGTGCGCGGCATCGGGCGCGATCCGGCTGTAGCGCCGCGCGGCGTCGAGCCCTTGGCTCGCGATCGGCGGATAGTCGTAGCTGTGGATGAGGTAGTGCGCGACGCCCGGATGCTGCGGCTGCTCCTTGAAGATCGGTTCCAAGATCGCCGCCGCCTTCAGCTGATTGGTGTACTTGCGGTCCGCGGGATCGAAGTTTGCGGACAGGACGAGCGCGTACAGGGTCGCCGCCTCCTTGTCCTGCGGATAGCGTTGCATCACCTGCTCCATCGCGGCTTCGAGCGCCTTGGCGCGGCTGCGATGGTCGCGCTTGTCGGCGTCGCGGAAGAACACGGCCAGCGCATCCACGTAGTCGCGCTCGCGCTGCGACTTCAGGCCGGTGCGCCGCGCCGTCTCGAGGATGCCCGGCCCCTGGCTCAGCGCGGCCGGCGAAATGATCCCCGGCCAGGCGAACGGGTTGTCGAGCGATGCCAGCGCGCGCGCCCAGTGCGCCATGCCGCAGCCCGGGTCGGCCTGGAGCACGCCCTCGAGCGGCTCGCGGATCTGCGTCCAGGCGAACGAGTGGTAGTACGCCAGGGCGCGATCGAAATCGCGCTGCGCCGCCGCGTTGCATTCGACGGCAAAGTGGACTTTCCCCAGGCGTACGTGCGCGCCGTGCCCTTCGTGAGGATCCTGGGTTGCGCAGGCAGCGATTCCGAGTGACAGCAAAGCCGGGAGGATTTTCATGGCGGCAGAGTGTGGGCCGCCGCTCCCTGCGGGTCCAATACATTGTTTCTCTGGTCGTTCATGCCGGAGCGGCATAAACTCGAAGCGTGGACCTGCGCCAGCTGCGAACCTTCGTCACCGTCGCCGAGCAGGGCACGGTGTCCAAGGCAGCGCTGCGCCTGCGCATCGCGCAGCCCGCGCTGTCCCGGCAGATCAGCCATCTCGAAGACGAGCTCGGCGTCAAGCTGTTCGACCGGGTGCGCCGCCGGCTGGTGCTGACGGGCGAAGGCGAGCAGCTGCTCGGCGACTGCCGCACGGTGCTGGGCGCGGTCGGCTCGCTGAGCGAGCGCGCGCAGCTGCTGCGGCGCGGCGACAGCGGCGTCCTCCGGGTGGCGGCGACGCCGCAGATGATCGACGGGGTCTTTTCGAACTTCCTGCACCGCTATGCCGAGCGGCGGCCCAAGGTGCAGATCAAGCTGACCGAGGCGGCCGGGTCCGGCCTGCTGGGGATGCTGGAGCGCGGCGAGCTGCACGTCTGCATCACCACCGCGCAGGTGCTGCAGCCCGACAAGAACGCCTTCGACACGTTCGCGCTGCCGCCCATCGAGTTCCTCGCGGCCTCCCACGATTCGCTCAAGGGCGGCGCTTCCGGCAACGTCGATATCGCGCGCCTTGCAGCCTATCCGCTGCTGCTCCTGGAGAGCACTTTCTTCGTCCGTACGGCGTTCGACGCGGCGTGCCGCCTCGCCGGCTTCAAGCCCAATGTCTTCATCGAGAGCCGGACGCCGCACACCTTGCTGTCGCTGGCCGAGGCCGGGCACGGCGTGGCGATCGTGCCCTCGGTACTGCCCACCCATCGCTACCGGCTACGCATCGCGCGCATCACGCACCGGCGCAAGCCGTTGCGGCAGCCGCTCGACGTCGTCTGGGACCGGCGGCGCTTGCTGCCGCCGTATGCGAAGGATTTTTGCGAGGCGCTGGCCGCGCACATGCGGCAGGTGTTCCCGATCTCGCGACCCGGCGTGCGGGCGCGGGCGGCGCGGTAGATCCCTTCCGGGCGGGTTTTGTTTGAAATACACTGTCGGCACAACAGAGGAGACACCATGAAAAGAACGCTGCTCGCTGGTCTTGCTCTCGGCTTCACGATCATCGGCTGCTCGCAGATGCCTTCCTGGGTGCCGGGGAGCGGCTGGACCACGCTGATCGACGGCGACAAGGGGATGGAGAACTTCGACCGCGTCGGCGACGCCAACTGGCGCGCCGAGGGCGGCGCGATCGTCGCCGACAAGGGCAAGGGCGGGTTCCTGGTGTCGAAGAACTCGTACAAGGACTTCGACCTGCGCGCCGAGTTCTGGGCCGACAACAACACGAACAGCGGCATCTTCATGCGCTGCGCCGACCGCAAGACGATCACCGACAAGAGCTGCTACGAGGCCAACATCTTCGACCAGCGGCCCGACCAGACCTTTGCCACCGGCGGCATCGTGCACTTCGCCAAGGTGCTCGCGCCGGCGAAGGCCGGCGGCAAGTGGAACACCTACGAGATCTCCGCGCGCGGATCCAAGGTGACCGTGACCCTGAACGGGACGAAGACCGCCGAGATGGACCACAGCCAGCTCGCCTCCGGCCCGGTCGCGCTGCAGTTCGGCAGCCTGCCGCCGAAGGGCGACCCGGGCGGCTCGATCAAGTGGCGCAAAGTGCAGATCAGACCGCTGTAAGAGAGTAAGGGAGACCGCCATGAAACGCCTGCTCGTCATTGCAACGGGATTGCTCGTCGCCGCCTGCTCGTCGCTGCCTGCCTGGGTTCCAGGGAGCGGCTGGACCACCCTCATCGACGGCGAGAAGGGGCTGGAGAACTTCACCCGCGAGGGCGACGCCAACTGGCGCGCCGAGGGCGGCGCCATCGTCGCCGACAAGGGCAAGGGCGGCCACCTGGTGACGAAGAGCTCGTACAAGGATTTCCAGCTCCGCGCCGAGTTCTGGGCCGACCACCACACGAACAGCGGCATCTTCATGCGCATCCAGGACCCGAAGAAGATCGGCGCGAACAGCGCCTACGAGGTGAACATCTACGATCAGCGCGCCGGTCCCGAGTTCGGCACGGCCGGGATCGTCGACTTCGCCAAGGTCCCGCCGCACAAGTACAAGGCCGGCGGCAAGTGGAATACGTTCGAGATCACCGCCAAGGGCTCGCAGCTCACCGTCGTGTTCAACGGCGACAAGACCGTCGACATCCAGAACGCCAAGTTCGCGCAAGGGCCGTTCTCGCTGCAGTTCGGCAACCTGCCGCCGAAGAACGCGCCCGGCGGCGCCATCCGCTGGCGCAAGGTGCAGGTCAGGGAGCTCTAAGAAGTCGCTGAGCGGTGTTCATCGGGCACTTCGCGGTCGCCTTCGCCGCGAAGCGCGCGGCGCCCGAGGTGTCGCTCGGCACGCTGTTCCTCGCGGCGCAGCTCGCCGATCTCGTCTGGCCGACGCTCGTGCTGCTGGGGCTGGAGCGTTTCGAGATCCGCCCCGGCATCACCGCGGTCACGCCGCTCGACTTCGTCCACTACCCGTACTCGCACAGCCTGGTAGCGCTGGCAGGATGGGCTTTCGCCCTGGGTTTCCTGTATTACGCATTCAGGAGAGGAGGACGCGGCGCGGCGATCCTCTTCGCAGTCGTGCTCAGTCACTGGCTGCTCGACTTCGCAACCCACCGCCCCGACATGCCGCTGACCATCGGCGGCGAGGAGCGCTTCGGCCTCGGGCTGTGGCATTCGCGCATGGCAACGCTGGCGGTCGAGGGGCTGCTGTTCGGCGCCTGCGTGTGGCTCTACGCGCGCACCACTCGCGCGCTGGACCGCACCGGCCGCTGGTCGTTCGTCGCCTTCGTGGCATTTCTCATGGTCGTGTACGTGGCCAATGTCTTCGGCCCGCCGCCGCCGAGCGTTGCGGCAGTGGCGTGGAGCGCGCAGGCGATCTGGCTACTGGTGGCCTGGGGCTACTGGATCGACCGTCATCGCGCGGCGTCGAGGAACTGAATGAGGCGCGGGGCGGCCGCGGCGTCGGTCTGCGCCTCGGGCAGCGCGTCCCAGTACTGCGATTTCGGCAGGCATTCCTCGAGGTAGCGCGCGGCCGAGGTCGCGTGCGACTCGTCGCGGCCGGGGACGACGAGGGCGGGGATGTCGAGCTTCAGCAGGTCCTCCGGCACGGCGCCCGGCGAGGTGTCGCGGTCGAACAGCGCGTCGCG
>DATBSZ010000022.1:0-1970 GCA_036559525.1 Burkholderiales bacterium
GGTGTACGGGCGCTCGGACGCGACCCTCAATCCCGGCGGCGTGCGCATCGGCACCGCCGAGATCTACGGCGTGGTGGAGCGCATCGACGAGGTGGAGGAGTCGGTGGCGATCGGCCAGCTCTGGCCGCCGGACAGCCCTACCGATACGCGCATCGTGCTCTTCGTGAAGCTGCGCTCGGGCTACGGCCTCGACGACGCGCTCGAGGACCGCATCCGCCACGAGATCCGGCGCCACGCCAGCCCGCGCCACGTCCCGGCGCGCATCATCCAGGTCGCCGACATCCCGCGCACCAAGAACGGCAAGGTCGTCGAGCTCGCCGTGAAGGCGGTGGTGCACGACATGCCGGTCACCAACGCCGACTCGCTGGCGAACCCGGAGGCGCTCGAGCTTTTCAGGAACCTCGAAGAGCTAGCAACCTGATTCCTACCCCAGGATCTCGCCGATGTGGGTGCGCTTGTCGAGCTCGGCGATGAACTGCTGAAGGTCCGGGCCGAGCGCGTCGCGCGACGAGACCACGCCGAGCGGCCGGCCGTCGTCGACCACCGGCACGTGGCGGAAGCCGCCCTCGTACATCATGTGCAGCGCGTGGCCGAACGGCCGGTCGGGCGCGATGGTGCGCGGGTTGGCCGTCATCACTTCTCCAACCCGTGTCTTGGCGGGATCGCGGCCCTCGGCAATCACGCGGAAAAGCGCATCGCGCTCGGTGAAGATGCCCGCGAGCCTGCCGTCCTGGATGACGAGGATCGCGCCGATGCGATGCTCCTTCATGAGGCGCGCCGCTGAAGCCACGGTAATGCCGGCGCTGGCGGTGACGGGTTTCTGATCCTCGATGATGCTGCGGACTGGGCGTTCCATGGCGGGCGTCCTCCCGCGTATCACTCTACTCCTTCGGGATGGCCGAAGAAATCGCCTCCGCGATGGCGGTAATGACCGTGGGCTGCTCGCCGATCGGCTTTTCCAGCGTAATTTCAACGTGCGGATGGCCGGTCCGGGCAGCGGCCACAAGGCGGGGCAGGTCGTCCTTGACGTGTCCGCCGGGGCCCAGAAAAAGCGGCACCACCCGGATCGACTTTGCGCCAGCGGCCGCCAGCGCGCTGACGGCTTCGCCGAGCGAGGGACGCATCTGCTCGAGATACGCCATACGCACGAGGAATTTCTTGGACAGTTGCGAGGCGATGCTTTCGAACGGCCGCGACCACGCGGGGTCGCGTGACCCGTGAGCAAAAAGGACAATGCCCCGGACGATCCTTTCCTTCAATGCAGGGTGGCGCGGCGCCCTTCGTAGATGCCCTGCAGAAGCCGCAGCGAGCCCAGGCTGATGGCGCGATGCGACAACGCGTGTCCCAGGTCCTCGACGATGTCGAGCGTGACCGGGACGTGAAGCCCGGCGAGCACGCGCGCCGCGCGCTCGGCGTACACGCGCGACACCACCGAGTCGAACTCGCCGTGCACCAGATGGATGCGCGAGGAGATACGGCTGCCGGGGCCGGGCGTTTGCGCGAAGCGCGACGAGAACGCAACCACTGCGCCGGCGATGCCCGGCGACTTCACCACTTCGAGCGCGACGGTGCCGCCCTGCGAGAAGCCGATCAGCACGGTGCGGCTCGCCGGCACCGTGAAATTGATCTGCTCGCGGCGTACCAGGTCCTCGACGTCGGGGAGCACCGCGGCGACGCGCTCGCGATGGTTGTCGCAGTTCAGGCCGCGCGTCGGGTACCAATCTTGCGCCGCTCCGCCGCGCGCGTCGGGATCGAAGCCGCTCGGCACCACCAGCGCCGCGCTCGGAAAGCGCGCCTGGAACTTGAACGCGATCGGGATCATCGATTGCGCGGTGGCGCCGCATCCGTGCAGGAAGACGAACAGGTGGTTTGGCCGGCGCTCTGGCGTGGGGGCGAAGCGGAAAACCCGGCCCGAAGACATTGCCCCCGATTGTTAACCCGTGACGACAGTTCTGTAAACTGATTTGCAT
>DATBSZ010000023.1:0-4704 GCA_036559525.1 Burkholderiales bacterium
CTACGACGGCAAGGTGACCATCACCGCGAAGCCGCTGGGCGACAATGTTCCGTGGTTTGTTTCGCTGCTCGTCTCGTGGCTGCCCTTCATCGCGCTGATCGGCGTGTGGGTGTTCCTGTCGCGACAGATGCAGGGCGGCGCCGGCAAGGCGATGGGCTTTGGCAAGTCGCGCGCCAAGATGCTGACGGAGGCCCATGGCCGCGTCACCTTCGAGGACGTCGCGGGTGTCGACGAGGCCAAGCAGGACCTGCAGGAGATCGTCGAGTTCCTGCGCGACCCGGGCCGGTTCCAGAAGCTCGGTGGCCGCATCCCGCGCGGCGTGCTGATGGTCGGCTCGCCGGGCACCGGCAAGACGCTGCTCGCGCGCGCCATCGCGGGCGAAGCGAAGGTGCCGTTCTTCTCGATCTCCGGCTCCGATTTCGTCGAGATGTTCGTCGGCGTCGGTGCGGCGCGCGTGCGCGACATGTTCGAGCAGGCGAAGAAGCACGCGCCGTGCATCGTGTTCATCGACGAGATCGACGCGGTCGGCCGCCAGCGCGGCGCGGGCCTCGGCGGCGGCAACGACGAGCGCGAGCAGACGCTCAACCAGCTCCTCGTGGAGATGGACGGCTTCGAGGCGACCATGGGCGTGATCGTGATCGCGGCGACCAACCGTCCCGACGTGCTCGACCCGGCGCTCCTGCGCCCGGGCCGCTTCGACCGGCAAGTGGTGGTACCGCTGCCGGACATTCGTGGGCGCGAGGAAATTCTGAAAGTGCACATGCGCAAGGTCCCGCTCGCGCCGGACGTCAAGCCCGACATCATCGCGCGCGGCACCCCCGGCTTCTCGGGGGCCGACCTCGCGAACCTGGTGAACGAAGCGGCGCTGTTCGCTGCGCGCGGCAACAAGCGCCTGGTGGACATGGACGACTTCGAGCGCGCGAAGGACAAGATCATCATGGGCGCCGAGCGGCGCTCGATGGTGATGCCCGAGGAAGAGCGCCGCAACACCGCGTACCACGAATCCGGCCACACCATCGTCGCGCGCCTGCTGCCGAAGACCGATCCAGTGCACAAGGTGACGGTGATTCCGCGCGGCCGCGCGCTGGGCGTGACGATGCAGCTGCCGACGGAAGACCGCTACAGCCAGGACCGCGACCGGCTGCTGAACATGATCGCGGTGCTGTTCGGGGGCCGCATCGCCGAAGAGCTGTTCATGAACCAGATGACCACCGGCGCGTCGAACGACTTCGAGCGCGCCACCGAGATCGCGCGCCGCATGGTGACGCAGTGGGGCATGTCCGACGAGCTCGGGCCGATGGTGTACGGCGAGAACGAGGGCGAGGTGTTCCTCGGCCGCTCGATCACCACGCACAAGAACGTCTCCGAGGCGACGCTGCAGAAGGTGGACGCCGAGATCCGGCGCATCATCGACCAGCAGTACCGCCTGGCGCGCGGGCTGCTCGAGGGGAACCGGGACAAGGTCGAGGCGATGGCGAAAGCGCTGCTCGAGTACGAGACGCTCGACGCCGACCAGATCGGCGACATCATGTCGGGCAAGCCGCCGCGGCCGCCGAAGCCGAGCGGCTCGCAGCCTGCGGCCAAGCCGCCGGCCGCCGACGGCGGCGCCGAGGCCGCGACCGCGCCGACGCCTGCAGCCTAAGATCCTTCGCTGCGGCAGATTCAGCCTGCCGCTCGAAAAGCCCCTGGTCATGGGCGTGGTCAACATCACGCCCGATTCCTTCTCCGACGGCGGCCGCTTCCTGGGTGCTAACGAAGCGATAACTCATGCTCGCCGGCTCGCCGATGAAGGTGCAGACATCATCGACCTCGGCGGCGAATCGACGCGGCCGGGCGCCGTGCCGGTTTCCGAAGACGAGGAGCTGCGGCGCGTCGTTCCGGTGCTCGAAAAGCTCCCCGACCTGTGCGTTTCCGTGGACACGCGCCGCACCGCGGTGATGAAAGCTGCGCTGGCGGCGGGCGCCTCCATGATCAACGACGTCGACGCCCTGGGCGCGCCCGGCGCGCTCGAAGCGGTGGCGGCGGGCTCGTGCGCGGTCTGCCTCATGCACAAGAAAGGCGAGCCCGCGACCATGCAGCGCGACCCGCACTACGACGACGTCGTGGGCGAGGTGAAAGGCTTTCTCAATCAACGAATTGAAGCAGCAAAGGGCGCCGGGATCGCGGCCGGGCGCATCGTCGTCGACCCGGGCTTCGGCTTCGGCAAGACCGCGGATCACAACCTGGCCTTGCTGCGGAAGCTTTCAGAGCTTTCCGAGTTTCCCATCCTCGTCGGTCTCTCGCGCAAGTCGACGCTGGGCAAGATCACCGGGCGCGCCGTCGACGAGCGGCTGGCCGGCAGCCTGACGATGGCTTTGCTCGCGTTGCAGCGCGGCGCGACAATACTGCGGGTGCATGACGTGAGAGAGACGCGCGACGTGGTGGCAGTCTGGCAGGCCTATAACGCATGAGAAAGTACTTCGGCACCGACGGTGTTCGCGGCACGGTGGGGCAGAACCCCATGACGCCGGAATTCATCCTGCGCTTCGGCTATGCCGCGGGCGTGGTTCTCGCCGAGAGGGAGACGCGCGGCCAGGACAAGCATCCGGCGGTGTGCATCGGCAAGGACACGCGCATCTCCGGCTACATGATCGAGTCGGCCCTGGAGGCCGGGTTCTCTGCCGCGGGCGTCGATGTCCACATGTGCGGCCCGATCCCTACGCCGGCGGTCGCCTATCTCGCGCGTGCCCTGCGGCTTTCGGCCGGGATCGTCATCAGCGCGTCGCACAACCCGTACCCCGACAACGGCATCAAGATCTTCTCCGGCGACGGCTTCAAGCTGCCCGACGACATCGAGGCCGAGATCGAGGCGCAGATGGAGCAGCCGATGGGCTGCAACGAGGCCAGCAGGCTGGGCAAGGTCTGGCGAGTGGACGACGCCGGGGGGCGCTACATCGAGTTCTGCAAGTCCACTTTTCCGTCGCAGCTCGACCTGAAGGGCATGCGCATCGTGCTCGACTGCGCCCACGGCGCCGCGTACAACGTCGCGCCGCACGTGTTCCACGAGCTCGGCGCCGACGTGAGCGCCATCGGGGTCAAGCCCGACGGCATGAACATCAACGAGCGCACGGGCGCGACGTCGCCGGCGGCCCTCCAGCGCCAGGTGAAGGATGAGCGGGCCGACCTGGGGATTGCCCTCGACGGCGACGCCGATCGCGTGCTGATGGTCGACAGCTCGGGACAGCGCTACGACGGCGACCAGCTGCTCTACGTGATCGCCAACCACCGCGCGAAGGATCGGCGAGCCGGCGGCAAGCAGAAGGGCGTGGCCGGCACGCTGATGACCAACTTCGCCTTCGAGAAGGCGATGGCGCGGCTCGGCATCGCATTCGGCCGCGCGAAGGTCGGCGACCGCTACGTGCTCGAGATGATGCGCGAAAAGGGCTGGGAGCTCGGCGGCGAGAACTCGGGCCATGTCATCTGCCTCGACAAGCACACCACCGGCGACGGCATCGTGTCCGCGCTGCAGGTCCTGCATGTCATGCGCGAGTCGGGCCGCTCGCTGGCGGAGCTCACCGCGGACCTGGTCATGTTCCCGCAGGTGCTTCTGAACGTGGCGGTGCCGCGCGGGTTCCAGTGGGATAAACATGAAGGAATAAGAAAAGCGCATGCAGACGCCGAGCAATCGCTCAACGGCAAGGGCCGCGTTCTGCTGCGGCCCTCGGGCACCGAGCCGGTGCTGCGCGTGATGGTGGAGGGCGAGCCGCGCGATGCGATCGAATCCGCGGCGAAAAGCATCGCGGATGCCGTGAAGCAAGCGGCGCGCTGAGCAAGCCCGCCCATGTAGTCATCGCGCTCGGGCTGGCGCAAACGCTGGCCTGGGGATCGACCTACTACCTTCCGGCGATCCTCGCGAACGCGATGGCGGCCGAGCTCGGCCTGGCCACGGCATGGGTGTTCACGGCGTTTTCCGCCGGGCTGCTCGTCTCCGCGTTCCTCGGGCCGGCGGCGGGCCGGTTGATCGACCTCTACGGCGGGCGCCGAGTGCTGCCTGCCTCCAACCTGGTGTTCGCCGCGGGACTCGCGATGCTGGGCACGTCCGCCGGGGTCGTATCCCTCTTCGCGAGCTGGCTCGTCATCGGTATCGGCATGAGCGCAGGTTTGTACGAGGCGGCGTTCTCTACCCTCGCCGGAATCTACGGA
Organism: Burkholderiales bacterium; assembly: GCA_036559525.1. Classification (GTDB taxonomy): domain Bacteria; phylum Pseudomonadota; class Gammaproteobacteria; order Burkholderiales; family SG8-39; genus SCGC-AG-212-J23. The sequence goes on from DATBSZ010000023.1 coordinate 4,183, forward strand.
CGCGAAGCGCGCCGCTCGATCACCGGCATCACCCTGATCGCGGGATTCGCCAGCACCGTCTGCTGGCCGCTTTCGGCGTACATGGACGTGACGCTGGGGTGGCGCGCGACCTGCTACGTCTGGGCGCTCGCGCATCTCGCGATCGGCCTGCCGATCAACCTCCTGTTGCCGGCGCGGCGCGCCGCCGACAAGGCGCCGCAGCCGAGCGCCTCGGAAGCGGTCGAGCGGGGTCGACTCGTACTGATGGCAGGCCTTTCGTTCGTCTTCGCGGCGACCTGGTTCTGCAGCACTGCCATGGCGGCGCATCTTCCCCGAGTCCTGCAGGAATCCGGCGCAAGCCTGGCGACGGCGGTGGCCGCTGCGGCGCTGGTCGGCCCGGCTCAGGTCGGGGCGCGCGTTCTCGAGTTCTGGCTGATGCGCCACGTCCACCCGATCGTTTCCGCGCGCATCGCCACGCTGGCCCATCCAATCGGCGCTGCCGGATTGATCGCCGCTGGCTCCCCAGCCGCCACTGCGTTCGCG
>DATBSZ010000024.1:0-2245 GCA_036559525.1 Burkholderiales bacterium
ACCGAGCGATTGCGGAACGGCGACCGGGGTGTTCGGAAATCCCAGCGTCGCGGCGGCCTGCGCGGCGAGCGCCGATTCGTCCATGTCGCTGCCGGGGAAGGCGGCGGTATAGGTGCGGTAGGAAGTCAGGCGCTGCGTGGCAAGGCGACTCGCGACGACGGTCGAGTCGACACCGCTCGAGAGAAATACGCCCAGCGGACGATCGGCGATGGTGCGCATGCGCACCGATTCGTCGAGCGCCTCCAGCCAGGATCCAGGCTCGGGCGCCGCTTGCCAATAGCGCCGTTTTTCCAGGCGCCGGGACCGGAGATCGAACTCGAGGTAGTGGCCGTTCTCCAGGCGCTGGACGTGACGGTATACGGTGCGCGGCGCCGGAATGTAGCGGTGCGCGAGATACCCATCGATCGCTTCGGGCGAGAGCTCGCGCTTCTCCCGCGGCAGGAACGGCAGCACCGAGCGCACGGTGGAGCCGAAGGCGAGCTCCTCGCCGACCGAGGCGTACACCAGCGGCTTCTCGCCCATGCGGTCGCGGGCGAGATAGGCCTTGCCCCGGGCGAGGTCGAGGATGGCGAACGCGAACATGCCGCGCAGCCGCTCGAGCAACGCCCCGATCCCCCAGGCCTCGTAGCCGCGCAGGATGAACTCGGTGTCCGAGCGGGTGCGAAACGGTGCGGCTGCCTGCAGCGCGGCGGCCGCGTCCTGCCAGTCGTAGACCTCCCCGTTATAGACGATCCAGACGTCGCCGCGCGCGTTGGCCATCGGCTGGTCCGCCTCGGGCCGGGGATCGATGATCGACAGGCGCGCGTGCAGCAGGCCGTTCTGGCCCCAGAGCTGCGCGTGCTGCGCGTCGGGGCCGCGCGGCCGCAGCGCCGCTTGCATCGAGCTCACGACCTGCGGCGCCACCGGCCGCAGCGCGAAAAAGCCGCCGATTCCGCACATGGCTAGAGCGAGAACCCCGGAGCGTAGCGCCGGAACCACTTCTCCAGGACGAACAGCGCCCACAGCCGCCCGGAATGGTTGCGGCCTCCCGAGTAATGTTCCTGGGACAGGGTTTGCAAAGCCCCGGCGCGGAACAGCCCCCGCTTGTCCAGCGCCGAAAGCGCAGCGCGCGCTTCCTCCTTGAGCCGGCCGGCGAACCATTCGGTGAGTGGCGGGAAGAAGCCCTGCTTCGGTCGGTGCACGATCTCGGGCGGCAGGAGCTTCTCGGCGAGCCGCTTCAGGAGATATTTGCCGGTGCGGCCGCGCTGCTTGAGCCCGGGGTCGAGGCGCGCGCAGAACTCGAACAGGCGATGGTCGAGGTAAGGCACGCGCGCCTCGAGCGAATACGCCATGGTCGCGCGATCGACCTTGGTGAGCAGGTCGTCAGGCAGCCAGAGCCGCGCGTCGACGTACATGAGCTTGTCGATGTAATGCGGCGAGTTGCACTCGTCGAAATGGCGCTCGGCGTAGTCGGCCATGGAGGTTTCGCGCGCTGCGAGGAAGCGCTCCGAGAGCAGCTCCGCGTGCAGCGCGGGATCGAAGACCATCGGAATGGTCACGTAGCGGCGCGACAGGGGCTCGCCGATCGCCTTCAGCAGCCGGTCCTTGCGCGCGCGGGCGGGCAGCGCGCGCACCAGGTAGCGCAGCGGCGAGAGCCGCGCGCCCAGGACCCCGGTGATGCGCTCTTCGCGCACGCGCTTGCGGTAGTTGCCGTAGCCGGAAAACACCTCGTCGGCGCCTTCCCCGGTGAGGACCACGGTCACGTGCTGCCGCGTCAGCTTGGCGAGGAGCATGGTCGGCAGCGCCGCGGGATCGGCGAACGGCTCGTCAAACGCCTCGGTCCATTGCTCGATCGCCGCCAGCATGTCGGAGGGGTCCAGCATCAGCACGTGGTTCACGGCGCCGATGTGGCGCGAGACGAGCGCCGCATGCGAGTGCTCGCTCACCGCGCTCTCGCCGTGGAACCCGAGCGTGAACGTGTCGATCGGCCGTCTTGCGATGTCGGCCATCAGCGCGCTGACCACGCTCGAATCGACCCCGCCCGAAAGGAAGCTTCCCAGCGGCACGTCGGAGACGAGCATGCTTTCCACCGAGCGGCGCAGCTCGGCTTCGAGGCCGGCCAGGGCCTCGGTTTCGCCGAGGTCGAATTTCTCCGAATAGTCCGGCAGCCAGTACCGGCGCAGGGAAAGCTTGCCGCCTGCGACGACGAGCGCGTGCCCGGGCTCGAGCTTGCGCACCCCGCGGTACACGGTCTTCGGCGACGGGA
>DATBSZ010000025.1:0-6595 GCA_036559525.1 Burkholderiales bacterium
TTTCTCCATCCACTTCAGGCGCGCGATGACGTCCGGCCCGTTGGCGCCGAAGCGCAGCACCTTGCCCAGGCCCTCGTTGAGATTGCTGAAGGTGCGGTTGCCGTGCGTCGGGTTGCGCACCATCCACACCGGCATCGACGGGCTGATGATGCCGGCCATCGGGCCGACGGCGGCGTGGTGGTGGCAGGGCTCGAACGCGATGTCGCCGCTCTCGGCCATGGCGCGCGCTTTCGCGGCATCGTCCGCCCAGCCTTCGTACAGGATTGCGCCGACGATCGCGCCCTGCATCGGCCCGCACATGCGCGGCCACACGATCGGCGGGCCGGCGTGCAGGATCATGCGGCTGCCCATGCCCGGCAGGACTTCGCGCGCGATGCCGATGCCCTCGAGGCGCGGCTGCGCGGCGAGGTAGCGCTCCGCGGCCTGCGCGTTGGCGGCTTCCATCTTCTCGTCGTTAACCAGGCGCGCGAGCGCGGCGCCGACCGCGGCGTCGCCGTTCGCCGGCGGCGCCCACTCGATCCGGGTGGCGGCGCCGCCGCGCTGCACGATGGCGTCGGCGAACGAGGCGAGGCCGACGTTCAGCACCGAAAGCGGCTTGGCGAAGAGCGCCCTCATGCGCGGCGCTTCGCGATCGCCGCGGCGAGCCGCACCGCGCGCGCGTTGCTCTCGGCGAGCACCACGCCCGCCTTGCGCAGTGCCGCTTCCTGGCGCTCGAGGCCCTGCGGGTCCTCGTCGGTGCCGCACACCGAGCCCACGAAGGCGATCGAGCGGTTCTTCTTCGCCTTGAGCAGGGTGGGGATCATCTCGGCCGCCGGGTCGGGATGCGAGCCGTATCCGAGCACCACGTCGAACAGGATCACCGCGACCTCGGGGTCGGCGGCTTCCGCCAGCAGGCGCTCGTTGCGCAGCCGGTGGTCGATCATCGGGTGCGGCCGGCCGCGCGTGAAGACGTCGTCGCCGAGGTCGACGACGGTGTCGCCGAGCGACTTCCAGGCGTCCTTCATCTTGCGCGCCGGGTCGACCGGCGCATTCGACCAGGCGTCGCCGAGAAGGTAGGACGCCTCATAGCAGAACGTGCCGCCGCTGTAGAGCCCGCGGATGAACTTCTGATTCTTCCTGAATTTCATTCCCGGAATTTTCCTGTCGGAGGCCACGGGACGCGGTGGCCGCTTGCCGGCGGCGAGCGCCACCGCCGCTAGCGCTGCTTCCTCGAGCGTCCTGACCGGGTAGAGGTTCGCGCCGCTCGCCGCTTCGGCGGCGCCGACGAAATTCACCACCACCGGCTTGCCGGCGCGCCGCGCGGCGTCGAGCACCTGCTTTGCCACGCCGGGGGCCGGCGGCTTGGAGATCAGCACGATCACGCGCGTTTCCGGGTCGCGCGCGAGCAGCTTCAGCCCGTGCAGCATGGTGATCCCGCCGACATCCTGGTGCAGGTCGTGGCCGCCGGTGCCGATCGCGTGCGAGATGCCGGCGCCGCGTCGGTGCACCAGGCTCGTGACCTGCTGCGTGCCCGTGCCGGAGGCGCCCACCACGCCGATCGCGCCGCGCCGCACCGCGTTGGCGAAGCCGAGCGGAATGCCGTCGATGATCGCGGTGCCGCAATCGGGCCCCATGACGAGGAGGTTTTGCTCCCGTCCATATTTCTTCAGGGAAATTTCAGCGGCGAGCGGCACGTTGTCGCTGAAGAGCATGACGTTCAGGCCGAGGCGCAGCGCCTTCATCGCCTCCGCGGCGGCGTATTCGCCGGGCACGGAGACGAGCGCGAGGTTCGCCTCCGGGACCTGCGCGACGCCCATCTGCAGGCTGCGCGGCGGCTCGGCGGCGGGCCCGCCGCCGGTGGCTTGCGCGGGCGGCTTCTCCAGTGCATCGAGCGCCGCGGTCATCGCCGTCTCGAGCGCAGCCGCGGATTTTCCGCGCAGCGCGATCAGCAGGTCGTTCGGGCTCGCCGCGACCGCGCCGTCCATCAGGCCGGCGGCGCGCAGCAGCTCGAGGTTCGCCGGCGTCGCCATCACCGCCGAGACCTGCTCGACGCCGGGCAGCTTTCCGAGCGTCGCCGAGAGCTGCATCAGCGACACCGAGTCGCGGTACAGGTTCGGCAACACCCGGTGGATGTACACAGACTTGTATACTAGAGTATGCTCGCGCGATGCTGCAAGACGCTGACCCGCTCGATCTGGCGTCGCTGAGACGGCGCACCGAGTCGGGGGCGCTGCGGCCCTCGCAAGTGGTCGCCGGCGTGCTGGAGCGCATCGCGCGGCGCGGCGAAGACTCCGCGTGGATCCACCGCCTGCCGCGCGCAGAGCTCGAGGCGCGCGCCGCGGAGCTCGAGCGCCGCGGGCCGCAGGGGCTGCCGCTCTACGGCATCCCGTTTGCCGTCAAAGACAACATCGACGCCGCCGGGCATCCCACGACCGCGGCTTGCAAGCCGTTTAGCTATGTCCCCCGGGAGAGCGCCGCGGTCGTCGAGCGGCTGCTGGCCGCGGGCGCGATCCTGGTGGGCAAGACCAACCTCGACCAGTTCGCTACCGGGCTCGTCGGGGTGCGCTCGCCCTACGGCGTCCCGGGCAACACCTTCGATCCCGAGTACATCCCCGGCGGCTCGAGCTCCGGATCGGCGGTCACGGTCGCGGCGGGACTCGTCAGTTTCAGCCTCGGCACCGACACGGCGGGCTCGGGCCGCGTGCCTGCGGCGTTCAACAACCTTGCCGGGCTCAAGCCGACGAAGGGCCTTCTCAGCACGCGCGGCGTAGTGCCGGCATGCCGCTCGCTCGATTGCGTTTCGATCTTCGCGCTCACCGCGGCGGACGCGGCCCACGTGCTGGAGGTGGCGCGCGGCTTCGACGCGCGCGACCCGTTCTCGCGCCCCGCGTCGCCGCCGGCGCGCGCCATGCCGCGAACCTTCGCCGGCTGCCGGGTGGGCGTGCCGCGCGAGGACCAGCTCGCGTTCTTCGGCAATCCCGACACGCCCGGGCTTTTCAAGAATTTTCTGAAAAAGATCCAGGACCTGGGCGCCGAAGAGGTGCGCATCGATTTCGCGCCGTTCCTCGAGACCGCGCGCCTGCTCTACGAAGGACCCTGGGTTGCGGAGCGCTACGTCGCGATCCGTGAGTTCATCGAGCGCCAGCCCGAGGCGCTGCACCCGGTCACGCGCGCCATCATCGGCGGCGCCACGCGCCACAGCGCGATCGACGCGTTCTCCGCGTACTATCGGCTGCAGGCGCTGCGGCGCGCGACCGCGCCGGTGTGGAGCGGGATCGACGTCATGCTGACGCCGACGGCCGGCACGATCTACCGCATCGCCGAAGTCGAAGCCGACCCGGTGAAGCTCAACAGCAACCTCGGCTACTACACCAACTTCATGAACCTGCTGGATCTCGCCGCGATCGCGGTGCCGGCGGGGTTCCAGCGCGACGGGCTGCCGTTCGGGGTGACCTTTGCCGCGCCGGCGTTCACCGACGACGCGCTCTGCGTGCTGGGCGAGATCGCGCAGCGCGCGATGGTGAAGACGATGGGGGCGACCGGCCTGCCGCTGCCGGCCGTGGACATAGAAGAAACGTTCAAGGATCAAAGCCTGATCCGGCTCGCAGTTTGCGGCGCCCACATGTCGGGACTGCCGCTCAACCACCAGCTTACCGAGCGCGGGGCGCGGCTGGCGCGGAAGTGTCGCACCGCGCCGCAGTACCGCCTCTACGCGCTCACCGACTTCGCGCCGCCGCGCCCGGGAATGGTGCGCGCGGACACCGGCGGCGCGATCGACGTCGAGGTGTGGGACGTGCCGGCGACGGCGTTCGGCGGCTTCGTCGAGGGCATTCCGGCGCCGCTCGGAATCGGTACGGTGACGCTCGAGGACGGGCAACAGGTGAAGGGGTTTCTTTGCGAGAGCCATGCAACGCGCAGCGCTCGCGACATTACTGGCCTGGGGGGCTGGCGGCAATTCATAAAACGGGGAAATGCATGACGGGAGGAACATATGAGTGACTCGGCTTCAGCCGCGCACGGCACGGACCGGGGGTTCGCCAAGCTCGACCTCGAGCTGAACGACTACCCGGGGGCGATCAAGACCTCGCTCTTCGGCATCCAGCACGTGCTGGTGATGTTCACCGCGATGGTCGGTGGCCCGCTGATCGTCGCACGACTGCTCAATCTGCCGGAAGAAACCCGCATCGCCATGTTGAGCGGCACCATGATCGGCTGCGGCATTGCCACCATGATCTCGGCCCTCGGACTGGGCTTCATCGGCCCGCGCCTGCCGATCGTGATGGGCGTGTTCTACATCTTCATCGGCCCGATCGTCGCCATCTCGAAGGAGGTCAGCCTGGCGGCAGCCATGACCGCACTGATCATCGGCGGGCTGGTGCAGTTCGCCTGGAGCCCGCTCATTGGCCGGCTGCACCGCTTCTTCCCGCCGATCGTCACCGGCACCACCATCCTCCTGATCGGCACCGGCCTGATGAAGATCGGCATCAACGTCGCGTCGGGGTTCGGCACGCCGGCGTTCGCCAAGCCGCTGACCATCGGCCTCGCGGCACTGATGATCGTGCTGATCCTGGTGATCACGCGCTTCTCGACCGGTTTTATCCGCGCGCTGTCGCTGTTCATCACCATGGTGATCGGCTACTTCGTGGCGGCGGCGTTCGGCCTGATCGACCTCGGCAGCGTGGCGAGGGCCGACTGGGTCACGGTGCCGAAGCTGTTTCCCTACGGCGGGCTGGAATGGCCCGGCCTCATCGCGGTGATCACGGTCGTGGTGTGTTTCTTCGCCACCGCGGTCGAGACGACCGGGCATACCCTCGCCGTGTCGCGCATCGTGGGCGTGCCGCAGGAAGGCTGGCGCATCCGCGGCGCGGTGGCCAACGACGGCATCGGCTCGAGCCTGTCGGCGGTCTTCGGCGGCATGGCGCTCACCTCGTACTCGCAGAACATCGGCGTGATCTCGCTCACCGGCATCGGCAGCCGCTTCGTGGTCGCTTTCGGCGGCGCGTTCCTGATCGTGATGGCGCTGGTTCCCAAGGTCGGCGCGATCATCGCCCTCATGCCCAACGCGGTGCTCGGTGGCGTGCTGCTGTTCATGTTTGGCATGGTCGCCTCGGTCGGCATCGACATCATCGGGCGCAACCTGACTTCGCGGCGCGACGCGGTCATCGTCGCGGCATCGCTCGCGCTCGGCCTGGGCATCCAGGCGGCGCCGCCGGGCGCCTTCGAGGCGATCGCGCCGGCGCTGCGCATCCTGGTCACCGACGGCATCGTCATGGGAATCCTGCTGGCGATGTTCCTCAACCTGATCTGGCCGAGGGAAGAAGAGGCGCGGCGCTAGGGAAGCTGTGAATTCGTCGCCCCCGCGAAGGCGGGGGCCCAGTTTTTCTTTTTGAGAGCATGGGTTCCCGCCCCCGACTAAAGCACTCGGGGGTGACGTTCTTGCGCGGGAACGACGATCGCCACTTTTTCCAGAGCTTCCCTAGCGGCCTTGGCGCGCGTCGAGGTGCGCGAGGTGCAGCCGGTGCAGGCTGATCTTGCGCACCTCGCTCTTGCTCGATTCGATGTGCGTGCGCAGCAGCTCGACCGCGCGCGCCGAGCGGCGCGCGAGGATCGCGCGCAGGATCTGGCCGTGCTCGAGGTAGGTGTAGACCACGCGCTCGGGGTGCGTGAAGTCGAGGCGGCGCACGATGCGGATGCGCTCGGTGATGGTGTGGTGGATGCGCGCGAGCTCCGGGTTGCCCGCGGCGGCGACCAGAGTGGTGTGGAACTCCTCGTCGAGGCGCGCTACACGAGCGCCGTCGCTAAGTCGATTGCGGGGCGCGACCAGCCAGGCCTTCTCCAGGCCGGCCAGCGCGGCGCGCGGGTTGCCGGCGCATAGCCGCTGCACCGCGGCGCACTCGATCACCACGCGCGCGTCGTAGAGGTGGTCCAGCGCCTCGAAGTCGAGCGCGCGCACGCTCCAGCCGCTTTTCGGGTGCACCTCGAGATAGCCTTCGCGCTCCAGGCGGAACAGCGCCTCGCGCACCGGCGTGCGCGACACGCGCGCGCGCCGCGCCACTTCGTTCTCGGAGAAGCGCGTCCCCGGCATCAGACGGAACTCGAAGATGTCCGCCTTGAGGCGCTCGTATACCGGAGCGGCCAGCTTGGAGGAACGCTTCAAAGCTTGAAAATCCGCTGCGCGTTGCCGCCGCGCACCTGATGCCTGACCTCGCCGGGCAGCGCGTCGACGCGCGACAGGCAGCCCGCCATGTCGCCGATGGTGTGCGGATAGTCCGAGCCGTAGAGCACGTTGTCCGGGCCGCACACCGACACGCACATGTTCAGCACGTCCTGGCGGAATACCACGCTGTCGACGTAGATCCGGCGCATGTAGTTGCGCGGCGGCTCGGCGGTCTTCGAGCGCGCCGCGGGGATGTTATCCCAGCAGATGTCGAGGCGCCCCACCAGGTAGGGCAGCGCGCCGCCGCCGTGCGAGGCTATCAGCTTGAGGTTCGGAAAGCGGTCGAAGAAGCCGTCGTAGATGCAGCGCGCGATCGCGAGCGAGGTATCGAAGGTGAAGCCGATCGGCGCGGTGAGCTGGAACTCGTGCAGGCCGAGCTGCGCCGTTCCGGGCGGTGCG
>DATBSZ010000026.1:0-8888 GCA_036559525.1 Burkholderiales bacterium
GCCCCGCCCGCGATCACGCCCGTGCCTTCGGACGCCGGCTTGAGCAGCACCGCCCCCGAGCCGTAGCGGCCGGTGACGGTGTGGGGGATCGTCGATCCCTTGTCCGTGATGGGCACGCGCACGATGTTCTTCTTGGCCGCCTCGACGCCCTTCTTGATGGCGGAGGAGACCTCGCGCGCCTTGCCCATGCCGTAGCCGACGTGGCCGGCGCTGTCTCCCACCACCACCAGGGCCGAGAAGGACAGGTTCTTGCCGCCCTTGACGACCTTGGTCACGCGGTTGATCGACACCACCTGGTCCTTGAGCTCGAGGCTCCCGACGTCGATCTTCTCGGCAATGAATCTCATTTGGCTCACTCTTCCGCGAACGACCTAGAACTTCAGCCCGGCCTCGCGCGCGGCGTCCGCGAGGGCCTTGATCCGGCCGTGGTACTGGAAGCCGCCGCGGTCGAACACGACGAGCTCGATGCCCTTCTGCTTCGCGCGGCTCGCGACCAGGCCGCCCACTTCCTTGGCCGCGGCCACGTTGCCGCCGCTCTTCAGCTTCGAGCGCACGTCCTTGTCCCGCGACGAGGCGGCGCAAAGCGTCGTGCCGGCGTCGTCGTCGATCACCTGCGCGTAGATGTGCGCCTGGCTGCGGTGCACGGCGAGCCGCGGCCGGCTCTCGCTGCCGCGGATCTTCTTGCGGATGCGGTCGTGCAGCCGCTGCCGGGTCTGTTCTTTCGTCCTCGTGCTCATCTCTCGCTCCGGCGGGCGTTCCCGGGAGGATCTCCCTCCCGGCGTCCCCGCCGCTCCTTTTCAATACAGGGGGTGCTGCGCCGCACCCCCCGTACCCCCCGCTCGCTCACGGGAGTGAATCCCGCTCGCTCGCAGGCTTCGAGCCTACTTGGCACCGGTCGCCCCGGCCTTGCCCGCCTTCTTCTTGAGCTGCTCGCCGACGTAGCGGATGCCCTTCTGCTTGTACGGGTCCGGCCGGCGCAGGCCACGGATCTCCGCCGCCACCTGCCCGACCTTCTGGCGGTCGATGCCCGAGACCGTGACGCGCGTCTGCTTCTCGACCGCGATCACGATCCCCTCGGGGACCTTGTACTCGACCGGGTGCGAGTAGCCGAGGGCGAACACCACCTTCTTGCCATCGACCGCGGCGCGGTAGCCGACTCCGACGATGTCGAGGTCCTTGGAGAAGCCCTCGGTCACGCCCTTGATCGCGTTCTGCGCCAGCGCGCGCGCCATGCCGTGGAACGCGCGCAGCCGCTGCTCGTCGTTCGCACGCAGGCACGACAGGCTCTGCCCGTCGAGCGCGAACGAGATGCCGGGCGGGACCGGCGTCTCGAGCTTGCCCTTGGGCCCCTGCACCGCGAGCGTGCGGTCGCCTACCTGCACCTTGACTCCGGCGGGAACGACGATGACTTTGCGGCCGACCCGGGACATCGCGCGCTCCTTACCAGACGTTGCAGAGGATCTCGCCACCGACGCCGGTCTTGGCGGCCTGTCGGCCGGTCATGACCCCGTGCGAGGTGGACAGGATGTTGATGCCGAGCCCGCCGTAGACGCGCGGGATCTCGCCCTTGCCGCAGTAGATGCGGCAGCCGGGCTTGCTCACGCGCTGCAGGTCGGTGATCACGCGCTCCCAGCCGGGGCCGTAGCGCAGGAAGATGCGGATCGCTCCCTGACCGCCTTCCCGGCCGTCTTCGATCAGCCGGAAGTTGGCGATGTAGCCCTCGTCCTTCAGGATGCGGGCGATTTCGGCTTTCAGCTTGGAAGCCGGCACGTCGATCTTGGGCAGCCTCGCCCGCGTCCCGTTCCGGATGCGGGTGATCATGTCCGCGATGGGATCCGTCATGTTCATCGCATTTACCTCGAAGGCTTCTACCAGCTCGCCTTGATCACTCCCGGAATCTCGCCCGCCAGGGCCAGCTTCCGGAAGCAGATCCGGCACATCTCGAACTTGCGAATGTAGGCGCGGGGCCGTCCGCACAGGCGGCACCGGGTGTAGGCGCGCACCGCGTACTTCGGCTTGCGCTTCGCCTTGGCGATCATCGACGTCTTGGCCACTCGGTCTGCCTCCTACTGGTTCCGGAACGGCATCCCCAGGGCCGCGAGGAGCGCCTTCGACTCCTCGTCGGTCCGGGCGGTCGTCACGAATGTCACGTTCATCCCGCGGGTCTTGTCGATCTTGGCGTAGTCGATCTCGGGGAACAGGATCTGGTCCTTCAGGCCCAGCGTGTAGTTGCCGCGGCCGTCGAAGGCGTTCGTCGGCACGCCGCGGAAGTCGCGCACGCGCGGCAGCGCGACGTTGAACAGCCGGTCCACGAACTCGTACATGCGGTCGCCGCGCAGCGTCACCGTCGCCGCGATCGGCATGCCGGCGCGCAGCTTGAACGCCGCGATCGACTTCTTGGCGCGGCGCGTCGCGGGGCGCTGGCCGGTGATGCGACCGAGCTCGTCCACCGCCGCGTCGAGCAGCTTGATGTTCTGGGTGGCCTCGCCGATGCCCATGTTGACCACGACCTTGACGAGGCGCGGCACGGCCATCACGGTCGTGTAGCTCCGCTCCTGCATCAGGCGCGGGACCACCTGCTTCTGGTACGCCTCTTTCACCCGAGGCAGGGTCTTCGAAGCACTCACTTGTCCAGCACCTCGCCGCTGCGGCGGCCGATCCGCACGCGCTCGCCGTCCGGCAGCAGCTTAGAGCCGATGCGCGTGCGCTTGTCGTCGTCGGGCGAGACGATCATCACGTTCGACACGTGGATCGCGGCCTCGCGCTCGGCGATCCCGCCCTTGATGTTGCGCTGCGGGTTGGGCCGGGTGTGGCGCTTGATGAAGTTCACGCCCTGCACCAGCACGCGCCCCTTGTCCGGCAGCACCTGCAGCACCTTGCCGCGCTTGCCGCGGTCGCGGCCGGTGATGACCTCCACGAGGTCGTTTTTCTTGAGCCGGATCCGGATCCGGACCGGCGGCCTTCTCTGTCTCGCCATGGCCTACAGCACCTCCGGAGCCAGCGACACGATCTTCATGAACTTCTTGTCGCGCAGCTCTCGCGCCACTGGTCCGAAGACGCGGGTGCCCACGGGCTCCCCGTCCTCCTTGATCAGCACCGCGGCGTTCTCGTCGAAGCGGATGTAGCTGCCGTCGCGCCGGCGCTGTTCCTTGCGGCAGCGCACGATCACGGCCTTCACCACCTTGCCCTTGCGCACCGGCTCGGGCGCCTCCGGCGACGACTCCTTGACGTTGGCGGTGATCACGTCACCGAGCCGGGCGTAGCGCCCCGTCGACCCGCCGATCGGCAGGATGCAGGAGATCTTCCGGGCGCCGCTGTTGTCGGCCACCTGGAGGATGGTTCGCATCTGAATCATGACGCGCTCTCCCTGCCTTCCTAGGCTCGAGCCGCTTCGACGACGGCGTCGACGACGGCCCGCTCGAGGATCTCGGTCACGCGCCAGCGCTTGCGCGCCGAGAGCGGCCGGGCTTCCACGATCCGCACCCGGTCACCGGCCCTGGCGCCGAGCTCGTCGTGCGCCATGAAGGTGGAGGTGCGGCGGATGGTCTTGCCGTAGAAGGCGTGGCGCACCAGGCGCTCCACCCTGACCACGACGGTCTTCTGCATCTTGGCGGCTTTCACGACCCCGACGCGCCCCACGCGCGCCTTCGGCTTGTCGTTGGCCGCTTCCGGCTTGCTGTCCGTCATCGCGACACCTGCTTCTCTCGCAGCACCGTCTTGACCCGCGCGATCTCGCGACGGGTCTCACGGAGCTTGATGGCGTTGTCGAGCTGCCCGATCGACTGCTGCACCCGGAGCTTGAAGAGCTGCTCCTGGAGCTGGCGCTCCTTGGTCTTGAGCTCTTCCGCTCCCATCTCACGCACTTTGGCGGCCTTCATCAGGCTCCCTCCGCCCGCGTCACGAAGCGGGTGCTGATCGAGAGCTTGTGGGCCGCGAGCCGCAGCGCCTCGCGCGCTTCGGACTCGGGCACGCCCTCCATCTCGAAGAGGATGCGGCCGGGCTTCACGACCATCACCCAGCCCTCGGGAGCGCCCTTGCCCTTGCCCATTCGCGTCTCCTGCGGCTTCTTGGTGTAGGGCTTGTCGGGGAACATGCGGATCCAGATGCGGCCGTTGCGCTTGATGAAGCGCGTGATCGCGATCCGGCCCGCCTCGATCTCGCGCGCCGTCACCCAGCCGCACTCGAGCGCCTTCAGCCCGTAGTCGCCGAACGCGATCGAGCCGCCGGTCCAGGCCTTGCCGGACATGCGCCCGCGCTGCTGCTTGCGATACTTGACCTTCTTCGGCATCAGCATCGGCTTACCTCTAGGCGAGCGCCCGCGCGGGGCGCGCGGCGTCCGTCTCGCCGCGGTAGATCCAGGTCTTGACGCCGATCTGCCCGAAGGTCGTGTGGGCCTCGTGGAAGCCGAAGTCGATGTCCGCGCGCAGCGTGTGCAGCGGCAGCTGGCCGTGCAGGTACCACTCGGAGCGGGCGATCTCGGCGCCGTTCAGGCGGCCCGAGACGCGGATCTTGATGCCGCGCGCGCCGAAGCGCAGCGCCGCGTCGACCGCTTTGCGCATCGCGCGCCGGAACGCAATCCGCTTCTCGAGCTGCAGCGCCACCGACTCGGAGACGAGCTGCGCGTCGAGCTCGGGCTTGAGGATCTCCTGGATGTTGATGAAGACCTCCTTGCCCGTGCGCTTCTGCACCTCCTGCTTGAGCTTGTCGACCTCCTGCCCCTTGCGGCCGATGATGATGCCCGGCCGCGAGGTGTGGATCGTGATCTTGAGCTTGTTGGCGGCGCGCTCGATCTCGACCTTGGCGACGCCGGCGTGGGCGAAGCGCTTCTTCAGGTCCTTCTTGAGCGCCAGGTCCTCGTGCAGCAGGTTCGCGTATTCCTTCTCCGCGTACCAGCGGCTGCGCCAGGTCTTGGTGTAACCGAGCCGGAACCCGGTGGGATGGACTTTCTGACCCATAGGTCCTGCTACTCCTTTTCCGCGACCTGGACGGTGATGTGCGTGGTGCGCTTGATGACGCGGTAGGCGCGGCCCATCGGCGCGGGCCGGACGCGCTTCTGCGACGGGCCCTGGTCGGCGAAGGCCGCGCTCACGACGAGGTCCTCCTCGTCGAGCCTTCGCTTCTGGTTGCGGTCGGCCACCAGCACCGCGTTTGCGATCGCCGAGCGCAGCGTCTTCTCGACCTCGCGCGCCACCGACTTCTTGGTGAAGCGCAGGATGCTGAGCGCGTCGCCGGCCTTCTTGCCGCGGATGAGCGCCAGCACCAGCCCCGCCTTCTGGGCGGAGGTCCGCACGTACCGGTTGGTGGCGTGGGCTTCGAGCGATGCCATCTCCGCCTCCCTAGCTCTTGCCCGCCGGCGGGGCGGCCGCGGGCGCCGCCGCGGCGCCCGGCGCCCCGGGCCTGCCGGGCGCTGCCGTCGAAGTCGCCACCTTCTCCACCTTCGAGGAGTGGCCCTTGAACTGGCGCGTGGGCGAGAACTCGCCGAGCTTGTGCCCGACCATGTTCTCGGTCACGTAGACCGGGACGAACTTCTTGCCGTTGTAGACGGCGAGCGTGTGGCCGACCATCTCGGGGATGACCGTCGAGCGGCGCGACCAGGTCTTGATGACCTTCTTGTCGCCCGCCGAGTTCATCGCCTCCACCTTCTTGAGCAGGTGGTCGTCCACGAACGGGCCCTTCTTCAGCGACCTTGCCATGGCTACTTCCGCCTCTTCACGATGAAGCGCTGCGTTCTCTTGTTATTGCGCGTCTTGGCGCCCTTCGTCGGCTTGCCCCACGGGGTCACCGGGTGGCGTCCGCCGGAGGTGCGGCCCTCGCCGCCGCCGTGCGGGTGGTCGATCGGGTTCATCGAGACGCCGCGGTTGTGCGGCTTCTTGCCGAGCCAGCGCTTGCGCCCCGCCTTGCCGAACGACACGTTCTTGTGGTCGATGTTGCCGACCTGGCCGACGGTCGCCATGCACTCGACGTGCACCTTGCGCACCTCGCCCGACGGCAGCTTCACCTGGGCGTAGTCGGCTTCCTTCGCCACCAGCTGCGCCGCGCCGCCGGCCGTGCGCACGAGCTGTCCGCCCTTGCCGGCCCGCAGCTCGAGGTTGTGGATCATGGTGCCGGCCGGGATCAGCTTCAGCGGCAAGGCGTTGCCGGGCAGGATGTCCGCGCCCTCGCCGGCAACCACGGTCTGGCCGATCTTGATGCCCTCGGGCGCCAGGATGTAGCGTTTCTCGCCGTCCAGGTAGTGCAGCAGCGCCAGCCGCGCCGAGCGGTTGGGGTCGTACTCGAGCGCCGCCACCTTGGCGGGCACGTTGCGCTTGTCGCGGCGGAAGTCCACCACGCGGTAGCGGCGCTTGTGCCCGCCGCCCCTGAACCAAACCGTGATCCGACCCTTGCTGTTGCGGCCGCCGGTGCGGCGCAAGGGTTCGGTGAGCGCGCGCTCGGGGCGCTTCTTCGTCAGGTCGTCGAAGTCGAGCGTCGTCATGAAGCGACGACCGGGCGACGTCGGGTTGTACTGCTTCAGTGCCATGTCGTTTCCCCTACGCCTGCTCGAAGAACTCGACGGGCTTCTCGCCCTTCTTGAGGACGACGAAGGCCTTCTTCCAGTCGGGCCGCTGGCCGGCGTAGCGTCCCTGCCGCTTCACCTTGCCGTGCACCCGCGCCACGCGGACGTCGGCCACCTTGCGCTCGAAGAGCGTCTCGACGGCCTTCTTGATCTCGGGCTTGGTCGCGTCGCGGTGCACCTCGAAGACGAGCGTGTGCTGCGACTCCTTGAGCAGGGTGGACTTCTCGGTCAAGAGCGGCCGGCGGATCACTTCGTAGAGGTTCTTCATCGCCCTATCCCCGCAGCTGCGGCGTGAGCCGCTCCTCGAGCCTGTCGACGGCCTCCTGGCTCAGCACCAGGTGCTTGCAGTCCATCACGTCGTAGGCGGTGAGGTGGCTGTCCGCGACGACCTTCACGCCCTCGAGGTTGCGGCCCGACAGCACCAGGAACTCGGTGGGCTGGTGGTCGACGACCACCGCCTTGCCCGAAATACCCAGCGTCGCGAGCAGCACCTTGAGCAGCTTGGTCTTCGGCTGTGGAACCTCGAAGCCCTCGACCACCTTGACGGCACCCTCGTGCAGGCGCTGGCTGAGCGCCGCGCGCAGCGCGGCGGCGCGCGCCTTCCTCGGCATCGCGAACGAGTAGTCGCGCGGCTGCGGCCCGAACACCGTGCCGCCGTGGCGCCAGAGCGGGGTGCGAATCTCGCCGACGCGCGCGCGGCCCGTGCCCTTCTGCCGCCAGGGCTTCCTGCCCGAGCCCGAGACGAGCGCCCGGTTCTTGGTCGCGTGCGTGCCGCGGCGGGCGCCTGCGCGGTGCTGCTTGACCGCCTCGTAAACGAGGTGCGCGCCGGGCTTCGCGGCGAACACGGTCGGCGAGAGCTGGATCTCGCGGATCGTCTCGTTCGCGGCGTTGACGACGGCCACCTTGGGAGACGTCGACCGTGCCGATGGCTTCTCGGCGGAGGGTTTCTCGGCGGACTGCTTTTCAGGAGTGGCGCTCGAAGTCGCGCCCTTGGCGGAGGCGTGATCAGCCTTCTTCCGCTTTTCCGGGTTGCGCGGCGCGCCCCCCGGACCCCCAGCCTTCGGCCGCTTCGTCGCTTTCGCCTTCTTCTCCGCCATGGCTAGCTCTTCCTGATCACGACGATCGAGCCGCCCGCGCCCGGCACCGAGCCGCGCACGACCAGCAGGTTGTTCGAAGCGTCGACGCGCACCACCCGGACGCTCTTGATCGTGACCCGCTCGCTGCCCATGTGCCCGGCGGCGCGCATCCCCTTGAGCGTGCGGGACGGGAACGCCGAGGCGCCGATCGAGCCCGGGGCGCGGTGGAACATCGAGCCGTGGGTCGCGGCGCCGCCGCGGAAGTGGTGGCGCTTCACGACGCCCTGGAAGCCGTGGCCGCGGCTCGTGCCGGTCACGCGAATCGAGTCTCCGGGGGCGAACTGCTCGACCGAGACCTTGTCGCCGACCTTGACCTCGGCGCCGTCCGCCACGCGGAACTCGCGCAGCACGCGGCAGGGGGGAAGCCCGGCCTTGTCGAAGTGACCCTTCATCGCCTTGGTGACGTGCTTGACCTTGCGCGACTCGACGAGGCCCAGCTGCACGGCGGTGTAGCCGTCCTTGTCCTTGGACTTGCGCTGGACGACGACACACGGGCCCGCCTGGATGACCGTGACCGGGAACGCCTGTCCGTCTTCCGCGTAGACCTGGGTCATGCCGACCTTGCGTCCGATGATTCCTTCGACTGACATCTCGCTCGTTGCCTTCAATCTTTCTCAAGGCTTACAGCTTTGCGAGGTCGCCGCCTGGCGTTGCCTCTCGCTGCGTTGCCTTGCGCCGGGGGGCGCTCATCGCCCCCCCGGCACCCCCCCGATGACTATTTCTGGTGCTCCTTGCCGAACGCCTTGATCTCTACGTCGACGCCCGCGGGCAGGTCGAGCTTCATGAGCGCGTCGACCGTCTGCGGCGTCGGCTCGAAGATGTCGAGCAGCCGCCGGTGCGTGCGGACCTCGAACTGCTCGCGGCTCTTCTTGTCGACGTGCGGCGAGCGGTTCACCGTCCAGCGGTTCTTCATCGTCGGCAGCGGGATCGGCCCAGCCACGCGAGCGCCCGTGCGCTTCGCGGTGTCCACGATCTCGCCCGTCGACTGGTCGAGGATCCGGTAGTCGTACGCCTTCAGCCGGATCCGGATCTTTTCGTTCAGCATCATGTGAAGCCGCCTACTCCACGATCTCGCTGACGGTGCCCGAGCCGACGGTGCGGCCGCCCTCGCGGATCGCGAAGCGCAGCCCCTTCTCCATCGCGATCGGCGTGATCAGCTCCACCGACACCTGCGTGTTGTCCCCCGGCATCACCATCTC
>DATBSZ010000027.1:0-13220 GCA_036559525.1 Burkholderiales bacterium
CGCGTCCCGCACCGTGAAGCCGCAGAGGGCGGGGCAGCGGCAGAAGAGCGCGCGGATGCTGGCCTCGAGATCCGCCTCGAAGCGGCTGCGTTGCAGGTCCTCGATCCGATGCTCTTGCGTTTTCATGTCGGCAGCGTCTCAGGGATCGTGCGCGCTTTGGCGGCGGGTGTATGTTCGCTTTCGAACAAATGCGCCCGTCTGTTACTGGTACCGCTCGCGGCGCTCGCCGAGAGCGCGAGCCTCACCGTGTCATATGTTCCTGAACGCGACCAGCAGCAGCAGCACGCCCAATCCAATGGCTGCCGCGCTCAAGATGATCGGCACGTAGACGGTTTCCTTTTCCTTCACCCGGAGCACGACCGAGCCGAGCTTCGCGCTGTGATCCTTGCGATGCCCATGGTAGTCCAGAAAAAAAGGGGCCCGGGACGGGGGGAGCCGTTGCCGGGCCGGGGGGTGCTCAAGGGGGGGACACGCACCCCCTGCGCCATCATTCATCTTTTCCGCGACGGGTTCTGTGCGGTCCCGAACATAAGCCGGGCCGCCCTTCGACTACTTCGCGACCCTGGTCCCGGATACTTCGATGAAGACGTGACGGTCGGGTTGCATGCAGGCGACGTTCTTCGTGTTGTTGGCGTCCCTGCATTCACCGGCGAAGGTGCTGGGCCGCGTTTCACCCCGGGCGCTGGTCTGCACGCGCTCCGCCTTGATTCCCTTGCCGACCAGATAGGCTTTCACGGCGTCGACGCGCCGCTCTGAAAGGGCCTGGTTGGAAGCATGACTCCCCATGCGGTCGGAATACCCGATCGCCAGGATGTTTTGCGACTCGAGGCCGTGGATGTTGGCGACGAACTCGTCGAGGGTGACGCGGCCGGCCGGACGCAGCGCCGATTGATCCGAGTCGAACAGGACATTGGCGTCGAAGGCGACTTTTTCCCACACCGGCAGCGGGGCCGCCGCGGCCATCGCCACGGGGAAGGGGGCCGGGGCCGTCGTTGCGGCGGGCGCGGCAGCGGGCGGGTAGTAGTAGACCACGGCGGGCACCGGGGCGGCGCCATGGCATGCGACCGTCCACGACGGGGCCGGGCCGAAACCGTTGCGCACGCAAAGGCCGAAGCCGCTCATGACGGGCGCGCCGCTCGAATCGACGACCAGGGCATTCTCGTTGGCGTCCACTTGGCCGTTGGCGATTTCGGAAAAGACGCCGAGCGCCAGCGCGCAGGCGACGGCCAGGGCGAATTCCTTCCGGGTGAAGGTGTTTCTGAAGGTGTTGCTCATGATGTTCTCTCGATGACTGCCTTGCAGTGGCTCAGAAAAAAGATACTGAGTGATCACTCATGCAGTGTCGGCCTTTCTTCGTCGGCCATCTGCCTGCTGGCACACATAGCGTCTGTGCGCTGGCGTACTAAACGCAGCGACCTTCAGTGTTCGATACCGTACAAAAGGCGTATGATGGACACCCAATGGGCGCAACCCATCCAGCATCGATTCCGCTGAAAGCCAATCGCCTTCTCGCCGCCCTGCCCGACGACGGCCTGCGGGCGCTGCAGCCCTTTCTGGAGGCGGTGCCGCTGCCGCTCGGCATGGTCGTGTATGAGTCTGGCGGCACCCAGGGCTACGTGTACTTCCCGACGAGCAGCATCGTGTCGCTCCTGTACGTGCTGGCGGACGGTGCCTCGGCGGAGATCGCCGTTACCGGCAACGAGGGCCTGGTGGGCATCGCGCTCTTCATGGGCGGCGAGACCACCCCGAGCCGCGCGGTAGTGCAGAGCGCCGGACACGGCTACCGGATGCGGGCCGCGGTGCTGAAGAAGGCGTTCGAGGCCGGCGGCGACCTGCAGCACCTGCTGCTGCGCTACACGCAGGCGCTGATCACGCAGATGACGCAGACGGCGGTCTGCAATCGCCATCACTCCGTCGACCAGCAGCTTTGCCGCTGGCTGCTGTTGAGCCTGGACCGGCTTCCCGGCAACGAGCTGGTGATGACGCAGGAACTGATCGCCAACATGCTCGGGGTGCGCCGCGAAGGCGTCACCGAGGCCGCCGGGAAGCTGCAGGCCGAGGGGTTGATCCATTACAGCCGCGGCCGCATTACCGTTCCCGACCGCCGGCAGCTCGAAGCGCGCGTGTGCGAGTGCTACGCGGTGGTCAAGAAGGAATACGACCGGCTGCTGCCGGCCGCCCTCTCACAGCCGCTCGCGCACTAGCCGCAGCACCAGGACCGGTGCGAGCAGGGTCTGCGGGCCGGCCCCCTTGGGGCGCGATTCGTTCTGCCCGTTCTTGTCCGAGAGCTGCTTGATAAGACCGTCGATACCGCCGGCGCGAACCGCCTCGGCGAACGTTTCACGATAGGCGAGGACCATGCTGACCCCGGCGATCTTGACGTCGTAGACCTTCCAGCCCGCCTCGGTGCTCTCCATGTCGTAGTCGAGGGTCAGGGTCTCGGCCCCGCGCCGCCGCACCGCGGATCTCACCAGCACGTCGGTTTCGCCGGGCGCGAAGCGCAAAGGCTTGTACTCGATTTCCTCGTCGCGGTAGGTCGAGAGCGCCGAGGAATAGGTGCGCACCAGCAGCGTCCTGAATTGCACGACCAGCGCCGCCTGCTGCTCCGGCGAGGCGAGGCGCCAGTTGCGCGCCACGGCGATGCGGGTCATGTGCCGGAAATCGAACAGCGGCAGGATCTTGGTCTCGACCAGCCGCACCACATCGGTGGGCTGACCGGCCGCGGCGTCGTGCTTGAGAACGGCGATCACCTCCGTGGTGACCCCGCTCATCAGCACATCGGGGCGCACCTCGGCAGGCGCCGCGGGCTGCGCCCCGGCGCTCCAGGCGGCGAGGACCAGGACGGCGGCCAGGGCGCTTCGCATCGAGCGCACGGCTACTTGAGCAGCAGGTCGTTCTTGACCGAGCGCACGCCCGGGACCGAGCGGGCGATCTCGGTGGCCTTGGCCCTCTCCGCGCCGGTCGCGACCGAGCCGCTCAGCTGCACCACGTTCTTATTGGTGTCGACGCCGATCTGGAACACCTTCAGCGAAGGCTCGTTGAGGATCGCGGTCTTCACCTTCGACGTGATCACGCTGTCGTCGATGTATTCGCCTGTGCTTTCCTGGGTGGACGTCGCGGCGCAGCCCAGCACTGACAGCAGCGAGGCGGCGGCGAAGAAGGCGGTGGAGCGCTTGAGGAAGCTCATGAGGATCTCGATTCGTATCGATGAGACGGTTGGCTTGCGGAGAAACTGCTGCACGCATTGTGTGCATCCGGGGGCGCCGGTTCCGTGCGCCAGCGCACTGTCTGCGGGCCGTCGCAGCCGCCATACGTGGGCGAGCGTACATACCGTGCGCGATTCAGCTTGGACAATGAAGTCCGATGCAAGCGCGCCGCACCCCGAAACAAAACCATCTCCTCGCCGCGCTGCCGGCGGCGGAGCTCATGCGGCTCGCGCCGCATCTCGAGCCGGTGCCCCTGCCGCTGGGCGCGGTGATCTACGAATCAGGCGGCGCGCAGGACCACGTGTATTTTCCGGCGAGCGGCATCGTGTCGCTGCTCTACGTAATGAACGACGGCTCCGCCGCGGAGATCGCGGTGGTGGGCAACGAGGGCATGGTGGGCATCGCGCTGTTCATGGGCGGCGGCACGACCCCGAGCCGCGCGGTGGTGCAGAGCGCAGGCAGCGCCTGGCGGCTCGACGCGGCGCGGATCAAGGCCGAGTTCGCCCGCGGCGGCGCGCTGCAGCGCCTGCTCCTGCGCTACACGCAGGCGCTGATCACGCAGATGACGCAGACCGCGGTGTGCAACCGCCACCACGTCCTCGAGCAGCAGCTTTGCCGCTGGCTGCTGCTGAGCCTGGACCGGCTGCCGTCGAACCGGCTCGTCATGACGCAGCAGCTCATCGCCAACATGCTCGGCGTGCGCCGCGAAGGGGTCACCGAGGCCGCGGGCCGGCTGCAGGCCGAGGGCCTCATCGACTATCGCCGCGGCCGCATCTGCGTGCTCGACCGCGCGAAGCTCGAGAAACGCGTATGCGAGTGCTATGGCGTGGTGCGGCGCGAGTGCGACCGGCTGTTTGCGCCGGCCCCCGCGCTGGTTGCCGCATTGGCTGCCTGATGGCTGCCGCGATCCAGAACAGCCTGCTCGCCGCTCTGCCGCGCAAGTCCTACCTGCGCCTCGCCCCCGGGCTTGCGCCCGTCGAGCTGGTCTTCGGCGAGGTGCTCTACGAACCCGGCGATCCGATCCGGGACGTGTACTTTCCCACCCAGTCGCTGGTCTCGCTGCTCACGGTGGTGGAAGGTCACCTCGCGCTCGAGGTCGGAATGGTGGGCCGCGAGGGCATGGTGGGCGTTCCGCTGGTACTCGGCGCCGACGCTTCGCCGGTGCGCGCGCTGGTGCAGGGCGCCGGCCCGGCCCTGAAGATGGACGCGCAGCGCTTCCGCAACGAGCTGAACGCGAGCCCGCCGCTGCGGCGCGAGGTGCAGCGCTACATCTACGCGATGATGGTGCAGATCTCGCAAACCGCGGGCTGCAACCGCTTCCACGTCGTGGAAGCGCGGCTCGCCCGCTGGCTGCTGATGACCCGCGACCGGATGCGCTCGGGACATTTCCGCATGACGCACGAGTTTCTCTCGCACATGCTCGGCGTGCGCAGGGTCGGGGTCACCGAAGCGGCGTCCGCGCTGCAGCGGCGCAAGCTGATCGAGTACAGCCGCGGCAGCATCACCATCCTGGACGACCGCGGGCTCGAGGCGGCCTGCTGCAGCTGCTATCAGGTCGTCAACGACATGCACGAAACGGAGCGCGAAACGGCCGCCTGAAGAAAAAGCCCGGTCCTCCTGGCACAAGCCGGCATTTGCCTTACCAGTTGCCGAAGGACACGCCGACGCCGAGGGTGGTCTGCTTGTGGTTGTAATCGATCAGGGTTTCGCCGTAACCCGAGGTCAGCTGCAGGTGGAGCCGTGCGGCGCCGAGCGCAGCCAGGATCGGCGTTGCCCAGTCAAGCTGCACGAATCTGCGGCGCACGAGCAGAGAGCTCACGTAGCCGCGATCCGTCTGGTAGCGGGTGACGATGTCGCCGTTACCCAGGTAGTGCGTGATATCCGGGTTGTCGTCATCCTCGGCGCTGTCCGGGAGCCGATACCAGAGGCGCGCGAGCACCGAGACCCGGTCCCATTCCCAGCCGCCCTGCGCGTACACCCGGTTCCAGCCGCGCGAGCGAGCTTCGGTTTGCCCGTTCGATTGGTGCATTAGGCCGAGGTTGACGAGCTTGAAGCCGTCGCCTTCGTTGCCGGTGCCGAAGCTGAGGATCGCCTCGGGCTCGTAGTTGGTTTCCCGGAAAGGGCGCGAGGCGTCGGTGTTGTACATCTGCCAGTTCACGAGGTGCGTATAGGCGAACCACAAGCGCACGCTGTTGATGCCGATGTGACCGAGAAACGGGGTGACGCCGAGCTGGTCGAATGCCTGGCGCGAAACGAGCTCCACCTTGAAGCTGATCTGGAACTTGATCTCGTTGGCGTCGAGGTCCTGCGGCTCGAGCGAGTCGCCGTCCGGCGCCGGGCTGCTCGGCTGCTCGTTAGGGTCGCTCGTCCAGCGCGAAATGATGTAGGTCGGGCGGTATCCCAGGATGTCGGTCAGGCGCCGTGCGTCGCCGTGCTTCGCGCCGAGCTTCCACGCCTCGCTCAGGTGCGAAGGAGTGGGCGAGGCCTCGATCGGCCCGCCGCCGGGCGCTTCGGTCGCCCTCGCCAGCTCGTCGTAGCAGGCGATCCGCTCGTCGGCGTTCTCGAGCTTCGCGCAGCGCGCAAGGCCTTCGATCGCGCCGCTCGTCGCCGGCAGCAGCGCCGCGCCCAGCAGCGCGAGCGTGCGGCGATTCACTACAGCTGCAGCTCAAAAGCGCCCGCGCCGCGCTGGACGGCGAAAAGGCGCAGAAGCGGCACGAGCTGGTCCCGGTGCTGCTCCGGGACGTGCGCGGTCGCGAGGAAGTTCGGCGCGGCGCCGTTCGCCCAGCTGCCGGTCCCTTCGAGCTGGAGCGGGCCTTCGACCGTGCGCAGCGCGGCGTGCACGGTGGGGCCGACCGCCTTGAGGTGCACTTCATATTCACCCAGGGGCGAGATGGGCGCCAGCGCCGAGCCCGCGGCGCGCCATTGCAGCGTCGCCTCGCCGTCCGCGCGGCCGCGCTCGACGGACAGGCGCGGGATCTTCACCAGCACGTCCCCGGTCAGGCGAAAGGGAGCGAGCTTGGGCATGCCCAGGCCGAGCGCCGCGGCCGGCAGGCGGATGCCGGCGTCCGCAATCTCGACCTGCGACAGCGAAATCGTGACCGGGAACGGCTTGGCGGTCTGGTCGAGGTCGACTTCGGCTACGAAGCGTCCACGCAGCAACGATGCGGGCCGCACGCGCCACGCGAGGGGCTTTGCGACTCCGGCCCTGCCTGCGGCATCGCGGATCTCGAGCCAGCCGGTGCCCGCCCACAAGCTGCCCTGCGCGCTGGCAAGGCGCAGCCTGCCGTCGCTCGCACGTGCCAGCTGCGCATCGATCAGCGTCGCCGGCGCGAGCGCGAGCAATGCCACGGCAAAAGCGCCCAGGCCGAACGCGGCGGCGCTCCAGCGCCTCACGGCGCCCTGGCGCGGGTGAGCGTCGCCGTCGCGCCGACCATGCCCGGCGCGGACAGGGCTTCGACGCGCGCCGACTCGAGGCGCACGTTCTGCGATTGCAGGGCCGCGATCCAGCCGAGCCAGTCGGCGACGGACACCGCGCCCAACGTGACGCGCACGTGATCGGCGTCCGGCGCATCGAGGCGCGTCAGCGCGCGGGACAGGCCGGCGGCGTCCACGCGTGCCTGTACCAGCGCGCGCAGATCGGTCGGCGAAACTGCGGGCGCGGGCGTTGCGCGCAGGCGGGCGAGCTCGGTCGCCTGCTGGTCGAGGATCGCCGCCTGCGTGCGCAGGGTATCGACGCTCGCGCTCAGTTGCCTGCGGCCGCGCTCGGCCGAGTGCACCACCAGCACATAGGACGCAACGCCCAGGACTGCCGCAGCCACGGCGATGACGATGCGCTCGCGCGGCGCGCGCGATTCCCAGGCTCTGCGCAGCGCGGCTTTCATGGCGCGCGCACCGTGATGAGCTTGCCGCCAAGGTTCTTCGTATCGACCGCGGCGACATCGGCGATCAATCCCGTCTGGGTCAGGCGCGCCACGGTGCGGCGCAGCGCCGGCTCATCGATTGCGGCGAGCTCGAGGGTCATGCGCCCGCTCTCGTAGGACACGGTGCGCAACCCGCCCGCGGGCAGCTCCTTCAGCCCGAGCGCCACTTTCTCGATCATCGGCGCGAAGTCGCCGGCGTCGGGCACGCCGGCTCGATGGCGCGCCGCGGCGAGCTGGCGGCGCATCTGCAGCGCCGGGTCCGCGACCGCGACGGCGTCGGGAAAGGCGCTGCGAAAGCGTGCCTCCATCCCGGCGCGCACCGAGCGCTGCTCGGCGGCGAGCCGCATCCAGTCGGTGACCAGCGCGGTACCGTGGAGGGCAAGTGCCGCGCCGGCGATCCAGGCTGCCGGCCGCAGGCTCGCCAGCGCGCCAGGGGCGATGCGCCAGCGTCGCCGCTCCTGCGCCAGGCTGACGCCGGCTTGCTCCGGCGCCGTGCGCCAGTCCCAGGCGCCCGCGGCATACAGGGGAATCCCCAGCTCGCGCTGCCAGGCCGCCAGGTCCGGCGCCGTGCCGTAAACCGCGAGGGAATCGGGCCGCGAGCGCTCGAGCAGCAGGCGCAGCTCGAGCGGCGGCGAGGCCGCATCGCCGCTGTCGGTCGCGGTGCCCTCGAATTCTCCGGTGCGCACGAACCCTTCGGCGCCGTCCCACGCAAGGCTCCATTCGCGGTTCGCGCGCGGCAACAGCAGGATCTCCGAGTGCACCTCGGCGGCGCGCAGGCCCGCGGCCCGCAGCGCGTCGCGCCAGCGCTTCAGCGCCGCCTTGTCGAGCGCGGCAAACGCGTCCGCGCCGAGCCAGCTCACCTGGTTTGCTTCGGGCTCGGCTGCCGTGACGTCTTCGAGCGCAAATGCGAGCACCGATCCGCCGTTCCGGCGCGCCGATGGCGGCAGCTCCGCGCGCGTGATCAGCACCTGCGCCGCGGGAATGACCAGCTGGACGCGACCGGCGCCGCGCGGCAGCTCGGCGAGCGGGCCCTCGCCTCGAACGACCTCGCTCTCGTGGATGAGAGCCCACTCGCAGCGCAGCGGCGCATCGCCCAATGGCGCGTAAATGCGCAGCAGGCTCATGGATATTTTCTCCACACGACCGTGGGCCAGCCGGTCGACTCGCGTTCCAGCAGCGCGCTGCCGCGCGCCTGCGCGCCGCCGATGGTCACGCGCGCGCTCGCCACGAAGTACTGGCTGGCGGTCGTGACGTCGTTGCCGTCGGCCACGGCCCCGGAGGGTAGCTGCGCGAGGAACTCGGGGAGGGTGCGGAAATAGGCGCGGCCGCGCTGCGCGGTCAGGGCGCGCGCCTGGTCGAGATCCAGGTTGCTCACGACGGCGGCGAGCACCTCGGGCGAGGCGGTGTTCACGTTCACCGGGGTGAAGCGGGGGAGCGCCGTGACGAACGGACGCAGGCGCTTGCGCGCGGCTTCGTCGAAGCCGCGCACCAGCGCGAGCTCGGCGACATCGCCGAGCGGCCGGTTGGCTGCGAGGTACGGCGGCTGCAGCCCCTGGTAGTAGTCGCTTTCAGCGCCGTCCTGCGGCTGCGGCTCGCCGTCGGCGTCGAGCCAGTCGGCCACGCTTGCGGCGAGCGTGTCGGGCAAAGCCAGGATCTCCAGCAGGCGCCGGAACTGCGCGACATGCGCAGGGCTGACCTTGCCGCTTCTCACGAGGTTGTTCAGATTGAACAAGCCCTGCTGCTCCTCGATCTGGCCGGCGAGCTCGCCGTTGTCGACCGGGACCGGCGGCAGGCGCAACGCCCAGGGCTCGCCAGGATGGTCGATGTTGCTCAAGCGTCGATCGTCGCTCAGCAGCGCGCGTCCCCAGTCAATGCCGGCCTGCACGAGCGCCTGCGCCTGCGTGTGCTCGGCGCCGAGCTCTGCCTGCCGCGACCAGGTGCTCTGCGAGGCGAGAATCGCCGCCGCGGCAATCGCGGCGAACGCGACGACGCCCAACGCGAGCACGATCGCCACGCCGCGCTGTCGCAGGGCGTTCATCTGAGCGAGAACACGCGCACCAGCTCCTCGCCCGAGGCGAGCACCAGGCGCAGCCGTACCGCCCGCGGCAACGGCGGATCGCGCTGCGAACGGGGCCATGCGCCGGCCCACGCCAGATTGCCGTCCAGATACTGCAGCTCGAACTGCGCCACCGCGGGCAGCACGGCGTAGCGCGTCGGCTCCGCGTTGGGCGCGACGTCGAGACCCGGCCACAGCGTGATCTCGATCTCGTGGTTCTCGTTCAGCCGGTAGGCGACGCGGCGCGGCGCGTCGATGCCCTCGGACGTGGCAAAGCGGGTGAACTCGAAGCGCCCGGCGGCAGCGCGCACCTCGCGCGGCGCCGACAGCTGGACATCGCGCTGGAAGCGCGAATAGAACGCCGCCACGCGCTTCCACTTCTCGGTCTCCTGCCTGACGTGGTCGCGCGCATCCAGCACCGTGCCCAGCCCGCGGAACGACATCAGCGCGAGCAGCGACAGGATGGCGAGCGCGATCATCAGCTCGATCAGCGTGAACCCGCGCGGTCTCATCGGGGTTGCGCCACGAAACCCGTGAGGCGGGCAAGCGAGCGGGACTCCTGCGCCGGCTGCGATACGAACACGTCGACGCGGCGAAACGCCGAGTTGGGCGTGGCGATCACCTCCTCGCGCCAGGCGAGCTCGACGCCGCCCTGGCTCTCGGTGCCGCGGGCGATGCCGAGCGGCAGCCAGTCGCCCCGCGCGCGGTGCTCGGCGAGCCGGTTCTCCGCGACCCAGCCCGCGAGCATCCGCAGGCGCAGCTCGCTCACGGCGCTGGTTCCCTGCCCCGCGGCGCGCAGCGCAGCCATCAGCGCGATCGACACGATGGCGAGCGCCACCAGCACCTCGACCAGCGTGAAGCCTGCCGCGAAGCTCCATCTACTGCGGTTCATGGATCCGCACCTCGCCGAGCGGAGACGCCGCGACCGAGTAGCGCGCCGCGCCGAGCGACATCTGGAACTCGTACGCGAGCGAGCCCTCCGGAGCGAACTCGAGGCGCATGCTCCCCGGCGGGCGCATGGTTTCGATCCGCAGGTCCGAGATCGCCATTCCGGGCGGCAGGCTGCGCGCGCGCAGCGCATCGTCCTGCACCTCGATCCAGCCGGTATCTTCGCGCCAGCGCCAGAACTGGTAGCGCGCCGCGTCCGCTGTCCATGCGACCGGTCTTCCCGTGAGGCGCGATTCCACCGTGGCGAGATCGAGCAGCTGCGCCAGCCGCTCCGCCTCGAGCCGCAGCAGCGCGCGCTCATCGGGCCGGGTGATCGTGGCGACCAGGCCGGCAAACAGCCCGATGATGAGCAGCACCACGAGCAGCTCCAATAGAGTGAAGCCGCACTTGTGCGGCGGGGTGAAGCCCCTAGAGGCTCCAGGAGCCGATATCGGCATCGCTGCCCTCTCCGCCGGGCGCGCCGTCGCCGCCCATGCTGGAAACATCGAGCTCGCCGTGCACGCCGGGATTGAGGTACTGGTAGGGATTGCCCCAGGGGTCCTTCGGCAGGCGCTCGACATAGCCGCCGGCCTTCCAGTTGGGCGCGGGCGGCGCCGACGCCGGCCGCGCGACCAGCGCCTGCAGTCCCTGCTCGGTCGTGGGGTAGCGCTGGTTGTCGAGGCGATAGAGCTTGAGCGCCTGCATCAGGCTCGCGATGTCCTGTTTTGCGGCAATCGCGCGCGCCTCGTCCGGGCGGCTGATGATCTTGGGCACCACGAGAGCGGCGAGGATGGCCAGAATGACGACGACCACCATCACTTCGAGCAATGTAAAGCCACGTTGCATCGGGAACCTCCTGCACTCAATTACGCTGTAAGCCCCGGATCGACTGTTCGGCACCGTACATACGGCGCATCGCGCCGGCCGTAGCATCGGCTCATTTAGCGGGGGCGGTATACGTTTGAACAAAGCGGCATTTCTCGCAACATTGGCCGCGGCCTCGCTGCTCGGCGTGGTGGCTGCGTACTGGAGCTGGGCGTTCCTCGCGCCGGCTCCCACGCCGCGCGCGCCACCCTTGGCAGACTTCGCAGGCTCGAGCTCGTCCGCACGCGGGATGTTCGGCAGCGTAAAGGACGGGGCAGCGCCCGCGGCCTCAAGCGCAGTGCGCCTCACCGGCGTAGTGGCCGCATCGGACGGCAGGCGCGGGCACGCGGTGCTGCGGCTTGACGGGAAGAGAACGGTCGCGGTGCTGCAAGGCGAAGACGTCGAGCCGGGGCTGCGGCTCGCGGAGGTCCACGCGGATCGCATCGTGCTGGAACGAAACGGCGCGCGCGAGACGCTCACCTGGCCCGAGAAGGGCGGCAAGTGAGGCTGGCTGCGCTCCTTTTGGTTGTCTTGATGGCTCCACTGCAGGCGCAGGCGCAGGCGCAGGCGCCCGCGCCCGACACTCCACTGCAGGCGCAGGCGCCCGACACGGTAACGCTCAACTTCCTCAACGCCGACATCGAGGGCGTGGTGAAGGCGGTGAGCGAGATCACCGGCAAGAACTTCGTGCTCGACCCGCGCGTGAAGGGCACCATCAACATCGTCTCGGCGCGGCCGGTGCCGCGCGCGCTGGTGTACGACGTGTTCCTCTCGGCGCTGCGCCTGCAGGGCTACGCCGCGGTCGAGGACCGCGGCGTGGTCAAGATCGTGCCGGAGGCCGAGGCCAAGCTCCACCCGGGCCGCGGCCAGGTCCAGACGCGGGTCTTCACGCTGAAGTACGAGTCCGCGGCGCAGCTCGTGCCGGTCCTGCGGCCGCTGATCCCGCCCGCGAACACGATCGCGGCCTATCCGGGGAGCAACGCCCTGGTGATCACCGACTACGCCGACAACCTGCAGCGCCTCGCGAGGATCATCGACTCGATCGACCAGCCGGGCGGTACCGACCCGGTGGTGATCCCGCTCGCACACGCTTCGGCGCTCGATGTCGCGCAGATGGTGAACCGCGTGTTCGCCGAGGCGCCGCAGGCAGCGGCGCCCGGAGCCGACACCTCGCAGCGCTTGAGCGTGGTGGCGGATGCGCGCTCCAACAGCCTGGTTGTGCGCGCGGACAACCCGTCGCGCATCGCCCGGCTGCGCACCCTGGTCGCGATGCTCGACTCGCCCACCAGCGCCGCGGGCAACCTGCACGTCGTCTATCTGAAGAACGCCGAGGCGGTGAAGGTGGCCGAGACGCTGCGCGCGATCTATCTGGGGGAGACCGTTGCTGCCGCAGCTCCCCGGCCCACGACCGCTTCTGCGATGACCCCTGCGAGTACCTCCCCGGTGGGCGCCCCGCTCGCAGCCCTGCCTGCGCCGCAGGCCGTCGCTCTCGTCCCCGGCATGATCCAGGCCGATCCGGCGACCAACTCGATCCTCATCCACGCGCCCGACACGATCTACAAGAACCTGCGCGCGGCGCTGGACAAGCTCGACGTGCGCAGAGCGCAGGTCTACGTGGAGGCGCTGATCGCCGAGATCACCGCCGACAAGGCCGCGGAATTCGGCGTCCAGTGGCAGAGCCTGAGCGGCGTGGAAAAGAGCGGCACGAACGCGTTCGGCGGCACGAACTTCGGCGGACCCGGCCAGAACGTCCTGGGCATTGCGGCCAACCCCGCCACCGCCGGCCGCGGCCTCAACGTCGGCGTGATCAACGGCGTGGTGAACATTCCCGGCATCGGCGAGATCCTCAACCTCAACCTGCTGATCCGGGCGCTCGAGAGCGACAGCAACGCCAACATCCTGTCCACCCCGACGCTGCTGACCCTCGACAACGAGGAAGCGAGGATCATCATCGGCCAGAACGTGCCGTTCATTACCGGCTCGTACGCGGTGACCGGCGCAGCGACCACGCCGACGCCGTTCCAGACCGTCGA
Organism: Burkholderiales bacterium; assembly: GCA_036559525.1. Lineage (GTDB taxonomy): Bacteria > Pseudomonadota > Gammaproteobacteria > Burkholderiales > SG8-39 > SCGC-AG-212-J23. The sequence continues at coordinate 13,007 of DATBSZ010000027.1, forward strand.
GCGCAAGGACGTCGGCCTCACGCTGCGGGTGAAGCCGCAGATCTCCGAGGGCGGCACGGTGCGGCTGCAGATCTACCAGGAAGTCTCGAGCGTCGTCGACACGATACTGCCCAACCCCGCCGGCGTCACCACCAACAAGCGCGCCGTCGAATCGACCGTGCTGGTGGACGACGGGCAGATCGTGGTGATCGGCGGGCTGATCCAGGATGGCGTC
>DATBSZ010000028.1:0-15050 GCA_036559525.1 Burkholderiales bacterium
CCGGCCGCGCCGACGATCGCCGCCATCACCGTTTGCGTTTCCGGATGCCGGGCGACGACTTCAAGCGCTTCCGGACCGAACAGCAGTTCAGTGTCGAACTCGGAGAAACGCCGTTTGAGCGCGCGATCTTCCCCCACTGCGGAAAGCACCGCATAGCGCGGACGGTAACGCCGGCACAGCTCGGCCAGCGGCTCGGCCGATGCGTTCGCCGTAAGCGCAAACACCCGGTAGCGTCCGGCGTGGCGCGCCACCACGTCGAGGGTGTTGGCGCCGATGGTGCCGGTGGCGCCGAAAATGGCGAGGTTCATGCGAAGAGAGCGACGTTCATGCTTTCAACCACGGGATCAGCACCGCAGCGACCGGCAACGTGGCGGTGGCGCTGTCGATGCGGTCGAGCACGCCGCCGTGCCCCGGCAGGAGCGCGCCGCTGTCCTTGACCCCGGCTTGCCGCTTGGCCGCGGATTCGAACAGGTCGCCGACGATGCTGACCATCACGAGCAGCGCTGCCGCGCCGAGAAAAGCCGCCATCCGGGTCGCCTGGGCTCCTGCGGGAAATGTCGAAAGAATCATAGCGTAGGCGGCCGCGGCGATGAGGCCGCCGGCCGCGCCTTCCCAGGTCTTGCCGGGGCTGATCGCAGGGGCGAGCTTGCGCCGTCCCCAGCGCCGGCCGGCGAAGTAAGCCGCGGTGTCGGCAATCCACGCCACCGTGAGCACGAGGAGCGCCTCGCCCGGAGAGAGCACCACCATGGCGAGCGCCGGCGGCAGGAGCACCAGGAAGCCGGCCGCGGCGAGCGCTGCGCGGTGCTCGGGTTTCACGCCGAGCCACAGCCACAGCGGGACCGCGACGATCCACAGCACGCAGCCGAGCAGGAACAGCGGACTCGAGATGCCGAGCACGAAGAGCACCAAGAGTGCCAGCACCAGCGCCCCGGCATAAAGCCGCGCCGCGATGACGCCCAGCCCGCACAGGCGCCCCCACTCGAGGCCGCCGATCGCGACGATCAGCGCCATGAGCGCCGCGATACCCGCGCGCGGCAGCAGGAACAGGGCGGCGAGCAGGATGACGAGCAGCACCGCCGCGGTGCCGGCTCGCCTCAGCGGATCGGGCAACCGGGAGGAAACTTCGTCAGGCAACTTCGGGACGCTGCGACTGCTCGAGCTGCTCGCTGGTGCGCCCGAAGCGCCGCTCGCGGCCGCGGAACGAGGCGATCGCCGCATCGAGCGCCGCGGCGTCGAAATCGGGCCACAGCGTGTCGGTGAAGTAGAGCTCGCTGTACGCGAGCTGCCACAGCAGGAAGTTGCTGATGCGCTGCTCGCCGCCGGTTCGGATGAAGAGATCGGGCTCCGGCGCGTAGCTCATCGCGAGGTAGGGCGCGAGGAGCTCCTCGTCGATCTGCTCGAGCGACGGCTTGTCTTTCAGGAGCCGGCCCATGGCCTGCAGGATGTCCCAGCGCCCGCCGTAGTTGGCCGCGATCGTCAGGGTCAGCCGCCGGTTCTGCGCGGTCAGCTCCTCGCCGCGCTCGATCAGCTTGCGCAGCTTGGGGTCGAAGCGCCGCGTGTCGCCGACGACCCTGAGGCGCACGCCGCTTGCGTGCAGCTCGTCCACCTCGCGCTCGAGCGCGTTCCTGAAGAGCTTCATCAGGAGCGCCACCTCCTCCGGCGGCCGGCGCCAGTTCTCGGAGCTGAAGGCGAACAGCGTCAGGTACTCGACGCCGCGGTCGGCGCAGGCGCGCAGCGCGGCGCGCACCGCCTCGGCGCCGCGGCGGTGCCCGGCGATGCGCGGCAGGCGCCGGCGCCGCGCCCAGCGGCCGTTGCCGTCCATGATGATCGCGACGTGACGCGGGGTATCGCTCGCCTGCGGGATCTCGCGTGTCGAGCTCATAGCGCCATCAGCTCTTTTTCTTTTTCCTGGAGCAGCCGGTCGATGTCCGCGATGTGGCGGTCGGTCATCTTCTGCATCTCGTCGAGCGCGCGGCGCTCGTCGTTCTCGGACACCTCGTGCTTCTTGAGCGCGTCCTTGAGCTGCTGGATCGCGTCGCGCCGCAGGTTGCGCACCGCGACGCGGGCGTTCTCGGCTTCGTGCTTGACCACCTTGACCAGCTCCTTGCGCCGCTCCTCGGTGAGCGCGGGCATCGGCAGCCGGATGGTGTCGCCGCTGGTGACCGGGTTCAAGCCCAGGTCGGACTCGCGGATGCCCTTTTCGATCGTCGGGATGAGCTTCTTCTCGAAAGGCGTGACGCCGATGGTGCGCGCATCGAGCAGGATGATCTTGGCCACCTGGTTGATCGGGGTCGGGGTGCCGTAATAGTCGACCGTCACGTGGTCGAGCAGCCCGGTGTGCGCGCGCCCGGTGCGTACCTTGCCCAGGTCGGCCTTGAACGCCTGCAAGCTCTTGTCCATCTTCTGGTCCGTCGTCTTCTTGAGTTCGGCAATCACCATGGCGACCTCCCCGCCATCATACGTGAACCAAAGTGCCTTCGTCCTCGCCCAGCACCACCCGGGCGAGCGCGCCGGGCTTGAAGATGCTGAACACCGCGATCGGCAGCTTCTGGTCGCGGCACAGGGTGAGCGCGGTGGCGTCCATCACGCGCAGGTTGCGCGCGATCGCCTCGTCGAAGCTGATCTTCGCGTAGCGCTCGGCGCGCGGATCGCGCTTCGGGTCGGCGGTGTAGACGCCGTCGACCTTGGTCGCCTTGATCACGATCTCCGCGCCCATCTCGCTGCCGCGCAGCGCCGCCGCGGTATCGGTGGTGAAGAACGGGTTGCCGGTGCCGGCGGCGAAAATCACCACTTTGCCCTCTTCCAGATAGCGGATCGCCTTGCCGCGGATGTAGGGCTCCACCACCTGCTCGATGTTGAGCGCGGACTGCACGCGGCTCGCGATCCCGGCCTGGCGCATCGCGTCCGACAGCGCGAGCGCGTTCATCACCGTGGCGAGCATTCCCATGTAGTCGGCGGTGGCGCGGTCCATGCCGGCCGCGCCCGGGGCGAGGCCGCGAAAGATGTTGCCGCCGCCGATCACCACGCCGAGCTCCACGCCCATGCGCGAGACCTGGGCCACCTCGCTCACGATCGACTCGATCGTCTGGCGGTTGATGCCAAAAGGATCGTCCCCCATCAGGGCTTCGCCCGACAGCTTGAGGAGCACCCTCTTGTATTTGGGAGTCAGTGGACGCTCGTCCCGGGTTTGTCGATGCCTTCGCCAACCACGAGGAAAGCGTAGCCGTGAACCTTCGCCTTCTTCGCGGACAGCATCTTCTCCACCGTCTGCTTGTCGTCCTTGATGAACGGCTGCCCGCCCAGCGTCTTCTCGCCCAGGAACTTGTTGACCGCGCCCTCGACCATTTTGGCCACGATCTCCGGCGGCTTGCCCGATTCCTTCGCGCGCGCCTCTTGGATTCTTCTCTCGTCTTGAACCATTTCCTGGGGAATCTGGGCCTTGGTCAGGTACGCGGGCTTGGCAAACGCGATATGCATGGCCAGGTCCTTGCCGACTTCGTCGGCGCCCTCGTAATCCACCAGCACGCCGATCTTGCTTCCGGCGTGAACGTAGACCGTCAGCTTGCCCTTCCCCTGCATGCGCTTGAAGCGGCGGATGGTGATGTTCTCGCCGATCTTCTGCACCAGCTTCTGGCGCCTGTCTTCTTCGGCGGGACCCGGATCGCGCGTGGCGGCGATCTCGGCCAGCGACTTGGCGAATGCGATGAAATCGTCATTCCTCGCGACGAAGTCGGTCTCGCAATTCAGCTCGACCAGCGCGCCCAGCTTGCTATCGGCAGAAAGAAACGATCCGATGATGCCCTCGGCGGCAATCCGGCTCGCCGCCTTGCTCGCCTTGGCGCCGCTCTTGATGCGCAGCAGCTCCTCGGCCTTCTTCAGGTCGCCGCCCGCTTCGGTGAGCGCCTTCTTGCACTCCATCATTCCCAGCCCGGTCAGCTCGCGCAGCTCTTTCACCAGGCCTGCACTAATTTCCGCCATTACTTGCAGCTCCTTCAGGTTGAAAAAAAGGGGCCAGAAGCCCCTTTTGTCGTGAATACGGGCTCAGCCTACTGCTTGGCCTCATCCTCATCCACCTCGACGAACTCGTCGCGCGAGGCGGCGACGACCTCCTCCAGAGACTGGGTGCGGCCTTCGAGCACCGCGTCGGCCATGCCGCGCGCGTAGAGCCGGATGGCGCGGCTCGAGTCGTCGTTGCCCGGGATCACGTACTGGATGCCCTCGGGGGTGTGGTTGGTGTCGACCACGCCGATCACCGGGATGCCGAGCTTGTTCGCCTCGGCGACGGCGCCCTTCTGGTAGCCGACGTCGATGATGAAGAGGGCATCGGGCGGCGCCGTGAGCTCCTTGATGCCGCCGAGCGAGCGCGTGAGCTTCGCCAGCTCGCGCGTGAGTCCCAGCGCCTCTTTCTTGGAGATGCGCTCGAGGCTGCCGTCCTGCTGCATCGCCTCCATCTCCTTCAGCCGCTTGATCGACTGCTTGACGGTCTTGAAGTTGGTGAGCATGCCGCCGAGCCAGCGATGGTCGACGAACGGCATCTGGCAGCGCAGCGCCTCCTCGCGCACGATCTCGCGCGCCTGGCGCTTGGTGCCGACAAAAAGGATCATTCCCCGGTTGGCCGCCTGCTGGCGCGCGAACTTGAGCGCCGCCTGGTAGAGCTCGAGCGTCTTTTCGAGGTTGATGATGTGGATCTTGTTGCGATGGCCGAAGATATACGGCGCCATCTTCGGATTCCAATACCGGGTCTGATGTCCGAAATGGACCCCGGCTTCCAGCATTTGACGCATCGTTACGGACACTTCGCTTCTCCTTTAGGGTTCGGTCTGCGACGCGCTCTGCCCCCGAGTTTTCCTCGAGAGACCCTTGTCGAACGCGCCGGAAGATTTGAGCCCGAAATTCTAGCATAATCAGGCTAATGGCCGTGGTCCTGAAGAGCTCGGACGAGTTGGAGCGCATGCGCATCGCCGGCCGGCTCGCCTCCGAAGTCCTCGATTTCATTACTCCGCACGTTCGGCCGGGTGTCACGACCGGAAAGCTGAACGATTTGTGCCACGAGCACATGGTCGCGGTACAGGGCACGGTGCCCGCGCCCCTCAACTACGCGCCGCCGGGCTACCGCCCGTTCCCGAAATCGATCTGCACCTCGGTCAACCACCAGGTCTGCCACGGCGTGCCCGGCGAGCGGGTCCTGAAAGCGGGCGACATCCTGAACATCGACATCACCGTCATCAAGGACGGGTACCACGGCGACTGCAGCCGCATGTTCTACGTGGGTGAGCCGAGCATCCAGGCAAAGCGGCTGGTCGAGGTGACCTTCGAGTGCATGTGGCTCGGCATCCGCCAGGTGCGCCCCGGCGGTCGGCTCGGCGACGTCGGCGCCGCGATCCAGGCCCACGCCGAGAAGCAGGGCTTCTCCGTGGTGCGCGAGTTCTGCGGCCACGGCATCGGGCGCAAGTTCCACGAGGAGCCGCAGGTGCTCCACTACGGCAAGGCCGGCGCCGGCGTTGCGCTCGAGCCGGGCATGACCTTCACCATCGAGCCGATGATCAACGCCGGCAAGCCCGGAATCCGGGAGCTGGCCGACGGCTGGACCATCGTCACCAAGGACCACAGCCTGTCGGCGCAGTGGGAGCACACGGTCGCGGTCACCGAGTCCGGGTTCGAGGTCCTGACCCAATCGAACGGGACCCAGGCGGCGCCGTGAAGTTCGACCTGCGCGCCGAGGTCGCCGCCGCCCGGCAGGCACTGAAGGACGCGTACCTGAAGCGGCCGAACCCGCGCGCGCTGCTCAGCAAGCATAGCCAGCTCGTCGACCGCACCGTGAAGGCGCTGTGGGGAGAAACCGGGGTCGCGGCTGACGCCGCGCTGGTCGCGACCGGCGGCTATGGGCGCGGCGAGCTTTTCCCCTGCTCCGACATCGACCTGCTGGTGCTGCTGGGGCGCGACCCGAGCGAGGCCGAGCGCGACGCGCTCGAGCGCCTCATCGGCCGAATGTGGGACATCGGCCTCGAGATCGGCCACAGCGTGCGCACCGTCGAGGGATGCATCGAGGCCGCGGCCGGCGACATCACGATCCGCACCACGCTGCTGGAGTCGAGGTTTCTCGTCGGCAGCCGGCCGCTTTTTCAGAAACTGCAAAAACAACTTATTTTCGAGCCGGTGGCCTTCTTCAAGGCGAAGAAGCTCGAGCAGGAGCAGCGCCACGCCAAGCACCAGGACTCGCCTTACTCGCTCGAGCCCAACCTGAAGGAAGCGCCCGGCGGGTTGCGCGACTTGCAGGTCATCCAGTGGATGGCAAGAGCGAGCGGGATGGGCCGGCGCTGGAGCGATCTCGTCAAGCACGGCCTCATCGAGCGCGGCGAGGCGCGCGAGCTCGGCAAGCTCGAAAACCACCTGCACGACCTGAGGATCCGCCTGCACTACCTCGCCGGCCGGCGCGAGGACCGCCTGGTATTCGACCTGCAGGCTGCGCTCGCGGCGCAGCTCGGGCACCGCGACACCCCGTCGCGCCGCGCGAGCGAAGCGATGATGCAGCGCTACTACCAGACCGCCAAGGGCGTCACGCAGCTCAACACCATCCTGCTGCAGAACCTCGAGGCGCGTCTCGCGCCGCGGCCGGATACGGGGCCCAGGCCGTTGAACGAGCGCTTCGAGGTGCGCAGCGAGCTGCTGCACATCAGGCAGGAAAGCACCTTCGAGCGTTCGCCGACCGCGATCCTCGAGTGCTTCCTGCTGATGATGCAGCACCCGGAGCTGCGCGGAATGACGGCGCGCACTCTGAGGGCGTTGTGGCGCGCGCGCTTCCTTGTGAATGCAAAGTTCAGAAAGGATGCGACCGCGAGGCTGCTATTCCTCCATGTCCTGCAGCAGCCGCGCGGCATCGTGCACGAGTTCCGCCGCATGAACCAGTACGGCATCCTCGGCCGCTACCTGCCGGAGTTCGGCCGCATCGTCGGGCAGATGCAGCACGACCTGTTCCACGTCTACACCGTCGATCAGCACATCCTGATGGTGATGCGAAACCTGCGGCGTTTCACCATGCCGGAGTTCGCCCACGAGTTCCCGTTGTGCAGCGAGCTGATGAACGGCTTCGAGCGGCGCTGGCTCCTGTACGTCGCGGCGCTCTACCACGACATCGCCAAGGGCCGCGGCGGCGACCACTCCGAGCTCGGCGCCAAGGATGTTCGGGTTTTTTCACGAAATCACGGGCTCGCCCGCGAGGATCGCGAATTGGTGGAATTCCTGGTCGAAAGGCATCTCGCGATGTCGCACGTCGCGCAGAAGCAGGACGTCCACGACCCGGAGGTGATCAAGGCCTTCGGCGAGCTCGTCGGCACCGAGCGGCGCCTGGTGGCGCTCTACCTCTTTACCGTCGCCGACGTGCGCGGCACCAGCCCCAAGGTGTGGAACGCGTGGAAGGGAAAGCTGCTCGAGGATCTGTTCCGCGCGACCCGCCGGGCGCTGACCGGCGAGCCGCTGGCGCGCGATGCGGCGCTCGCCGAGAAGCAGGCAGAAGCCGGGCGGCTATTGCGGCTCTACGCGCTGTCGGATGCGGTCAAGGACAAGCTGTGGGCGGGCCTCGATACGGCCTACTTCCTGCGCCACGACGCGCAGGAGATCGCCTGGCACACGCGCAACCTCCACTACCGCGTGGACGCCGCAACCCCCGTGGTCAAGGCGCGCCTCGCGCCGTTCGGCGAGGGCCTGCAGGTCATGATCTACACGCGCGACCGCGAGGCGCTCTTCGCGCGCATCTGCGGCTACTTCGAGCGCGCCGGCTTCAACATCGCCGAGGCCAAGGTGCACACCACGCGCAACGGTTATGCGCTCGACACCTTCGTCATCATGGGAGAGGGGCGCGACGCGCACTACCAGGACCGCATCGCCATGATCGAGACCGACCTGGCGGCGGAGCTCCAGTCCGACGCCCCTCTCGGCCCGCCGCGCGGCGGGCGCCTGTCGCGCCGCGTGCGCCACTTCCCGATCTCGCCCGCGGTCAACATCCGTCCCGACGAGCGCGGCGCCTACCATGCGCTGACGATCGTAGCCGCCGACCGGCCGGGCCTGCTCTACGGCGTGGCCCGCACCCTGTCGCGCTATCGCATCAACCTGCAGACCGCTCGCATCAACACGCTCGGCGATCGCGCCGAAGACGTATTCCTCATCTCCGGTGAAGTCCTCAAGGACTCCAAGGCCGTGCTGCAGCTCGAGCAGGAGCTGCTCGAGGATCTCACTCTTCGGGAACCCGAAGCAGCGCTGCGCTAGCCTTTGCGGTAGTCGGCGAGCTCGGCGCGGCGCTTGCGGCCGGTCTCGTCGAGCGCCTTCCTCCAGGACTTGCGGTGCCCGCGCAGCGCTTCGGCGATCGACTCGGCGACCACCAGGTTGCGGTACCACTTGGCGTTCGCCGGCACCACGATCCACGGAGCGTGCGGGGCCGCGGTCTTCGAGATCGCGTCCTCGTAGGCCTCGGTGTAATCGTCCCAGTGCTCGCGTTCCTTCCAGTCGTTCACGTTGAGCTTCCAGGCGGCCTGCGGCGTGCGCTCGCGCTCGAGGAGGCGCTCCTTTTGCTCCTTCCTGCTGACGTGGAGGAAATACTTGAGCACGATCGTGCCGTGCTCGGCGAGGAGCTCCTCGAAGTCCACGATGTGCCCGTAGCGCTCCTGCCACAGCTTGCGCGGGACGAGGCCGTGCACGCGCACCACCAGCACGTCCTCGTAATGGGAGCGGTTGAAGATCGCGAACTCGCCCAGCCGCGGCGCGTGGCGGTGCACCCGCCAGAGGAAGTCGTGCTCGCGCTCCTCGGCGGTCGGCACGCCGAAGGAAACGACATTCACGCCGCGCGGATTGAGGCAGCCTGCGACGTGCTTGATCGCGCCGTCCTTGCCCGCGCTGTCGCGACCCTGCAGCACCACCATCACGCTGTTGACCTTGGCGCCGAACATGGCGTCCTGCAGCTCGAACAGCTCCTCGCCGAGCTCGGCGAAGCGCCGTTGCGCCCTCTCCTTCGTCATGCCCTTCGGCGGATCGGGTGAAATACGCTCGAGGCGGACCTTTTCGCCGGGTTCCTTGTAGACCAACTCAATCCTCCGGCGGCAGGCCGGCGCCCGGGAACAGCTCTTCGTTGAAACCGAACTTGGTCAGGTCGCGAATGCGCATCGGATAGAGGACGCCGTCGAGGTGGTCGACCTCGTGCTGGACCACGCGCGCATGGAAGCCTTGTACTGTCCTTTCAAAGGGGTTGCCGTGCTCGTCGCAGCCGGCGTACTTCAATTCCCGGTGGCGGGGAACCCAGCCGCGCATCCCGGGCACCGACAGGCAGCCCTCCCAGCCCTCCTCCATCTCGTTCGAGAGGGGCGTCAGCACGGGGTTGATGAGCACGGTGTCGGGCACGGGCTCGATGTCGGGGTATCGGGGGTTGGCGGTGACGCCGAAGATCACCAGGCGCAGGGGCACGCCGATCTGCGGCGCGGCGAGGCCGGCGCCATTCAGGTGAGCCATCGTGTCTCGCATGTCCCGAAGCAGTTCATTCAATTCTTCTGAACTGAACTGCGAAACGGGCAGGGACTTCTGCCAGAGCCGGGGGTCGCCCATGCGCAGAACGTCGCGGATCATTGCTCGCAGAGCTTCTCGATGATGCGGCGTACGCGCCCCATGGCCTCGTCGAGCACCGCCTCGATCTTGTCGAGCGGCACGGCGCGCTCGCTGTCGCCGCGTCCGGCGGCATAGTTCGCGACCACCGCGATGGCTGCGTACTGCAAGCTGATCTCGCGCGCGAGCGCGGCTTCGGGCATGCCGGTCATGCCGACGATCTCGGCGCCGTCGCGCTCCAGGCGGTTGATCTCCGCCGCGCTCTCGAGCCGCGGGCCCTGGGTGGCGGCGTAGACGCCGCCGTCGGTGACCCGCTCGCCGCACGCGGCGGCGGCCTTGAGCAGCCGCGCGCGCAGCTCGCGCGAGTACGGCTCGGTGAAATCGATGTGGTTGACCGGCGTGCCCGGGCCTTCGAAGTAGGTCGATGCCCTGCCCCAGGTGTAATCGATGACCTGGTGCGGCAGCACGATCGCTCCGGGCCAGATGTCGTTGCGGATGCCGCCGACCGAGGCCACCGACACCACCGAATCGGCCCCCGCCTGCTTCAGCGCCCAGAGATTCGCGCGGTAGTTCACCTCGTGCGGTGCGATGGTGTGGCCATAGCCGTGGCGGGCGAGGAACAGCACCTCGTTGCTTCCGATGCGGCCGAAGGTCACGGGGCCCGAGGGATCGCCGTACGGCGTGCGCGCGACCTTGCGCCGGCCGACCTCGAGGTTGGCGAGCTGGGTGAGTCCGCTTCCGCCGATGATGGCCAGCATGGCTATTCTTTCATCGCGCGGATCTCGGGGAGATTGCGCCAGAAGCCTTTCGCGTCCATGCCGCAGCCGAAGACGAAACGGTCGGGAATTCTAAGGCCGACGAAATCGGGCTTGATCGGCTTCGCTTCCTTGAGCGTCTTCTCGACGAGGACAGCGCAATGCACAGTCTGCGCGCCGAGCTCGAGCAGCCCGTTGCGGATGGCGTTCATGGTCTCGCCGTGGTCCAGGATGTCGTCCAGCACCAGCACCGCACGTCCCCGCACCAGCGCCGGCGGCCGCACGCGCCATTCGATCCTCGAGCCGCGGGTCATTGCGCCGTAGCGGGAGGCGTGGACGTAGTCGAAGTCCAGCGGAAAGCGCAGCAGCGGCAGGATCTGCCCGGCGAACACCACTGCGCCTCCCATGACTGCCAACACCAGCGGATAGCTCCTGGCAAGTTTTTCTTCAACTTCGGACGCGACGCGCTGCACCGCCGCCTGCACTTCCGCGGCGCTGGCGATCAGGTCGGAGTCCCTGAGGAACGCCCAGGCGCTCTCCGTGTCAGGCATCTTTCCGCGACTTCAGGTAGCGCGCGAAATCGGCCCCGGTTTCCGGATGGCGCAGCCCGTATTCCAGCGTCGCCTGCAGGTAGCCCAACTTCGAGCCGCAGTCGTAGCGCCGTCCCGGCAAGCGCACGGCGAGGACGCGCTCGATCACGAGCAGCGCGGAGATGGCGTCGGTGAGCTGGATCTCGCCGCCGGCGCCCGGCACGACCTGGCCGAGCAGCTCGAAAATCCTGGGCGTCAGCACGTAGCGCCCGATCACGCCGAGGTTCGAGGGCGCCTTGTCCGGCTTGGGTTTCTCGACGATGCTGTGGATGCGCGCGGTATCGCCCTGCAGCTTGTCGATGGTGACGATGCCGTAGCTCTGCGTCTGCTCGCGCGGCACCTCCTCGACCCCGAGGAGCGAGGATCCGGTGCTGGCGAACACCTCGGCCATGCGGCACATCGCGGGCGGCTGCGAGTCGATCAGGTCGTCGGCGAGCAGCACCGCGAAAGGCTCATTTCCAACTACCGGCTGCGCGCAAAGCACCGCGTGGCCGAGGCCGAGCGGCTCGGCCTGGCGCAGGTAGATGCAACTTACACCCTCGGGCAGCACCGAGCGCACCATGTCGAGCAGCACGCCCTTGTTCTTGCGCTCGAGCTCGGTCTCGAGTTCGTGAGCCTTGTCGAAATGGTCCTCTATCGCGCGCTTGTTGCGGCCGGTGACGAAGATCATCTCGGTGATGCCGGCCGCCGCGGCCTCCTCCACCGCGTACTGGATCAGCGGCTTGTCGACGATCGGCAGCATTTCCTTCGGGCTCGCCTTGGTGACCGGCAGGAAGCGGCTGCCATGGCCGGCGACCGGGAACACGGCTTTTCTGAGCTTGGCGTGCATCTGGAGTTAGAGATTCTGCAGCATTTTGGTGAATTCCTTTTCTTCCAGGATGGTCACGCCGAGAGAGCGTGCGCGCTCGAGGTTCGCTCCCGCATCCTCGCCGGCGACCACGAAATCGGTCTTCTTGGACACCGAGCCGGCCACTTTGTGCCCCTTGGCCTCGATCGCCGCGCGCGCCTCCTCGCGGCTCATGCCCGAGAGCGTTCCGGTCAGCACGAACGTCTTCGCCGGGGTCGACAGCCGGGGCGCCGGGGCGACCTTCGGCCAGCGCACCCCTCTCGTGACCAGGTCGCGGATGACCTGGCGGTTGTGCGGCTCGTCGAAGAACTGCCCGATCGAGCGCGCCACCACGGGACCGACGTCGGGCGCCCGGAGCAACTCCTCCTCGCTTGCGTTTTCGAGCGGCCCGAGGTCGCCGAAGTGGCGCGCAAGGTCGCGCGCCGTGGTTTCGCCGACGTTGCGGATGCCCAGGGCGTAGATCAGGCGCTCGAGGGTGGTCTCGCGCGAGCGCTCGAGCTCGGCGACCAGGTTGGCGGCAGACTTCTCTCCCATGCGTTCCAGGTCTTCGAGCTCCTTGGCGCCGAGCTTGTAGAGATCGGCCGGCGTGTGGACGATATCCTTTTCCACGAGCTGGTCGACCAGGCGCTCGCCGAGGCCCTCGATGTTCATTGCACGCCGGCTGGCGAAGTGAAGCACCGCCTGCTTGCGCTGCGCCGGGCAGTACAGGCCGCCGCTGCAGCGGTGGGCGGCTTCGTCCTCGTTTCTCACGACCGCGGAGCCGCACACCGGGCACTTGGCCGGCATCTGAAAGATTGTCGCGTTGGACGGACGAGCTTCGGTCCTCACCGAAACCACTTCGGGAATTACGTCGCCGGCGCGGCGCACCACGACCGTGTCGCCGATCCGCACGTCCTTGCGCCGCAGCTCACCTTCGTTGTGCAGGGTGGCGTTGGTCACCGTGACGCCCCCCACGAACACCGGCTTCAGCCGCGCCACCGGAGTCAGGGTACCGGTGCGCCCGACCTGGACTTCGATGCCCAGCACCTGCGTGGTCTGCTCCTCGGCGGGATACTTGTGCGCGAGCGCGAAACGCGGCGCGCGCGAGACGAAGCCGATGCGCTCCTGCCAGTCGAGGCGGTTGACCTTGTAGACCACGCCGTCGATGGCATAGGGCAGTTTCTCGCGCCGGCGGCCGATTTTCGCGTAGTACGCGAGCAGGCCATCGACGCCTTGCACCACGCCGCGCTCTTCGCAAACCGGAAAGCCGAGCTTCTCCAGCCGGTCGAGCGCCTGTGAATGCGTCCCTGCCCCCGTGCCGGAAATCAGGGCGTAAGCGAAGAACCGCAGCCGCCGCGACGCGGTGATCCGCGAATCGAGCTGTCGGATCGCGCCGGCCGCGGCGTTGCGAGGATTGACGTACTCCTTCTGGCCGGCCTGGCGCTGGCGTTGGTTGAGCGCTTCGAAGTCGCGGCGATACATCAGCACTTCGCCTCGCACTTCCAGAGATTCATCAGAGGAATTCAACTTCAGAGGAATCGAGTGCACGGTGCGCAGGTTCGCGGTCACGTCCTCGCCGGTGGTCCCGTCGCCGCGCGTCGCCCCCTGGAAGAGGACGCCGTTGCGGTAGACGAGGCTCACGGCCAGGCCGTCGAACTTGGGCTCGGCGGCGTATTCGACCTCCTCGACCTTGAGGCCTTCCCGCACCCGCTTGTCGAAGGCTCGCACCTCCTCCTCGTCGAAGGCGTTGGCGATCGAGAGCATCGGTGCGCCATGCCGCACCTCGCCGAACTCGGAGAGCGGCGCCGCGCCCACGCGCTGGGTCGGCGAGTCGGCGCTGCGCAGCGCCGGGTGCTCGGCTTCGAGCGCCTGCAGCTCGCGGAAGAGCCGGTCGTATTCCGCGTCGGTGATTTCCGGCGCGTCCTCGACGTAGTAGCGGCGGTTGTGGCGCTCGATCGTCTCCCGGAGTTGTCTGATCTTCTTCTCGATCGTCATGAAAAGAGCCGCAGCGCGAGCGGACTGCCGGGCTCGATGCCCCGCCCGGCGAGCGTCTGGCGCACCGCCTCGAGCTGCGCGCCGATGGCGGCGAGCGAGCGATCGTCGAGCGCGTTTCCGCGATCGTCGACCAGCCGGGCGCCGTGCGAATCGGCCAGGCGGCGGCCGGCGCGCGCCATCGCTTCGTAGCTCGCGCCGAGGTCGGGCGTGAGGGCGACGTCCAGCACCAGCGTGATCCCGTCCTCGCGCCGCACCACCTTGAAGGGCTGCTCGCCGGCCAGGGCTTCTGAATTCAAATCAAGCATGGGACCCACGACATGCAATGCGACTTGAATATCGCTGTCGGCGCAGGTGCGGTCGAGCTCGCGCGCGGCGTCGAGGGCCGGCCGCATCTCGGGCGAGGACACCGCCGCCCCCAGCCTTGCGCCGAGCGTCTCGACTCCGGAGCGGAATTCGATCAGCTCGGCGTCGCTCACCACGCCGGCGCGGCTCACGAGCTGCAGGCCGGCGCGCCACGCGCCGCCGTCGGCCGCGGCGAGCAGCACCCGGCGCGCGAAGCGCTGCTCGATCGGCCGCCAGGCTTCGAGCATCACGGCAGCGGCCAGCGGCGCTCGGCCCCTGAGCTCGATGACGTAATCGACGCGCTCGTCCGGAGCCGTTTCGACCTTGAGAACCGGCTCGCGCCGCGGCGCCTGTTGCAGCAGCGAGTCCGCGTGGGGCGACGCGAAAGCGCGCTCGGCGGCGCGCCGCGCCGAGCGCTCCTGCAGGCGGTTATAGACGAGCACGCCCGCGAACAGGCACCCCCCGAGCACGAGCAGACCGAGTACGAGGTCGCTCATCACGCCGCCCTAGGCTGCGAGCTCCTCCCGCAGGCGCAGCGCCTCCTCGATGTCCACCGCGACCACGCGCGAGACGCCCGACTCGGGCATGGTGACGCCGACGAGCTGCGACGCCATCTCCATCGAGATCTTGTTGTGGCTGATGAACAGGAACTGGGTCTGCGCCGACATGCGCTTCACCAGGTCGCAGAAGCGCAGCGTGTTGGAGTCGTCGAGCGGCGCGTCGACCTCGTCGAGCAGGCAGAACGGCGCCGGGTTGAGCTGGAACAGCGAAAACACCAGCGCAATCGCGGTGAGCGCCTTTTCGCCGCCCGACAGCAGGTGGATGCTGGTGTTGCGCTTGCCCGGGGGATGCGCCATCACCTGCACGCCGGCGTCGAGGATCTCCTCCCCGGTCATCGTCAGCTTGGCGTCGCCGCCGCCGAAGAGGGTCGGGAACAGCTTGGCGAGATGGCCGTTC